>JAOZMB010000005.1:32673-59035 GCA_029934515.1 Bacteroidales bacterium
CTTCGCAAATTTCTGTATCACTTTCAACAATATCTGCATCAGGATTAGCGTGAACTGTAAGCGCTACTGCCGAACTATTTGCCAAACAACCTGCCGCAGAAATTGCAGTTACCAAAACAATATCGCCATCAGACAATGTTGTACTTGTAAATGTATTTGCACCTGAACTTTGTTTAATTGCATCATCTACTTTAAAATCATAATTTGTAAAACCAGAACCAGCCGTAAATACAACAGCTTCACCAACACAAATTTCAGTAGCCGAACTTGTTAAATCAACTGTCGGAATTTCATTGACAGTAATTGTAACAGGTAAAGTTTTATCAGAACAATTAGAAGAATTAGTAAGCTCAACAATTATTGCATCGTCATTATTTAAAGTATTATTACTGTATATATTTGACAAACCACTCTGAACTATATCTCCGTTTAATATAAATTTATAATCAGCCAAACCATTCGGAACAACCGTAAAATCTACATTTTCTCCATCACATATTGTATAATCCGAAACACTTAATGTAGCTGTCGGTAAATTATTTACACTTATTTCAATTCCGGGATGAGAATAAGAACAATTATTTAATGTAAAAACATCAACCGTTATATTATCCTCATTCGATAATCCACTTGCCGTGAAAATATTTGATGCTCCTGATTGTGCAATTGTACCTTCAATCCTAAATTGATATAAATTAAAACCTAAATTAGCAGTAAAAGTAACATCTTCACCTTCGCAAATTTCAGTTTTACTCGGAGTTAATACAGTTGTAGGATTATCAAAAACAGTCATCGTAACAATAACAGACTCGGCAGAACAAGCATCAGCATTTGTTGCAACAACTTTAACTATATCATTATTATTCAATGTATTAGAAGAATAACTATTTGAAACATCATCCTGAACTTCTATATTGTTTACTTTAAATATGTAATTATCATAACTGTCAGTCGCTGTAAAAATAACATTTTCATCCTCGCAAATTTCATCATCAGTAGCAATCAACACAACAGAAGGATTGTTATTAACAGTCATTGTTACACCCGTATTATGCAAAGCCGAACAACCAAATGAATTAAATACCTCAACATTTACAGTTTGCCCGTTTGATAAACTATTACTAATATATTCTGTGGCAACAGAAGGTCCTTGAACACTTACCCCTGCAACAAAAAACTCATAATTGTTACCACCAGATGCAGTGAAAGTAACAGACCCGTTTTCGCAAACTGGATTATTATCAACATTCAAAATAGCAGTTGGAATTGAATGAACTGTAAGCGCTATTGACGAACTATTTACCGAACAATCTGTCTCAGAAGTTGCAGTTACAAAAACTATATCGCCATCAGATAATGTTGTACTTGTAAATGTATTTGCACCTGAATTTTGTTTAATTTCATCATCTACTTCAAAAGCATAATTTGTAAAACCAGAACCAGCCGTAAATACAACAGCTTCACCAGCACAAATTTCAGTAGCAGAACTTGTTAAATTAACTGTCGGAGTTTCATTAACAGTAATTATTTCAGGTAAAGTTTCATCAGAACAATTAGAAGAATTAGTAAGCTCAACAATTATTTCATCGCCATTATTTAACGTATTATTATTGTATATATTCGAAGAACTGTTCTGAACGACATCTCCATTTAGCATAAATTTATATGAACTCATTCCTGTTGGTGTAGCTGTAAATATTACTTCTTCGCCAGAACAAATTGTATTATCCGAAACACCAAGTACAGCAACAGGAACAGTATTAACAACCATTGTTACAATATCAGAAGTAGTTGAACAACCACTTATATTAAATACTTTAACAGCTATATCGTCTCCGTTGGAAATTGTCGAACTTGTATAAGTATTTATTGCACTTGACTGAACAATACTATTCTCAACACTAAATTCATATAAATTATAACCAGCACCAGCAGTAAATGTAATCTGTTCGTTTTCGCAAATTGCAGATGCATCGGGTGTCAATATAGCTGTTGGATTATCATTTACAATCATTGTTACAGAAGCAGGTTCAGTAATACAACCGTCTGTATTTGTAACACTTAGCTCAACAATGTCATTATTGCTTAATGTTGTTGTTGAATATATATTGTTTCCGTTGTCCTGAACTGAAATATTATTTATAATAAAATTGTAACCAGAAAAACCACCAGTTGCCGTAAATGTTACAGTTTCGCTTTCGCAAATATCATTATCGGAAACAATTAATTCTGCAACAGGTAAATCATTAACAATTACTTGAATGCCAGCATGTGTATGCGAACAACCAGCATTATCCGTTACTTTAACTGTAACAATTTGTCCGTCTGTCAAAATATTTGTATTATATTCAGTTGTATTTGAAGGACCTTGAACACTTGTTCCTGCAACAAAAAATTCATAATCTATTCCACCAGATGCCGTAAATAATATATTTTCACCCGCACATATCGGACTATCACTTTCATTAAGAACAGCAGTAGGTAAATCATTAACAGCAATAATTATTGTCGAACCAACAGCTTCGCAATTACCTGATGTTGTCGCTGTAACCTTAATAATATTTCCATCGACAAGTGATGATGTTGTAAATGTATTTAGACCAGATGTTTGTTTATCAGTTCCAGAAACATTGAATATATAATTGTTAAATCCACTTGTAGCTGTAAATATTACCTCATCGCCAGCACAAATTTCAGTAGCAGAACTTTCCAAAACAACCTCAGGATTTGGATTTACTGTTATCGCAACAGGTAAACTTGTCCGCACACAACCCGAAGCATTTGTTATTTCAACAGTTATTTCATCACCATCATTTAAAGTATTATTATTATAAATATTATTACTTCCATTTTGAACAACATTTGTATTTACAAAAAATTTATAATTATCATAAGACCCAGCAGCAGTAAATTCAATATTCTCTCCTGGACAAATAATACTTGAACTAACAATTAATGTTGCATCAACTTCACTAACTACCATTATTATTTCATTTGTTGTAAATGAACATCCATTCGAGTTTGTAATATCAACAGTAACAGTTTCATTATCCGCAAGTGTTGATGAGCTGTATGTATTTGAAGTCCCTACTTGAACAGGTATATTTGCAACTTTAAAATTATAATTTTCAAAATTTGGCGTTGCCGTAAATATAACCGACTCGCCTTCACAAATTCCATTATCAGAAACAGTAAGAACAGCCGTAGGAGTTTCATAAACAGTTATTGTAACAGCATTTGAAACAGCATTACATCCAGTTACATTGCTACCCTCCACAACTACAATATCACCATCTGTTAATAAAGTTGTTGTATAATTATTTAAAATATCATTTTGTACTTCAATACCATTAATTGTAAATCTGTAATTTTCATATCCATTTGATGCCGAAAATGTAACAGATTCATTTTGACAAATAGAATTATTGGAAACATTAAGATTTATATCAGGTGCAGGTGCAACATAGATTGTGCTTGTTGCAAAACTTTCACATGATTTTGTATCAGAATAAATATAAGTAATGTCATAATTACCCTCGCCAACAGAAGACGGCAAAAATTCTCCGTTGGTAACTCCAACACCTGAATAAGTCCCTCCCGATGGATTACCACCTGTTAATGTTACAGCGGAAGAGTTTTCACAAACCCCAGATAAGTCTGCAAAAGTAACATCAGGCAAATCGTTAACAGTAATGTCTTGCATCGCTATATTGTTACAACCATTCGTATTTGTATAAGAATAAGTTATTGTATGTGTATTAATTCCAGCAATAGAAGGATTAAAAGTACTTCCCGTAATTCCTAAACCTGTGCTACTGTAAACTCCTCCTGTTGGAGAGCCTTGTGTTAATACAAACGTTGGAGCATCAACGCAAACCTCATCAAGCAAAGCAAATACAACAACTGGTAAAGCATTAACTGTTATTGTTGTAACAGGACTTTCATCTGTACACGAAAGCCCATCAGTAATCTTAACATAAACTTGGTCGCCATTTGCAAAAGAAGTATTTGTATATGTATTATCTGCTCCGCTCTGAATATTTGAACCATTGTAGAAAAATTCATAAGTTGTACCACCAGAAGCAGTAAATATTACAGCATCTCCCAAACAAATTGTATTGCCACTTGCATCGTTTGATAACGAAACAGTTGGTAAATCATTAACTGTAATAGTTTGAGAACCTGAATTTGTACAAGAATTACCATCAGTGTAATTATAAGTAATAGTATGAGTGTTAAGACCAGCAATTGAAGGATAAAAAACATTTCCAATAACACCAGAACCACTATACGTTCCTCCAACAGGTGTTGCACTTGATAATAAAATATTTTCTGAATTTAAACAAACATTAGACAAAACAGGAAAATCTACTTCCGGTAAATCATTTACAACAATAACTTCTGAATCTGTATCCGAACAACCATACATATTTGAAACTACAACAGTCATATTATTTCCATTTGTTATCGAACTTGTAGAATATGTATTAGTAATTCCGTCTTGGACTTCAACAGTATTAAGTAAAAATTTATAATTAATACCACCAGAAGCAGAGAACACAATATTTTCATTTTCACAAATTGTATTCGCAACAGCATCAGTAACAAGCATTGCCGTTGGATTTGGATTAACTGTAATATTCAATAAACTGCTTGTCTTGCAACCCGAATCATTACTAACAATAACAGTAATATTGTCATTGTCAACTAAATCAGGTGTTGCAAAAATACCAGATGCTCCGTCTTGTTTAGTTATTGAATTTATTTTAAATTCATAATTTGTTCCTCCTGATGCTGTAAAAATAACAGTTTCGCCTGCGCAAATAGTATTTGCAACAGCATCACTACTAAATGTAACAACTGGCGAATCGTTTACTGTAATAGTATTTTCGGCTCCCTTATTACATGTGTTTACATCAGTAACAACCACTTTAATCGCATCTCCGTTTTCAATAATTGTCGAAGAATAAAGATTAGAAGTGCTACTCTGCATTTCAATATTATTTACAAAAAATTTATACGAACTACCTCCCGTAGCAGTGAAATTAATAGTTTCACCATCACAAATAGTATTCGCAGTAGCATCATTTATTAAAGTTGCTGTCGGAGTTTCATTAACAATAACTGTTTGAATATCTGTATTTGAACAAGAATTTCCGTCTGTATATAAATAAGTTATATCATAAGTTCCTGTTGTTGTTGGGTCAAATGTAGCCGTTCCATCTGTATTATCAGTTATTCCTATTCCCGTGTAACTTCCATCAGGTGCCCTATTTCCTATTAAAGTTATCGCTGTACTTCCGTTACAATATTCAGATATAAGACCATTAAATGAAACTGTTGGTATATTATTTACAAGAATATCTTGATTTGCATTATTTATACAACCATTATTATCTGTATATTCATAAGCAAGTGTATGCGTTCCTACACCAGCAATAGAAGGGTCAAAACTTCCTCCGTTTATACCCGAACCAGAATATATTCCTCCTGATGGATTTCCTGTGCTTAAAGGAACCATAGGCGTATTTAAACAAATATCAGACAAAGTACCAAAAGTTACATTTGGTAAAGCATTTACTATCATTGTTTGACTTGCTGGCGATGAGCATGTTGTTGCAGCAGTTACTGTAACTGTTACAATATCATTATTGTTAAGTTCTGTTGTCGTAAAACTACTGTTCGCACCGCTTTGTTTTATTGTTGTACCTATTTTAAATTCATAAGTTGCTCCTCCAGAAGCCGTAAAAATTACCTGCTCGTTGCTACAAATTGTATTTCCGGTAGCATCATTTGAGAGCAAAGCTATTGGCGCAGAAACAACATTAACAGATTTTTGTTCACTATTTACACAAGAATTAGCATCTGTATATGTATATGTAATATCGTAAGAACCAGATATTGCAGGATTAAAAATTGCCGTTCCGTCATTATTGTCGCTTATTCCTGTTCCTGTATATACGCCTCCTGCATCAGCTGGATTACCAGTCAAATTTACCGTCGATGAATTTTGACAATAAGAAGCTTCAAGCCCCAAATAACTAACATTAGGTAAATCATTTACAGTTATTGATTCAATAGCCTTATTAGTACAACCATTCCCGTCTGTATAAGAATAAGTAATTGTATGTAAACCAACAGTAGCATTGAAAGCATCGAATCCGTCTCCCGTAATACCAGGTCCAGTGTATGTTCCTCCTGATGGCAAACCTCCACTGATAACAAAAGCTGGTGTGTTCACACAAACAGGAGATAATGTATTGAATGTTACATCTGGTAACGGATTGACTGTCATTGTTTGAGTCGCCTCAGCAACACAACCATTTACATCTGTTACAACTACTTTTACAACATTATTATCAGCAAGTTCTGTCGTATAAAAACTACTTCCAGCACCTGTTTGTTTAATATCAGTGCCAATAAAAAAGTTATAAATAATACCTCCCGAAGCCGTATATGTAACCGCTTCGTTTAAACATATCGCATTTGCCTCCGAATCATTAATAAGAACAGGAACTGGACTCGGCAATACAGTTACATTTTGAGTATACGAATTGTCGCATCCAAACGCGCTACTGTAAGAATAAGTAATAGCAAAAGTACCGGTAGTTGTTGGATTAAATACAGCTGTTCCGTCTCCGTTATCAGTAATTCCATTTCCTAAGAAAATACCACTTGAATGATTTCCTGTTATTGTTACAGCTGGGTCGCCTTCGCAATAAATATTATTTAAACCTGCAAAATTCACAACTGGTTTATCAACAACTGTTACTGTTTGAGTATTTGAATTTATACAAGAATTATTATCAGCATAAGTATATGTAAGTAGATGAGTTCCAACATCAGCAGTAGGCGGATTAAAAGCACCTCCTATTATTCCTGTTCCAGAATAATCACCTCCTGCTGGTGTTCCTTGTGTTAATGCAAAAGGAGAAGCATCAACACAAATATCATTAATATTTGTAAATGAAACAGTAGGAATATCAAATACAACAATATCCTGTGATTCATCAGCCGTACAACCATTTGTATCCGTAAATGAATAAGTAACAGTGTGAGTACCAACACCAGCATTTTCTGGATAAAATATATGACCAATAATTCCTGTTCCAGAATGCGTTCCACTTCCTGTTGTAAATAAATAAGGTTCACTATTTAAACATAAACCCGAAACAGCCGCAAAACTAATCTCTGGTTTCGGATTGACAGTAATTGTTTTATTAATAGAAGTTTGACAATCGCCACTGCTCGGATAAGTATATGTAACTGTATAAACACCTGCACCAACAGCCGTTGGGTCGAACATACCACCTGAAACTCCATCACCAAAATAAACACCTCCAGCAGGCGCTCCTCCAGACAAAGCATAAGCAGGCGTATTGGAACAAACATCAGAAAATGCCGTAAGTGTAACAGTTGGCGTATTTATAACATTAATAGTTTGAATATTTGTTGCTTCACAACTTTTTTCATCGATATAGTTATATGTTATATTATGAGTTCCAAGTCCTGCCGTTGGAGGATAAAAAATTCCGTTTGTAACACCAGTACCGCTGTAAGTTCCTCCAAGCGGTTCTACACCTGATAATGTTATAGATGAAGTTGAAATACAAACATCACTCAAAGGAGTAACAACCGTAATAATAGGAACTTCATTTACTGTAATATTTTGAGAAGAACTATTCGAACAACCATTTCCGTCTGTGTATGTATAAATTAACGTGTGTGTACTATTTCCTGCAATTGTAGGATAAAAATTATTGCTACTAACAAATATACCTCCAGAGTAATCACCTCCTACTGGTGTTCCTCCTGTTAATGCAAATGAAGAGGCATCTTCACAGACCTCATCAAGAGTTGCAAATGAAACAACTGGCAAAGAATTTACAGTTACAGTTACTGTTTGACAAACAGACTCGGCACAAGAATTTTCCCAGCGTGCATAATATGTTGTTGTCGTCTCTGGTGAATTTATTGTAATAGTTGTTTGTGTGGAATTAGAAGAAAAAACTGGATTTGCACCACAAGCATCTGTAAACCATTTTAGCTCAGTTCCCGAACCTGCAACAGCAGAAAGAATTATTGTACCAGCATCATCTGGACAAAAATTATCTCTATCTGTTGTCGCTATGGTTGGCGCAACAGGTAGTGGGTCAATTGTAACATCTGCATTAAGATTCATCACAGAAACACATGATTTATTGTTTGTAGCAACAACAGTATATGTTCCTATTTCAGTAATATTATTAAAACTAATAGGACTTCCATCACCAACAACTGCCGATGCTGTCCCTCCTCCATCTTTTAAAAGTTGATAATCAACACCTATTTCAGAACCACTTAAATTAATAGAAACTCCTGTACCACCCTCACAATAAACTCCTCCTTCACTAACATTATACAAAATCGGAACTACATTAACAACAATTGGTTTTGTTTGAGAATTTTCGCAAGCCGTTACAGGGTCAATATATTTGTAAGTTAATAAATATGTTCCATCAGTTGCTACAACTGGTTGGAATGATGTTTTTGTCACATCAACACCTGTTCCAGAATATTCACCTCCACTTGGCGCTCCTTGTGTTAATAAAAATGTAGGCGTATTTTCGCAAACCTCATCAAAATCAGATAACGATACAGTAGGGACAGGATTAACATATATAGAACGTTCTGCAAAATTTTCACAACCATTTGCATCTGTATATGTGTATGTTAATATGTGTGTGCCGACACCTGCAAGCGAAGGATTAAATGTATCGCCTCCAGAAATACTCGGTCCCGAATAAACACCCGTTCCAGGTGAAGAAGGAGTCCCTTGTGTTAATAAAAACGAAGCATCATTAATACAAACATTTGCAATCGGGTCAAATGTAACAGTCGGTTTATCAATAACTGTTACTGTTTGAGTATTTGAATTTATACAAGAATTATTATCAGCATAAGTATATGTAAGTAGATGAGTTCCAACACCAGCACCAGAAGGACTAAATGTAGCTTCTCCAATCACACCTGTCCCAGAGTAATCGCCTCCAGACGGTGAACCTTGAGATAACGCAAACGGAACAGCATCAACACAAACATCAACAACATTCGTAAATGAAACAGTAGGAATATCAAACACAACAATATCCTGTGATTCATCAGCCGTACAACCATTTGTATCCGTAAAGGAATAAGTAACAGTGTGAGTACCAACACCAGCATTTTCTGGATAAAATGTATGACCAATAATTCCTGTTCCAGAATGTGTTCCACTTCCTGTTGTAAATAAATAAGGTTCACTATTTAAACATAAATCAGAAACAGCTGCAAAACTTATTTGCGGTAAAGGATTTACTGTAATATCTTGTGTTGCCGAAGCAGAACAAGAACCAGAAATATAATCGTAAGTTATTGTGTGTACACCTGAACCAGCTGTTATTGGATTAAACACTCCTCCACTAACTCCAAGTCCTGAATAAGTACCTCCAGAAGGAGTTCCCGTACTTAAAATTATTACAGACGAATTAGCACAAACATCTGTAAACATTCCAAAGTTTACATCTGGCTCATCAATAACAGTTATTTGTTTTACCGCAGAATTACTACAATCATTATTGTCAGTATAATTATATTCAACATCGTGTGCGCCAAGCCCTGCAACTGATGGATAAAATATTCCATTTACAATTCCGTTTCCAGTATAAGTTCCCGTAGCAGGTGCGCCATTAGACAAAGCAAAAGAAGAAGCATCTATACAAACATCATCAAAATCATCAACAGTAACTGTCGGTAATGTATTTATAATAATATCCTGAGTTGAACTGTTCGAGCAACCATTCCCGTCTGTATATGTATAAGTTATTTCATGAGTTCCGTCTCCAGCTGTTGCTGGATAAAAATTATTACTACTCACTCCTGAAGCAGCAGAATAAGTACCACCAGAAGGTGTTCCTCCAGTTAATGCAAATGAAGAAGCATCTTCACAAATTTCATCAAAAGGAGCTATCGAAACCAAAGGTAAAGCAGTAACCGTAATATTTTGTGTCTCTGTATCAATACAACCATTTGCATCAGTATAATTATATGTAACAGTATGGCTTCCAACTCCAGCTGTTATCGGATTAAAATTTCCAGCTGTTATGCCTGTGCCTGTATATGTTCCTGCTGGAACAGCCGGTAAACCTCCTGTTATATCAAATGCAGGTGTGTTTATACAAACATCAGGAATCGGATTAAAAGAAGCAATTGGTAAAGCATTGACAGTTACATTTCCTGTTTTTGCATCACTACAACCATTCACATCGGTATAAGTATAAGTAATATTATAAACACCTGCTGGAACAATACTCGGATTAAAATTTCCTCCCGAAACACCTGTTCCTGAATATTCTCCTCCAGATGGTGTTCCTCCAGATAAAGCAATTGTAGGTGCATCTATACATACACTTTCATTATTCGGAGCTGTTACTTCAGGTAAACCATTAACTGTAACAGTTGTAATAGAACTTGTACTTGTACATCCGTTTTCTGCAGTTATTCTAACTCTAACTTCATTACCGTCTGCAAGCGATGAACTTGTAAATGTATTACTATTGCCGTTCTGTTCACTGATACCTTCAACTAAAAAATCATAATTCGTTCCGCCACTTGCCGTAAATGTAATATCAGAACCTAAACAAACCGTGTTTAAAACTGCATCGTTTGTAAATACAATTGTTGGGCTTGGTAAAACAGTAACAGTTATTGTTTTACAATCAGAAACTCCACAATCAGCATCTTCACTTCTTACATAATATGTAGTTGTTACATTAGGTGACGGAAATGTTAAAAATTCACCAGAACCAATATTGTTTAATCCACAACCGTCTGCATACCATTCGTAATTACCAGAACCACCTGCTACAGCCAAAGTAATATTACCCCAATGATTTGAACAAAAATTATTATTACTTGTTCCAACATTAGTTGGAGAAACAGGTACTGGGTCTATTGTAATAACAGCATTACCATTCATATTGGATATACACGAATTATTGTTTGTTGCTTTTACTGTATAAGTTCCAGCGATTGTCTGATTTCCAAAGCTAATCTCGGAACCTGTTCCATTTATAATAATTCCAGTGCTTGATCCTCCTCTTAATAATTCATATTGAACATCTGATTGAGAACTTGATAATGTTACATCTACACCAGTACCACCCTCACAATAACTTCCATCTCCAAGAACATCAGACTTCGAAGGTTTACTAATAACTAATATTGTTTTAATAACAGAATTAATACAACCAGATGCGTCTGTATATGTATATGTTATTGCAGTAGCTCCACTAGTTTTTGGATTAAAATAACCAGTTCCAGAATTAACATTAGTACCAGAATATATACCTCCTGCTGGCAAACCTCCTATAAGTTCAAAAACAGGTATATCTTCACAAACAGCATCAAAAGGCGTTTGTGTTACAACAGGCAAAGCGTTTACTACAATATCTTTTTCGGCTGTTTGTACGCATCCATCAGCATTTGTATATGTATAAATTATCGTATGTGTTCCTGCACCTGCCGTTGCTGGATTAAATTCACTTGTTGCTTCATTTACACCGTTTCCAGAATATGTCCCTCCTGTTGGTAAAGCCTGGTCTAAAGTAAATGCTGCTACATCTATACAAACAGGGTCTATTGAAGCAAAAGTTATACTTGGCAAATCCACCACTTCAACATCTCTTTCTGCTATATTAGTACAGCCGTTTCCATCTGTGTATGTATATCTTAAAGTATGAGTTCCAAGACCTGCAGTTATCGCACTAAAAATATTTCCACTACTAATTCCAGTTCCAGAATATGTTCCTCCTGATGGAGTTCCCTGAGTTAAAACAAGCTGCGAAGCTCCATTACAAATATTATCAATAGTAGCAAAATCTACAACAGGCAGCGCATTAACAAGAATTGATTTTGTATCACTTGCAATACAACCGTTGCCGTCAGTATATGTATATGTAATTGCTGTGTTCGTATTTGCACCAGGGACAGAAGGATTAAAATTACCTCCAGCTGTTACGCCTGTTCCTGTGTATGTTCCGCCTGACGGACTACCACCCGTTAAAGTAAAAGTAGGGTCATTTACACAAACATCATCAAATGTTGTAACAGCAACTGTTGGTAAATCATTAACACTTACTGTTATTGCTTGGCATACAGATTCTGCACAATCATTTTCCCATCTTGCGTAATAAGTTGTTGTTACATTTGGCGAAGGTATTGTAATTGTTGTTGCCGTAGCCGAACTTGATATTAAAGAAGAACTTCCGCATGAGCCTGTCCACCATGTCAAATTATCACCACTGCCGTTTAATGCTGTTAATGTAATATCTAAATTATCATCAGAACAATAATTATTATTTGATGTTGCTAAAGCTGTTGGGGCTGTTGGTAGTTCATCAATTGAAATAATAGTATTTCCTGTCATAACAGCTTCGCATGTAGTTGTATTATTAGAAGCAAGAACTGTATATGTACCTTCTATTGTTTGTAAACCAAAAGTAATTGCCGAACCATTACCAACAACCGCAAGTCCCGTATTCCCGCCATTACGCTTTAACTGATACGATACTCCTGTTTGTGAACCACTCATTCCTATTTCACTTCCACTTGCTCCCGCACAATAACTTCCGCCACCTGTAACTGTATAAGTTGCTGTTGGTAACGGATTTACAGTAACAGTAGGAAAATCGATAAGGTTTAATCGGCAAGATGTGTTATTTGCTACGACAGTATATGATGTAGTAGCCGATGGAGTTGGTGTAAATAAAATATCTGAACCGTTTCCAGTTTTTGTTTCAATTAAAGTTGCACCGTCCATTAACTCGTAAACAATACCAAATACAGAACTAAAAATATAAATATTAGCAGCATCAGTATCACAAATTTCATCATCGCCTACTTCTAAGTCATCTGTCGGATAAGCAGAAATTGTAATTATTGATTTATCATTAATTTCTTCTGCGCATGTAGTTGCTGGAACAGATGCCAAAATATTATATGTTGATGTACCTGTAACAGTCCCTGATGGTGTAATATGAAATTCAAGATCACCATCAATTCCATTTTTAGGTGAACCAATATCAATATTAGCATCATCGCGTAACCAATACTGCACTCCAAGAACAGATTCTTTTAATACAATTGTCGCCTGTTCTCCTATACAAATTTCGGGGTCTGTTACTTCTAAATCACTATTTAACAGGTCATCAATTCTAACCTCAGCAATGTCTGTCAGTTTAATAGAACAACCATTTGGAGATGTAACCAAAACATTATAATCTGATGACACTGTTGGATTGGTTGTTGTAAATTCTTTATTATTTCCGTCTCCTGTAAAATTTACTAAAACTCCAACTGTTACAGGTTCATCATTTTCGTATCTTAATTGATAGTCATAGCCATCTTGTGTATCTTGTACTTCTATAACAACATTTGATGTTGTAGAACATAAATTTGGGTCGCTAACAGTAAGTGTTTCGTCTGGCATTGGATTTACAGTAACTGTAACAGCTTGACAATCCGATTCTCCACAATCATTTTCCCAGCGACCGTAATAAGTAGTTGTTTCTGTTGGTGATGGAATAACAAGCGCATTTCCAGTTCCTAAATCACCAGAACCGCATGCAATATCAAACCATCTAACATCAACACCAGACCCTCCTACGGCAGATAAAGATATATTTCCTGCATCATCGGCACAAAAATTATTATTGTTTGTAACAACAGAAGTAGGGTCAGTCGGCAATGGATCAATAATAATATTTGAAACCGGTGTTGTTAAAAAACAACCCGTTGCATCAATTGTTTCTGTTAATGTTAATGTTCCAACACCTGAAGCTCCCCAATCAACAATTACAGAATTACCCGTATCTACTCCTCCTTCAAATGTTCCTCCTGTTACTGTCCAGAGATATGAATGTCCACCTGTAAATGTTGTATTATATATGTGATTTGCTTCATTCTCACATACAGGGTCGCTTTCATTAATTGCTGGTGTAGGTTTTGGAGTAACAGAAATTATTGCTTGGTCAGGAAAATTTGTTTCACAAAGAGTAGTCTGATTTACAGCATATATATAATAATTTGTTGTGATTGCTGGAGAGACATTAAAGTTTAAAGCATTTCCGGTATTTCCAAATAAAGTTGCAACTACACTGTCATCACTTTGCAACCTTAACTCATATTTAACACCAGATTCGGAATCGCTAACTTCAATATTTACATTATCTCCTGCACAAATAGTGTGGTCACTTACAGTGTAATGTATAGGCGCATCATTTATTGTAACAACAGCACTTCCCGCCCCAATATTGTTTATACAATTATTTCCATCTGTAATAGAAGTTACTGTATATGTTCCAGCTGTTGTAGTATTTATAGTATGCGGACTGTTTGTACCAATAACATTTGTAGGCGAGCCACCATCTATTTCATAAGTAAAATTCCAAAGACTTTCACCTGTTAATGTAAAAACAACATCAATATTTGTTCCGTCATCACATTCTGTTCCTCCTCCGCTGACTGTTGCTGTTGGTAGTGGATTTATTGTAATATTTTGAATATCATCGTCATCGCAAGAGGCAGCCGATTCGGTTACTTTTACAGAACGAGAACCCGCAACACCCCAATCTACTGTTATTTCATTTGAATTTTGACCAGATGCAATACTTCCACCAATTACCGACCATACAAAATCATTTCCTGTATTCGAAGTACTGTATGTAACACCTAAATCACCTGCACAGACATCGTCATTTTCATTAATGTTAGGACTTGGAACAGCTAATACTTCTATTTTCTTCATATCGTCATCACTACAATTTCCGTCAAAATATGTATATGTTATTTCATGTTCTCCCAAACCAGCTGAAGCAGGATTGAAACTGCTTGATGGTATTCCAGTAATTCCATTTCCTGAATATGTTCCTCCTGGTGGTGTTGCTTCTGTTAGATTATACGTTCCATTGTTTATACAAACATCAGGTATTTCAGTAAAAACAACAGTCGGCGGTATATTTACTGTTATAATATTTGTAGAAATAACTCCCGAACATCCAGCAGATGTGGTTTCTTGAACTGTAACATTTCCTGTACTTGCTCCGTCAAATTCAACTTTAATTTCGTGTGTTCCAGCACCTGAAGTAATTGATGCACCTGTTGGCACAGTCCATACATAAGTTGAATTAATATTCTCGGTAACCGAAAAAGTAATATCAGTAACACCTTCACAAACAGCACTTGGTCCTT
The DNA here is from genome assembly GCA_029934515.1 of Bacteroidales bacterium. GTDB lineage: Bacteria > Bacteroidota > Bacteroidia > Bacteroidales > JAADGE01 > JAOZMB01. The sequence continues at coordinate 47,941 of JAOZMB010000005.1, forward strand.
CTAATGTAAGTGGCAACAAACCAGTATTTATAGTAACCTCCGCAACATCAGGAAGTAATATTTCGCATTCATCATCGTTTAATGTATTTGTTGTAACCCAGATATAATATGTTTTATTTTCTGTCGGACCTGGATTAACAGTCAAAGTCAGTTCGCCTCCGTTACCAGCTGTCGGTGCTACAACTGTTATATCAGAATCGTCTTTAAGAGTATATGTATAACTTGCATCAGTATTTTGTATTTTAATATTAGCATCATCACCATCACAGATTGCAATATCAGGAACAAAATTGTTTGGTGCATCAAGCACATTTAAAATAGCAGGGTCTGAAAAATTAGTACATGTGGTTGAATTATTTGTAATTTCACATTTATATTCATACTCATTAAAACCCTTAGGAGCATTTACTATTATTAAATCCTTAGTTGTACTTCCGCTGTAAAAAGCATCGTCAGTCAATGGCGAGAAGCCTCCTCCTCCACCGTTGTCAACATACCATTGGAAACCAAATTCCGGAGCTGGAGATGCATTTACAGAGAACGTAGCTGATTGGTTTTCACAAATAGTATTTGAAAATGGTTGTGTTCCAAAAGGAGGTAAACCATAATTATGCACTTTAACTTCATCTTCTGTTGTTCCGCATCCGGGTGAAGCGCTTACTTGCCATTTAAAAATATAATCGCCTAATTCAAGCGATGAAATTTCAGTATTATACTCATCTGATTGGTCGATGTTATGAGTTAATGAACCGCTGTATGTCCATTCTCCTGTGCCTCCTGTTATTAGCGGGTCGCTTCCGTTCATTGTAACAGATGTTTGATTACAAATCTGAATATCATCTCCAGCATTTGCTGGTTCTGACCTGTTTATTGTCATTTCATCAGGCGTTGACGGACAAACTCCATTTGTTATTTCCCATTGCAATACATAAGTTCCGGGCATCATCTCCGCAGTTGATGTTGGGGAATGTGAGTCGGAAAATGTAACTGCATGAGGTCCTGATATTTTTGTCCATGTTCCTGTCCCTACCGATGGAGAATTTCCATCTAATGTTATTGTCGCTGGGTCGCATATATCTTGGTCATTTCCTGCAAGCGAAGCTGTTGGATTTTTGTTAACCATTAGAGTTGCCGCTGGGTCTGAATAAGATACACAAAAAATAGTATTAGTATATTGCATCTTACAACGGTACTTATAACCGTTTAAAGAATAAGTAACATTTTTAATAGTTAAAGTTGAAATTGTTACAGCTGGAGATGAAGTAAAAGTGCCTGAAACACCATCATAAGTTGCATTATTTGATAAATTACCCCAACCACTTCCTTCATCTACCTGCCACTGATATTCCATATCTTCCGTATCTAATGTTTCCGTTGTAGGTCTTGCCGTAAAATTTACATCTTCGCCTTCACAAACAGTTTTATCAAAAGGCTCCTGCGCGAACTCTGGATTTTGTTTTATCTCTACCTCTCCTGAAGCAGTTGCACCAGCTGTACAAAACACTTCATCTTGAACTTTTAATCCAATATTGTATGTTCCAGGTTCTGAATAAGTAAATACAGGATTTTCATCTGTTGATGTGCCAAGAACCAATACTCCGCTTAAATCGTAAAAAGTCCATTCATAAGTTATATCCAATTGACCTCCTCCTCCGCTGGTACTTTCAGAACCTGCACTTGAGAATACTACTGGTTCTCCTGGACAAACAGGAGAATTTGTAACTGTTATGTTCGCGCTAATATTTGGTGTAACAACTGTTACTTCTCTTTGATAATTATCTGTGCATCCAAAAGCTGTTTCTATTGCCAAGTCAATTGTATAAGTGCCAGCATTGTCATATTGAAAACTTGGGTTTTGGTCTGTAGAGATTCCAAGTGGTGGATTTGTATCTGGATTATCGTTAAATGCCCAACTCCAAGATGCTATATTTGGTGCAAGATATGAAGGTGTCATTGGATCAGCCATACTTAAATCTTCAAAATCAAATGGCGTATCTTCACAAATATCACTTCCTCCTACCCACGTAAAACTTGCTGTTGGATTTCCACTTGACCTTATTGGTCCTATTGTTGTTGGATAAGAAACCTTACAGCCGTTGTTATCTTTCAATATTAAAAATGGGTTCATTATACCAGCCTTAGTATATGTATGCTCTATCCATGTAACATCTGCAACAGGTTTTCCGTCAGATATATCATCTTGTTCAGCCGAAGTAACTTCTCTCATATTTAATAGTGGAAAAGTAACACCGTCCCCGAAATCCCATTGTATATAAGAATAATCTTTTAGATTTTCAGAATCAAAATGTACCATATCTGGATAACAAATTTCATCTGGTCCATAAGAAAATTCACCTGATGGACCGTTTATTTCAATAAAATTTGTTAGTGTATTTTTAACATTACATCCAGCTGCGCTAATACCTGTTACCTCCACTGTATAAGTTCCAGGATAATTATATATGTGAGTTGGGTTTTGTTCAAAAGAAAAGTTACCATCTCCAAAGTCCCAATACCAATCAGTCATTGCTGCATTTGAAGGTGATGGAATAACCTCGAATTCAACCTCGGCAGGTGGACAATTATACGGCGGCGGTGATGCAGAGCCATCGGCTGTAACAGGTAATTCTGGAGTTATAGTTTCTATTGTATAGGCATAAATATCCGAACAGCCGTTATCGGAGCTTACAGTTAATTGAACATTATAAATTCCGTCATTGTCATAATGAAATTTTGGTGTTTCTGTTGGTAAATCTATACCAGTTCCTGTTCCGTTGAAGTTCCAAGAGTACGTCAATCCTGTTCCTGTTGATGTACTTGTAAAATCAATAAATCCAGGGTCATCTGTGCAATACAAATCTTGTGTTGTTGTGAAACTTGCAACTGGTGGGTCGATAACCGTAATTTCACGAGTAACAGTATGCGAACACACAACAGTACTTGTAGTAGCAACAGTTGTAGATGTTAATGTTACTGTGTAAGTTCCTGCTGCTGTAAAAGCATGAGTTGGATTTTGCAATGAACTTTCATTATTTGTCCCCGATGCAGGATTTCCAAAGTCCCATTCCCAAGTATCAATACTACCCGTTGCGGGTGCAACTGTTGTGGCATCTGTAAAATTAACAGCCTGTCCTGTACATGAAATAGCATTATGAGTAAAATTTGCAATCGGTCCGTTTATAGTAACAGGTGTAGCTGTTGAAGTAAAAATACAACCGTTGTCTTCTATTATTGTTAATGTAACCAAGTAAGGTTCATCACGTGGCTCAAACAAATGTGTAATATTAGGATCGTTTGGTCTATTTATTGTTTGTGTATCTCCGTCTCCGAAATCCCATATCCATGTTGCTATATTATCATCTGTTGCGATAATACTCTCATCAGTAAATTGCACAAGTTCATTTCGGCAGACACTATTGTCAAGTACTGCAAACAGAGCCTGCGAAAAACTAATATGTACATCGACTTCCATGAAGTCGGAACAAATAGGGTCGGCATCATTTGTAGATATTAATTTTACTGTATAATGTCCAGGATTTACATAAGTATGCGAAATTCCAGAACCAACAGGATGGTTTTCAATTATTCCATCACCAAAATCCCATGTATAAACAGTATTACCGTTTGTAGCATTAATACTTCCTGTATTGCTAAAAATAACCTCAGAGTTTCCTGAACAACTAACACCTCCGCTAATAATTTCAAAATTCGCAATCGGACCGTCAATATGTACAGGGTCGGCAAGCGTATAAGTAAACGGACAGCCGTTATTAAATACTGTAACAGAAATTGTATGGTCTCCAGTTAAATCAAAAAAATGATTATAATCAAAAGGAGGAATTTCATCGCTTCCTATATTAACAATCGTACCTCCAAGGTTCCATTCAATACTGTCCACAGATACTGAATTAGGGTCGATTATCGGAGAAAAACCAACTCCATTTCCAAACGCATCACGTCGACAGCCATCACGGTCAACATTGATATTTGTAATTAGAGGTGGCTCACCCACAGCAACGACACCAAATTTTGTTATAGAATCTTGACAGCCGTTTGTTGTTGTTATTCTTAATTTTACATCGTAAATTCCAGAGGCATTATAAGTAAATGAAGTAGTAACACCTGTTGCATCAACAATTTGGTCGTTATCGAAGAACCATTCATAAGTTGTTATTGCATCGTTATCACACGCACTTGCATCGAAATAATTAACCAACAAAGGAGCGCAACCAGCAACATCATTATAAGTAAAATCGGCAATAGGTTCTATAATATCAATTGTTTCTATTACTGTATTTACACAACCAGCAGCATTTGTAACTTCAAGTGAAACCTGATAACTATCGAACAATGTATATGTATGTTCTGGCGTTTCATCTGTACTAATACCGCCAAGAAAATAAGTAGGGTCATCAAAATTCCATTCATAAGAAGCTCCTGTTGGCATTGTATTTGGCGTAAAAGTTATCGCAAGCGGAACCTGACATAAGCCTGTTTCTGGTTGAATACCAAAAGTTGCGTCTGGTAGTTCTTCTATTGTAATTGGTTTTGTAACTGTTCTTGTGCAAGCGTTTGCAAATGTAGTTGTAAGTTCGACTTCGTAATTTCCTGGTGCGAAAGCATGAGATGGGTTTTGTATTGTAGCTGTTCCACCATCACCGAAATCCCATTCCCATGCGGTTGCACCGATAGATGAGATATCTGTAAATGTTCCTTCCTGATTTGCACAAGGTATAACTGCTGGCAAATTAAAATCTGCAATATCATCTGCTATTACTATTATATCGTTTATTGTAAGAGAATCGACACAATCCTGAGACGACCATGTTTTTAATTTTACTGGATAAGTTCCATATTCTGTATAAATTTGTGAGGCATCTGTTGTTGTTTTCGTAGATAATATTGTTGTTCCGTCATTGTCATAAAATATCCATTCGTAGTGGTCAATTGTTCCACCAGGAGGAGGGTTTGTTGTAATAGTTGATAGGTTAGTAAAATTTCCAGTATAAGGCAAGTCACATGCTGGCGGATTGGCAAGCTCGAAATTTGAGGTAGGGCTGTGCCGCACAGTGATGTAATTTTCTTTTTCGATAGTACCTGTACAAGTTGTAATACCTCCTGCTTCGGTATATGTAATTAGTGTAACTTTAAAATTTCCAGCATTGTTATATGTGTATGTAGGAAATTGTTCGTTTGAACTTCCTCCATCGCCGAACGTCCACAGCCAGCCAGTAATATCGCCCACAAGAGGGTCGCTGACATCAGTTTCGTCAGCAAAATTTACTGTATGGTCTGCACAGCCTACCAACACATCGCCAGTAAAAACTGGTGTTGATGGTTTGTAAACCACAATTTGTTTTTGTATTGTATAAGAATCAGCTGGATCGCCGAAATCTATTGTCAGCGTAACCGTATATATTCCTGAACCAGAATATGTAGCTGAGGGGTTGTATATATCAGCCATTGTTCCGAGCGACCTTACAATTCCATTACTATTGCCAAACTCCCATGTATAATAAGTTGTTGCAGGACTTACTGGATTACCGCTGGAATTAAGCGATTCATCTGTAAATTGGTAGGTAGCAAGTATGCACCCGTTTGCTGTTATGGAAGAACTGAAATCTGCTGTTTGAGCAAATATATTGGAAAAAATTATTAAAAACAAAGTTGTTAATAATATTTTTTTAACAGAAATAAGTAAAATATTTTTCATAAAATTAGTTTATTTTATAGTTAATATAAATTTGTTTATGTGTCAATGATTATTTGAATTAAAAATTAAAAGAGTTACTTCTCAAATAAAAAAATAATCTCAAACCTGAGTGTATTTCTTTTTATAAAATTTGTATTTGTCAATTCAGCTTAAAAATAAATTTTATTATTGCGTTACAAGTTGAATTTCGGTGTCTGTCAGTTCGTATAGTTTATAAATAAAATTATCTATTTTTGTTTGTTCTTTTGATGTGTCAGTTTTATTATTTTTTTCTTTTGTAGATAATATTTTATTTACAAGTCTTTTTATCTTATTTACAGTTTTTCTATTTTTTTCATTAATTTCAGGAATAGGAAAATTTTGCAATATTTTATTTTTGGAACGAAACGTATCGCCGAGCAAATATATTTCATCCATACAAAACGAGAATAAACGAGAATTAAGAATTGATAAAATATATTTTAAATCTTTACCAGTCATAATAAAAGTTGTTCCATCTGAATACATACTTTTTGTATCATAATGAAAATTAAATTTTTTTGTTATTGCTCTCCACACTATTTTTTCATTTTCAAAATCATTATGATAAGCACAATTTCTTAAATTACTCCAATGCTTTCCTTTATCAAATCGTTCTTTTATTTTAGGTAAACATTTTGATAAGTGTTTAAATATTATAGGATATTCTTTTTCAACATTAATTGGTTTTATTTTTTTTGACTGTAAACCATTGTGTGAATTAATTAACCATAAATCAGTCCATTTACAATAATATTTTCTGATATTTTTTCCCTGTAAAAGCGGTTTTATTATATTTTTATTTTTATCTTCCTTGCAAATTATTTTTTCTTTTTCTATTGTATTTATAATAAATGCTTCATTAAGTCCAGTTTTTATACCACTGTTAATTTTTATATTCCATTCAATAATTGGTTTTCCTATTTTTTCTATTTTGATTTTTATTAATTTTTCTTTTTCAGAAATCAAATTCCATGCTTCACTTGTTAAATTTGATAGAGTTTTTTTATTTTCATCAAAATATTTGAAAATACTGTCTTTTTCTAAATTAAACGATTTATCAAGTCTTACCGTTTCGAAACTTTTGCTGTCATTTTTTTGGTTTTTTATTTCTATTATATTTGTATCTACGGTTGCTTTGTCAAAAACTTTCAAACTATCAAAATCAATTAATTTCAATATTTTTGTATTTTCCAATAAAAAACTTCGTAAATTTTCTCCAAAAGCTGAGCGCATCCATTTATTTGAAATTATAAAATTTACGAGACCATTTTTTTTAACGATTTGCAAAGCTCGCTCTATGAACAACATATAAATATCGCCGTTACTGTTATATGTTTTATAATTATCTTTTACAAGTTTTAATTCTGGTAATTTTTTTAATGGTATATACGGCGGGTTTCCAAGCACAACATCAAAACCTTCAAAATTTCCAAACTCATCACAAAGTTTTGGAAATTCCAAAGCCCAATCAAAAGCATTTTCAAAGAACTCTTGTTCGTTATCTGTGTTATCAAATAATTTTTGTTGTTTCATTTTTCTATCAATTTTATCTCATCGTCTGTCAGTTCGTATAGTTTATAAATAAAATTATCTATTTTTGTTTGTTCTTTTGATGTGTCAGTTTTATTATTTTTTTCTTTTGTAGATAATATTTTATTTACAAGTCTTTTTATCTTATTTACAGTTTTTCTATTTTTTTCATTAATTTCAGGAATAGGAAAATTTTGCAATATTTTATTTTTGGAACGAAACGTATCGCCGAGCAAATATATTTCATCCATACAAAACGAGAATAAACGAGAATTAAGAATTGATAAAATATATTTTAAATCTTTACCAGTCATAATAAAAGTTGTTCCATCTGAATACATACTTTTTGTATCATAATGAAAATTAAATTTTTTTGTTATTGCTCTCCACACTATTTTTTCATTTTCAAAATCATTATGATAAGCACAATTTCTTAAATTACTCCAATGCTTTCCTTTATCAAATCGTTCTTTTATTTTAGGTAAACATTTTGATAAGTGTTTAAATATTATAGGATATTCTTTTTCAACATTAATTGGTTTTATTTTTTTTGACTGTAAACCATTGTGTGAATTAATTAACCATAAATCAGTCCATTTACAATAATATTTTCTGATATTTTTTCCCTGTAAAAGCGGTTTTATTATATTTTTATTTTTATCTTCCTTGCAAATTATTTTTTCTTTTTCTATTGTATTTATAATAAATGCTTCATTAAGTCCAGTTTTTATACCACTGTTAATTTTTATATTCCATTCAATAATTGGTTTTCCTATTTTTTCTATTTTGATTTTTATTAATTTTTCTTTTTCAGAAATCAAATTCCATGCTTCACTTGTTAAATTTGATAGAGTTTTTTTATTTTCATCAAAATATTTGAAAATACTGTCTTTTTCTAAATTAAACGATTTATCAAGTCTTACCGTTTCGAAACTTTTGCTGTCATTTTTTTGGTTTTTTATTTCTATTATATTTGTATCTACGGTTGCTTTGTCAAAAACTTTCAAACTATCAAAATCAATTAATTTCAATATTTTTGTATTTTCCAATAAAAAACTTCGTAAATTTTCTCCAAAAGCTGAGCGCATCCATTTATTTGAAGTTATAAGATTTACAAGACCATTTTTTTTAACTATTTGCAATGCTCGCTCTATGAACAACATATAAATATCGCCTGTTTGTTTATATGTTTTGTAATTATATTTTATTTCTTTTAATTGTTGTTGTTTACTTATTTGAATATACGGCGGGTTTCCAAGCACAACATCAAAACCTTCAAAGCTACCTTTTTCGGATAATATTTCTGGAAATTCAAATCTCCATTCAAAAGCATGTTTATAAATACTACGTTTTTTTTCTTCTAATCTATTTCTTTCTTTTTTAATTTCTTTTTTTAATTTTTCGTGTTTAATTTTCCATTTTTTTTGTTCTTCTCTCGAAAAGAATATAAATTGTTCTGTTAGTTCAGCTTCTTTTTTTCTAAATTCAACAAATTCTTTATCGTGTGGGTTTGCAAAATTTATAAATTCTTCTTTAATTTCTTCTATTTTTTTTGTAATTTGTATTTTTGCATTTACATCTTTTACATTCTTATATAATCCGACTTGCGTTTTATATTCTTTTGTAAATTTATGCAATTTTTTTAGTTGTCCGTTTTTTAGTGGATATCCATTAAAGTCAAAAAAACTTATCAACGAATCACCTTGTTTTATGTTTATGTCAATATTTGGCAATGTTTCAAGATATTTATAATTGCTTTCATCTGTGTAAAATGTATTTTTCAATAATTCTATCCAAAGTCTCAACCTACAAATAGAAACGGATTTAGGATTAATATCAACTCCGAAGATACAATTTTCAATTAGATTTTGTTTTTCTAAGAATAGTGCTTTTTGTATATTTTGTATCTCTGGGTGTGGGCGACCTTTTTTATTTACATAATACTGAAAAGTTTCGCTTGTTTCATAATTTATTATTTCAAGTTCATCGTTTACATTATTAATTTTTATTCCTTTAATTCGATTTTTATCTTGGTCTTGTAAGATTTTTAGTTCACTTTTTATTGCAACAAGTTCGTTTAACACAGAGACTAAGAAATGTCCTGAACCAACAGCTGGGTCACAAATTTTCATAGAATTTATTATTTCATTTGCTTTTTGTCGTTCTTGTCTGTCTGTGTAATCGATTTTATCTTTCAGGTCTTCAAAATTTTCAACTTTACAAAATTTTTCTTCATTAAATTTATTAATAACAGCTTTTTTTATTGTTCTATTGCTGATGTATGTTGTGATATAACTTGGCGTATAATATGAGCCGTCTTTATATCCGTTAATTTTTTCAAATATAAGACCGAGAACAGCGGCATTAATTATTGTTCTTTTATCTTTTTGAATTTCAGCTTTTGTATCGCTTGCGAAATTATAAGCGCTTAAAAAATCGAGTAAATATTTTAACGTATTAAGTTCTTTTCTTTCTTTTTTATTTTTATTTAGAACGCTATCGTTGTGAATTTTTATTGTTAGTCTATTTTTTAAATCTGATATTTGTAGAGTTTGTTTTTCGAGTTTTGTTTGTTCGAAAAGCGAACTATTTAAATATGGTAAATTTCCGAAACGTTCGTTCACGGAATCTGTTCTTTCTTCTTGTTTTATTGCCAATACTTCAAAAAATAACTCATCAAGTTCTTCGTAAAATTTTATTTTTTTTGAGTTAATAAATGAATATTCTTTGTTATCTTTATTGTATCTTATTAATTGACCTTCAAGAAGTTTTAAAAACAAAATTCTATTTAACCATGTTATTGACAGTTCCAGTGCCATACTAAATAATTGTTCTTCTTGTTTTTTTCCAAATTGCTCTAAATCATCGACATTATCAATTTTTTTCTTTACTTTTAATATGTTTATTGTATCCTCAAGTATTGTTCCAGATTTTCGTCTTCTTTCTCTTGTTATAATTACTTTTCCATTTGCATTTACTTCTTGTAATCCAATTATATATAAAAGTTCGTTATAAAATTTTTGGTCTATTTTATTATAATCGTTTGCAAAAGGAAGTTTTAAAAGATGTTCTGGTGAAAATATTTTATATAAATTTATTAATTTTTTATTATTTTGTCCATTTTTATCTTTAACAATTGCTTCGTAATCGCGCAAATTTATATAACTACATTCTAAATTTTCTATATTTTCATCAACAAAAGGTTTTGCTATTTCGTTATAAAACCAGTCTGTTGTTTTTCCTGCAAGTTGTTTATTGTTCCATTCATTATATTTTGTTCTGAATTGTTTATCAGTATAAAAATATTTCTCAAACTCTGTTGCATCAAAAATAAACCATTCATAAATATTTGAAATTATTACATGTTTTATTTCTGTATTTGTTTTGATTATTCTCTCGTTAAGATAGTAATGAATTACTTCGTGTAGAGCTTTTTTGTTTGGATTATCAAAACCAATCATTTCAGATTTGTTACTCGGATTTTTTGTTTCTATAATAACGGCAACATTTGTTTTATTTGTTCTTCCTTTGTGTATTACTAAATCTTTTCTTCCAGCAGTATTTATTTCATATTTATTTTTATAGAACGTATTTTTCAAAAAATTAGAAACGATATTTTTATTATGTTCTTCTGTTTCTTTTATATCAATTTTCTCAAAAAGTTTTAAAAAATTTTCTTTAAAAAGTTCAATATCTTTATATCTCAGATTTTGTCTGAAATATGATTTATTTATTGTTTTGTCGAATTTTTTTATTTCTAGTTTCATTTCTTCTTTAATTTTATAAAAAAAACAATATTTATATCTTTGCAACAAAATCCGTGAAATATCC
>JAOZMB010000165.1 GCA_029934515.1 Bacteroidales bacterium
TCTGTAAAAATATCTTTAAATTTATCGTATGCTTTATTTAACCAAATTTTATTTATTCCACGTAAATGTTTTTTTATTACTGATTTTTGAAATATTGGCATATTTTTCAAACGTTATTATATTTTTTGCTTTACCTTTTTCATAAGGTTGTAAATAGTCTTTTTTGAATTTGATTTCCATATGTAAGTGTTATTTTACATATTGCAAAGATATGAAATATTAAACTTTATTCACTAAATAAGAGAATATTTATTTTCAAATATGATTTATTTTTGATGCATTTTCCATATTTTATTATAAAAAATTTTTTTTTTACTATTTATGATAGGGTATTTTCTGTCTTAACTATCTTACTAACAAAAGCAACATATTTTTTTTACATAATGTATTAAAAATTTAAAAACCCAAATTAAAAAATAAAAATCATGAAAAATGTCAGAAGAATAAAAAAAGGAAAAAGAATAACATTAATATTAGCTTTATTTTTATTTTCAAGTTATTATGTGTCTGCATCGCCGAGTGTGTTACAAAAAAATGTAAATGATAATAAACAGACATATTACACAATAAAAGGAAAAGTTATTGATAGTAAATCTGATAAAGAACTTGTTTTTGCATCAGTTTCGGCTGTTGGATGTAATGTTGGAACTGTAACAAATACAGAAGGAGAATTTACACTGAAAATTAGTAATAAATTAGATGTTACTGATATTGCATTTTCTTATATAGGTTACAAAAACAAAACAGTAAAGGTAAATAAATTTAATGACAATATAACAATAGTAAAACTTATTCCAGTAACAATTCCTCTTAACGAAATAGTTATTCGTCCAACAAATCCGAAAGAGTTGATAATGGAAGTCTTGAATAAGATAAATGAAAATTATAGTAATGAGGCTAATTCTTTGATGGCATTTTATCGTGAAACAATTAAACAGAGAAGAAAATATGTTTCAATATCTGAGGCAGTTGTTGAAATTTACAAAGCACCTTACAATAAATCTTTGAAAAACGATTTGGTAAAACTATACAAAGGAAGAAAAAGTGCAAACGTAAAAAAACAGGATACGCTAATAATGAAATTAAGAGGCGGGCCACGGGCATCACTTCTTTTGGATATTGCAAAAAATCCATATATACTTATCTCTCATGAAAATATTAATGATTATGAATTCGAGATAAAAAATATTATAAATATTAACGACAAGATGAATTATGTAATAGAATTTAAACAAATTGCACATTATGAATATCCACTTTATTATGGTAAATTGTTTGTAAATATTGAATCATTGGCAATAACAGCAGCTGAGTTCAGCTTAAATCTTGACAACGAAGAAGAAGCAAGTCGTATGTTTGTAAGAAAGAAACCTTTGAGCCTTAAACTAATACCAACAAGAACAAAATATCTTGTTAAATATAAAGAGCAAAACGGAAAATATTACTTCAATTATGCAAGAGGTGAAGTTAAATTCAAATGCAAATGGAACAAAAGATTATTTAATTCTAACTACACAGTAATGACAGAAATTGCTGTAACAGACAGAACAAAAGAAAATGTAAAATCATTCTCAAGAACAGAACAACTTAAATATAATTCAATACTTGCCGATAAAGTTGAAGCATTTGCAGATAAAAACTTCTGGGGAGAATATAATCTTATAAAACCAAATGAATCAATAGAAAATGCTATAAAAAAATACGGAAACAGACTCAAAAAAACAGAATAACGGATAATTGAATATAAACTGTCGGCGTAGCTTTAAGCAAAACCGACAGTAATTTACTGCTTCATATATGAAAAATATTAATATAAAAGAATTTGAAAATTTATTTAAAATGTATTACGACAATTTATGTCGTTTTGCTGTTAGCTATACAAAAAATAACGAAGAAGCAGAAGAAATTGTTCAAAATACATTCTATAAAATTTGGGAAAAAAGAAAAATATTAAAAATAAAAACTTCAATAAAATCATATTTGTTTAGCTCGGTCAGAAACAATTGCCTGCAAAATATCAAACACAGAGATGTTGTAAGAAAACACCAAGAACATGTAAATACAGAACATAACTCGCTCGGAATTAACCCATTCGAAGAACTTATATACAGCGAAACTTATGAAATTTTTAAGAAAACATTGAATTTATTACCAGAAAGAAGAAGTAAAATTTTTAAAATGAGTAGATTCGAAGGACTAAAATATAGAGAAATTGCAGAAAAATTGTCTATTTCAATAAAAACAGTAGAAGCAAATATGAGTAAAGCTCTGAAACAATTTAGAATAAGTTTTAATAATTATAATAGATAATAAATAAACAAAACAATGAAAATAAATAAAATATTTTTTGCAGTAGGAATTTTTTTAATGATAATCGGTTTAATATTAATTATAATAATTGAGACAGGTGTTTTCGGATTGTCATCTGTCGCAATAGGCGGTTTGTTGTTTATTATAAGTATGAGAACAAAACAAACAAATAATTGAATAGCCATAATATAATAGGAACACAGAAGAACACGGATTATACGGATTTTTCACGGATTTATAAATCTCAAAACTTACAAAAATGAAAGATAAAAATGAAAATAAAAAAGAACTCGAACTTATAAAAGAGTTTATTGAAGGCGATATTAATGAAAATGAAAGAGTAAATTTTGTTGAAAAAACAGAAATAAAAGAATCTGAAAATCAGGAAAACGAGATATTTGAATTCGATGTAAATGAGGCTTGGACAAAACTACATAAACGTTTTGAAAACAACGGACTTATTATTGAAGATAAAAAAGCCCCAGTAATAAGAATGTATCAAAAATTAATGAAATTTGCAGCTGTTATACTTCTTTTTTTAAGTCTTTCATTTGTTGGTTATTATGTTTACAATACAAAAAATCTTGTAAGTTACCGAACTGTTCACAATTATCAGACAAAAGAAATAAAATTATCCGATGGCTCAAAAGTTTCGTTAAACGAGAATTCGAGTATCAAATTTCCAGAAGAATTTGACGACAATATAAGGAAAATAGAATTTACAGGTGAAGGTTTTTTTGAAATTGCAAAAATGTCCAATAAACCGTTTATTATTGTCGCTGGTGGAACAGAAGTAAAAGTGCTTGGAACTTCTTTTAATGTAAATATTAGTAATGACAAGAATGTTGAAGTTACTGTAAGAACAGGAAAAGTGCAGTTGTCGGAGAAGAAAAATCCAAAGAAAAATGTATTAATTAAGCCCGGTTACACTGGAACTTATACAAAAGGTGAATTTTTGAAAAATAAAACCGAAAATATTAATTATTTATCATGGAAAACACATAAATTTTATTACAATTGTACAAAACTTTCAAAAGTAATTTCTGATTTTAACAAAGTTTATAAAACAAATATTATCTTTGCAAACAATAAAATCGGAGAAACAGAATTGACAACAACTTTTGAAAACAAATCAATTGAAACAATATTAACAATAATTTGTACTTCGCATGGGCTTAGGTATGAAAAAACAGAAAATGATATTATTTTATCGTTTAAAAAACCATAATAAATATTTTGGTTTTTTAAGAGCCTTTATTTTTTTTATTTTTTATTTATTTATATTCAAATCTATTTTTTCGCAAAATACAATACTTAAACACCGCATAAATATAGAAATTAAGAACAGCAAAATATATGATGCGCTTAATGAAATAAGCAAACAAACAAATTATTTTTTTACGTATGATGCAGGAATTATTTCGTCTGAAACTATTGTAAATATTGATTTAGAAAATGTTACGGTTGCAGATATCCTTAGCTATATTTTCAAAGATAAAAGTTTGAATTACAAAGTAATAGAAGACCATATTGTAATTTTTAGGTCTTCTGCTTCCCCAAAAAACAACTTTCCACCACGAGACCAGATTTTAACAAAAAATATTATTTTGAAAGGTAAAATTATTGATGCCGACACCGAACTTGGCATTCCTTTTGTCTCGTTGGGTATTATTGGTAAAAATACTGGAACTGCCACAAACGAAAATGGTGAGTTTAAATTTAATATTTCGGAAGAATTATCAAAATCTGAACTTTTAATTTCGCATATAGGATACAAAAAATTTACAAAACCAGTAGAATATTTTATTGACAAGGATAATATAATCAGTTTGCAACAAAATTTTATATCCATTCAGGAAGTAATAATTCGTAACAATAATCCAGTCTTGCTTATAAAATCAGCATTACGTAAAAAAAATAAAAATTACAGCACAAAACCATATAAATTAACAACTTACTATCGCGAAGTAGTTAAAAAAAAAGATGTTTTTCTGACTTTTTTTGAAGCTGTTCCAAGTATTTACAAAACATCTTATTCAAATGAATTTAATAGAGATAAAATAAAAATTATCAAATCACGAAAAGTAATCAACAACGAGCAAATAGATACAATTTTTATGAAATTGAAAGGAGGATTGGAATCTGTTCTCACACTTGATTTTATGAAAAATCCAATTGATTTTTTGATGCCCGAAAATATGAAATATTATAATTATCGTACTACCGACATAGTTTCTTATAACGAAAAATCGGCTTATGTAATTGAATTCGAGCAAAAAAATAATGTTAAAACTTCTCTTTACAAAGGTAAAATATATATAGAAACTGAATCTTATGCCATTGTTGGTTCGGAATTTGAAGTAAATTTTATTAACAACAAAGACCGCAAAAAATTTGTTGTCAAGAAGCACCGCAATATTAAAACAAAAACATTATCAGCCAAATACAAAGTATTTTATCGAAAAAATCATAACAAATATATGCTAAACCATGTACGTATTGATTTGAGGTTCAGGATTCGCCGAGCAAAATCTATACGCACATCAAATTATCATACATTTATTGAATTGGCTGTTTGCAATGCCGATTCATCAGAAGTAAAAAAATTTTCAGGAAAAGAAATTGTTAAAACAAATAAAGTATTCATAGATACAAATTTTGAATACGATGAAACATTTTGGGAAACTTTTAATTATATTGTACCAGAAACACCAATAAACGAAACACTAAAACATATAAAAATAGATATAAATGAGTGTAAATAAATAAATAATTTACGATTCTTATATAGTTGTTAGTTGTTAGTTGTTAGTTGTTAGTTGTTAGTTGTTAGTGGTTAGTGGTTAGTGGTTAGTG
>JAOZMB010000063.1 GCA_029934515.1 Bacteroidales bacterium
ACTTTCATATAAATTAAAGAAAAAATATCCCAATACACCTGTTATTCTGGCAACAGCAGTAGCTTCAATAACTGGATATATTTTTGAAAGTGAAAACGAAACAGAAAGAAGTTGGATAAAAGCAGACGCTTTTTTAGAGAAAAATATACGAAAAGACCAACTACTAAGAACAATAAACAAACTGCTAAAAATTTAAATTGAAAAAGTATGAAAAATCTAAAAATACTTATTGTTGATGACGAACTCGGAATAAGAACGGGAATCAGAAGAGGTCTGAAAAATTTAAGAGTATCTTTTCCTTTTTTAGAAAACGATTTTGAATACGATTTAATAGATACAGAAACAGGTGAAGAAGCTATTGAAATTATAGAAAAAGAAAAAGTAGATATTGTTTTGTTAGATAATAAACTTCCCGGAATTGAAGGAATTGAAGTATTAGAACATATAAAAAAGAAAAAATATGACCTTGCCGTAATGATGATAACATCTTATGCTTCAATAGATTTAGCCGTTAAAGCAACAAATAATGGAGCATTCAATTTTATGCCTAAACCATTTACTCGACAAGAACTTATCGCGGCAGTAGAAAATATAACAAAGCATTTGTATCTAAAAAGAATGACAGAAAAAATGAAAAAATCAGATAGAAAAATCAGATTTCAATTTTTGTCGGTTCTCTCACACGAACTTAAATCTCCAATAAATGCAGTAGAAGGTTATTTGCAAATTATGAACGAAAAACAAGTAGGAAACAATATTGCTTCTTATGAAAAAATGATTAATCGTTCATTAGAAAGAATAAAATCTATGAGAAATTTAATAATGGATATGCTTGACCTTACTAAAATAGAATCAGGAGAAAAAAATAGAAATATTAGGCAAATTGATATTATACAAATAGCCAGAATTGCAATAGATTCAATCGAACCGCTTGTTAAACAAAAAAATATTAAAGTAAATACTAAATTTCCAGATGAATTTATTACAAAAGTAGATGCCTCAGAAATAGAAATAATTTTTAATAATTTACTATCGAATGCTGTAAAATATAATAAGGACGATGGAGAGTTATTTTTTAGTATTGAAAAAATTAATAATAAAATACAAATAATAGTAGAAGACACAGGAATAGGAATGAGTGAAAAAGAAAAATCAAATCTTTTTAAAGAATTTATGAGAGCTAAGAACAAAAAAACAAGAAATATAACGGGAACAGGTTTAGGTTTATCTATACTTAAAAAAATTATTGATATAAATAAAGGAAATATTAAAGTAGAAAGTGAACTCGATAAAGGCTCAAAATTTATTGTAAATTTAAATTTATAAAAATAACAGATAATAAAATAATAGAAATTGAAAAATACTAATAATTAAATTTATTAGTATTTTTAATTTTTGGCTTAGATAAAAAAGTCATATTGTTATAGAAATTTGAAGTTCTTCTAATTAAATTTTGGATAAAAAAATAAATGTTATTTCTTTAAAATTGCAACTATTAATATTTATTGTTACTTTTGTAAAAGTAAATATTTTTTTATGCTATTAAATTAAAAATAAAATGAAAAATCTATCATCATTTAGCAAAAAATTCAATATAAATAAGACTTCGATTTATATATTATCATTACAATTAGATAAAAATGGATATTCTTATATAATAGTTGACCCGATATTGAAAAGATATATTGCAATAAAACATGTTAATTTTGAACAGAACATTGCTTCAAAAAGCTTTGGCGATAAAATTAAAGAAATATTTTTAAATGAAAATATTTTAAACAAAAATTATAAAACTTTTAATTTTTGTTTTCTAAGTCAGAAAAATACTTTGGTGCCAACATCTTTGTTTGATAATAAAAATTTAAAATCTTATTTTGAATTTAATCATATACCAGACAACTCCGAAGAGTTACGTTTTAATTTTTTGAAAAATACAGAAGCATATAATATATTTGCTGTTCCAACCGAAATTACAACTTTCTTAATTAATCGTATTCCAAAAATAAAGTTTTATAATCAAGCAAGTATATTTATTGAAAGTACAATAGATAAAGCAAAAATTGATAAACTTAAAACTCCTTTTGTTAGGATAAATATAAATATTGATTTTTTTGATATTGCAATAATTATTTCCGAAAAATTAATACTTTATAATACATTTTCTTATAAAAATGAAAATGATATTATTTATTTTATTTTAAATATATTTGAGAAGTTAAATCTACCTGTAGACGGTTCATATATAAGTATTTCTGGCGATATCGAAGCTCGTTCTGATTTTTTTATTAAAATAAATAATTTTGTTAAAAATATAAAATTTTCTAATCTAAAAAAAGAGACAGAATATATATTTAATAATATCCCAGAACATTTTTTATATAATATATCAAATTTACATTTATGCGAATAATAAGAGGAAAATATAGAGGAAAACAACTTTATCCGCCGAATAACAAAAAAGTTCGTCCTACAACTGATTTTGCTAAGGAAGGTCTTTTTAATATTCTTGAAAATCGTTATAATTTCGAAGAAATAGAGGTCTTGGATTTGTTCTCTGGAACAGGCAGTATAACTTTTGAATTTTTATCAAGAGCTTGTAAACATGTTACGGCTGTTGAAATTTTGAAAAAAAATTATAAATACATAAAAAAAATAGGTGAAACTCTTTTCGAAGAATCAATAAATGTAATAAACGGAAATGCTTTTTTCTTTCTGAAAAATAGACAACTTAAATTTGATATAATATTTGCAGACCCACCTTTTGATACAGTCGATATTAGTAGAATTATAGATATGGTTTTTGAAAATAAATCAACAAAACAAGATACTTTATTGATATTAGAACATTCAGCAAAATGTGATTACTCACGAAATATTTTTTTTATAAAATCTCGAAAGTATGGTAATGTGAAATTTAGTTTCTTTGAGAAAAATTATTATTAATATTCAATAAATTATTGTTAATTATTAGATAAACTATGGCAAAAGGAATAACAAAACGAAAAGATAATTATTATAAATGGTATAATGATATTGTGATGAAAGCTGGTTTGGCAGAGAATTCAAGCGTTCGTGGATGTATGGTAATCAAACCATACGGGTTTGCGATATGGGAAAAGATGAAGGAATGTTTAGATAAGATGTTTAAAGAAACAGGACACGAAAATGCTTATTTTCCACTTTTTATACCTAAATCATTTTTTTCGAAAGAAGCAAATCATGTTGACGGTTTTGCAAAAGAATGTGCAGTTGTAACACATTATAGATTGAAAAACAAAGAAGACGGTACAATTGTTGTTGACGAAACAGCAAAACTTGAAGAAGAACTAATTATTCGACCTACATCAGAAACCATTATTTGGAGTACCTATAAAAAATGGATACAATCTTATAGGGATTTGCCAATTCTTATAAATCAATGGGCTAATGTTGTTAGATGGGAGATGCGAACACGTTTATTTTTGCGAACAGCAGAGTTTCTTTGGCAAGAAGGTCATACAGCACATGCAAGCAAAAAAGAAGCACTTGATGAGACAATACAGATGCTTAATATTTATTCCGAATTTGCAGAAAAATGGATGGCAATGCCTGTAATAAAAGGTAAAAAAACGGAAAACGAGAAGTTTGCAGGAGCAATCGAAACATTCTCGATAGAAGCACTAATGCAAGACGGTAAAGCCCTACAATCAGGCACATCACATTTTCTTGGACAAAATTTTGCGAAAGCATTTGATGTTAAATTTACAAATAAAACAGGAAAATTAGAATATGTATGGGCATCATCATGGGGAGTCTCAACACGACTTATGGGAGCACTAATAATGGCACACTCAGATGATAAAGGACTTGTTTTACCACCAAAACTTGCACCTATTCAAGTAGTTATAATTCCTATTTACAGAAAGAAAGAAGAACTTATAACAATAAAAAAAGTTGTTAATAAAATATTAATAAAATTGAAAGAGAAAGGTATTTCGTATAAATTTGATGAAAGAGATACACATAGACCCGGACATAAATTTGCTGAATACGAACTAAAAGGAGTTCCTATTAGGCTTGCAATAGGAAAAAGAGACATAAAAAACGGAACTATTGAATTGGCACGCAGAGATACTTATGAAAAAAAGACATACGAACAAATAGGAATTGAAAATATTATTCAAGAACTATTAGAAGAAATACAAGAAAATATTTATCTAAAAGCAATAAAGTTCAGAAAAGAAAATTCTCATATCGTAAACACTTATGATGAATTTAAAAAAGTTATTAATGAGAAACAGGGTTTTGTATTTGCACACTGGGACGGAACATCGGAAACAGAAAAGAAAATAAAGAACGAAACAAAAGCATCAATACGTAATATTCCATTTGGTTATCCAGAAGAAGAAGGAAAATGTATAGTAACAGGAAAATATTCAAAACAAAGAGTAATTTTTGCTAAAGCTTATTGATTAAAAAAATGATATTTTAAGGTGATAATATGTTTATTGTGGCATGTTTGCAAATGTGCCACAATTAGAACACAAACACATTACTTAAAGTTAGATATTTTGATGTAAGAAAAAATGCTATTGAATGGCTGGCGTTTAAGAAAATAACCATATAAAAATTTCTCATCCTTTTTTGCATAATATAGTGATTTCATTTTCATTTGTTTTTCTTTTTACTAACTGTGTTCCAAATCATTTCAATAATAAGACTTACGACAATATATATTCCGAAATAATATAAAATTCGCAACATTCCGCTTTCTATATTAAAATATTTTATAAATAACATTCCGATAGTTATTGCTGCAATAATTCTTAATATTTGTTTTAGAAATTTCATTTATAATTATTTAGTCCGTAGTTGATATTTTGTTGTTGATGCGATTTTATATAATCATCGAAATCGGCTTTTTTTTCGTTTATTGTAAAATCTGGATTTTTTTTGTTAAAAGCATTTCTAACCTCGTTAATAAGTTTTTTGTTTTCGAGACGTTTCTTATAAAGAAGTACTTGTTTATAATATTTTGAATAATTCCGAGCACCTGCATATCTATAAATTGCTGTTCTTAGCGGAGTTTCTTTATATTGTTTTCCGCTTGAATAATATGCAAGCATTCGTCCAGCAGCATCAATATTTAAAATAGGATGAAAACGGTCATCAAATTTTACAAGTTGTTTTTTATCATATTTTTTATCTTTTATCAATTTTCTTAGTGCTTTTCCGTGTTTTTTACTAACAAGTTTATTACAGTTTTGATATATTTTTAATCCGAACTGTTTGGCTACGCTTGGCTGCATGTGGCACAAACCCAAACCGCCATCATCACTTGAATTTGGAAGCAAGTCTGCACCTCCAGACTCTTGCATAACCATAGCAAGCAAAATATTTTTTGGCAGACCGTACTTCTTCTCTACCTTAGATGTAATATTCTGAAATCTAAGGCTTCTGAGTATCATTCCATAATTTCGTTGTCCGTGAACGCCAGTTTTTTTTACTTTACCGAGCATATTTAATTTCTTGTAAACAGGCTCTTTATAAGTTAAATAGAACGATAATTTTGGAACATTAGTTTTAAGTAGTTCTCTTTTTTTATCAGAATATTTATTTTTTACGCCAACATGCTTAGAACAACATTGACTTAGAATAAAAAAAAAACTGATAAAAATTAATACTAAAAATAATGTATTTGTTATTTTTGACATTGTTATATTTTTTTCGTTCATCACATAAACATTAATAATTTTACAAATTTGTGTATGTTATAACAAGTTTCATACTGTTATTACTTGCTCCTGTTGTGATGATAGACCTGCCAAGATTGAAACTCCCCGCTGATGGGAAAATATACAGTCCATTGTTTTCAACATCACCATTAATAATATTTTTTATATGATTTGCTAAATCAAAACGATATTCATTGTCTTCCGAGTATTCCACTCCAAGATATTGTGTCCCGTATATGTATTCGGGAAGTAAATAATATTCACTTTCTGTGCCGACACCAGTAACAATTAATTTATCAACTGCTGGATAATTATCTTCTGGTGACAATACTCCTGCTGCTGTTTTAACTATTAATTCAGCTCTATAAATAGAAATATTTTCGAGTTCTCTAAATTTTTCAATATAAGGAAAATCTATTTTTACTCTCAATCCTCCCATAGCTTGAATGTACGCAATACTGTCTTCTGGGAGAGTATCATCATCAAGTTTGTCATAAAATTGTGTTTCTGAATAATCATGTTCGAATATATTCAAACGAACGCAACTACTACTGTTGGCTGTTGCATTCCAAGAGCGTGCCTCATCAGACGAGGAAGGATAATGATAATAAACCGTGAGTCTTGTATTTTCGTTTACGTCATATTTTATTATTGCATTTGTATTGTTCTCGTCAGCTGGTTTGGCATATATACCTTTAAAAAACGATTTAAAATTTTCATTTGATTCGTAAACAGAACTCTCAGCAGAGATAAATTTCTCGGCAACAGTAGCGTTTAATTTTATTTTTACTTTGTTTACAACTTTGTAAATTGTATCTGGTTCGTAAACATAAACAGAGTCGATACCTGGAATAGGTGTAAATGTATAAGTTCCTATTAAATCTCCATAAATAGGTATTTGATTTGAATAATAAGTAGAATCTGATTCTAAATTTGTTACAAGCTCATAAATTTCGATTGTTTGTTGAATTGTTGTATCGCCGCAATATTTTTGAGTTGCTGTTGTGTATGGTAGTGTAATGATTACGGAATCTGCAACAAGGCTGTCGTGAAAAGCTGGGTATGTTTCCATGTTAAACTGCATTGCAAAATTAGCACTTGAACGATGAAAGTAAGGGTCTAAATAATTACCAAGTAAAACAGATGGAACTTTATCTATGGCAATTGTATCCATTGAATAGGTATGTACTCTAACAGTTATGGTATCTGTAATCACTAAGTCAAGTTTGTCGTCATCAGGCAAAATATCATATCCTACATCTGTTATTTCTTGACAGGAAAAAATTAGTATTATGTTTATTGCTACAAAATAAAACAGTATTTTTTTCATTAAATAATTTTTTTGTTATTTATTTGTTAAAAAATTGAGAATGCAAAATTATCTTTTTTTTGTTATATTTCAAAAAAATTGTTTATTTTGTTTACGTGTATATAAACTGTCAGCGTGGCTTTAAGCTATATAGGCGTAGTTTATTGTCCAATTTTATTTGTGTGTTTTTTTATAAACAAGAACACGTTTCCAATGTTCTGCATAATCATTTATTTGGAAACGTGTAATTAAATTAAAGCATACAAAAGAAGTAAGCAAGTTGATAATTTGATTTATTAAAAAATCATATTATTCAAAGTTTCAGAATATTCTACGATAAAATTTTATCATAAAAATCGGAATAAGATTTAATGTATTCTTCTGGATTTTGGTATCCCAGGAACATTTTCTTTTTTTCTTTTACGTACTCTGCGAGTTCCTCGTTTATTTCTTCGTTACCTTGTATTATTGCATCTGAATTTTTGATTGCAGATTTTGACAGGTTCATAAAATTGGGAGTTGATATTGCTTTTACTTCTCTTGGTCTTATTCCTTCTGTTATTAAATTTTTTCCAAATGTTTCGTCAAAAGTATAGTCAAATTTATCTTTATAAATTGAATATATAACTTTTGCTTCCGAAAACAAAGGGTCATGTTTGTAAGATTTTTTTATTAGAAGTGGAACTAAACTAGACATCCAACCATGACAATGAATAATATCTGGTGTCCACCGCAATTTTTTTACGGTCTCAATAGCTCCTCGACAGAAGAAAATCATTCTCTCATCGTTGTCTGCAAAAAAATTACCGTCTCCGTCTTCAAATACAAATCTTCTTTTAAAATATTCTTCGTTATCAATAAAGTAAACCTGCATTCTTGCCGATTGAATCGAAGCAACTTTTATAATCAAAGAGTGGTCATTTCCATCTATTATTAGGTTCATTCCAGATAACCTTATAACTTCGTGAAGCTGATTACGTCTATCATTTATTACTCCAAAACGTGGCGTAAAAACTCTTACTTCCTTTCCTTTTTCCTGAATAGCCTGTGGCAGATAACGACTAATATTTGACATCTCCGTAGATGGCAAATACGGTGTAATAGCCTGCGAAATAAATAATATTTTCTTTTTTTCCATTTTTTTATAATATATTTTTAAAAATATTTACAAATGTATAAAAAAAAAATTGAATATTCAACTTTATTTTAATTAGTTTAAATAATATTGTGTTTTTTTTTATTTAAAATTTTAATTTTGTAAACTCAAATATGTTTATTTTTTTTAATCAATAATTTCTAAGAGACACAAAATATTAGAAAAAAATTATACAAAAAAGAAAATAACAAAAAATATATGAACATTTATAGAAAAATAATTAATTTAAATGTAAACTTAGCTAAGCTAAAAAAAAACGGAACAACAATAGGTTTTGTACCAACAATGGGTTCTTTGCACGAAGGACATTTGTCGTTGTTGAAACGTTCAAAAAAGGAAAATGATGTAACGATTGTTAGTTTATTTGTTAATCCTGAGCAGTTCAATAGTGCAGTAGATTTGGAATTATATCCACGAGATGAGCTTAAAGATTTTAAGATGTTAGAAGAGCATGCAAATGACATTGTTTTTTGTCCAGATGTAAAAGAGATGTATCCTAAGAAAGAAGAACATTTTTTTGAACTCGATGGTTTGGACTCTGTTATGGAAGGCAAATATAGGTCTGGACATTTTCAGGGTGTTGCGAAGATTGTTTCAAAATTTTTTGAAATCATCAAACCAAATAATGCTTATTTTGGTAAAAAAGATTTTCAGCAAGCTGTAATAATAAAATATCTTGTAAAGAAATATTTTAAAAAATCTGATATAAATATTGTTATTTGCGATACTGTAAGAGAACCAGACGGACTTGCGATGAGTTCACGAAATTTGAGACTTAATAAGGCACAAAGGAAAGCTGCTGTATTGGTTTCTCAAACATTGTTTAAATATATAAAAAAGGACTCAAAATTAAGCATAACAGATATTAAGAAAAAAGTGTTTGATACTATTAACGAGAATCAATATTTACAGACAGAATATTTTAATATTGTTAATAACGAAACATTACAGGACATCGAAAGCGAAAGATTAGAGCATGGTGTAACGGCTTGTATTGCGGTTTATGCCGATGAAATTAGATTGATTGATAATGTTTCGGTTTAAAATAAAATTTTATGAATATAGAAATTCTTAAATCAAAAATTCACCAGGTTTCGGTAACGTATTCTGACCTTCATTATGTTGGTAGTATTACAATTGACGAAGCATTAATGGAAGCGGCAAATATTATTGAGAACGAAAAAGTTCAAATCGTAAATTTAAATAATGGTGAGCGATTTGAAACTTATGTTATTAAAGGCAAACCTAACTCTGGAGTTATTGGTCTAAATGGTCCAGCGGCAAGGAAAGTGCAGCTAGGCGATGTAATTATAATTATTTCTTATGCAACAATGGATTTCGAAGAGGCAAAGACGTTTAAGCCTTTTGTTGTGTTTCCTGATACAAAAACCAATAGAATAAATACTTAATTAAAATTTTTCAAATTAAGTATTTATCTTTAAATCAGTTTATTAAAGATAAATACCTTTTTAAAACTGTCGGTGTGGTTTATAGATTTACAAATCCTCGCCGACAGTAAATATAAGTTATTTCACAATTTCAAGAGTATATAAAACGGCTTCTGCCTGTCGCACAAAATTTCGTTTGTCTTGCATGCCAGCATAAACAAAAACATCAGCCGTTACAATTCGGTTTCTTTTTTTATCAAGCATAGAAAAACTCACAAAAGGGCCTCCCATAATTCCATTTTTTACTTCCCACAATCCTCTTACTTCAAAAATATTATTACCATTAAATTTGAATTTATTATATTCAAATGGATATACTTTTTGAGTTGTCATATAGCTTCCTTTCTTCCTGCCGCTAACATTAATTTTTGTTACCGAGTCTCGTGCTTTTATAAGATTTTTTGCATCAAAATCGCTTGTATCTTTGTAAGGATAATCCCAAATAAGAACCGCCTGTGTTAATTTATTTGTTTCATAAGCAAGCCACACAAAATTACTGCTGTCCATGTCAAGTTTATAATGATTTGGAATTACAATTTTTATATTATGGTTCTTTTTTATTTTTTCTACAACACTTTCATGAAGAGTCCGTTTGTATGTTCTTATAATTCTATTTCTTTCTGCTTTATCAAGTTTGCCAATTATTTTTGTTTTATTTTTTTCAAGAATCTCTACAAAATTTGTATTATTTTTTGCAGATATTAATATTATTATTTGTGGTTTTGCCCATATATTATATCTGATTTTTATACCCGGTTTTTTTACTTTTGATGAAATTTTTGCAACAATAATATTTGTATTCCTTCTCATTACGTCTGAAAAAACACTCTCTGGTATTTGAGAAATATCGTATTGTGGTTCTGACTGTGGCAGAGCTGGAAAGTCTTGTATTAATATTTTTTTTAGTTCTTTTCCCGGTTTTTCTTTCCATTTTACTTTGCTCATAACAACAAGCACATGACTGAGTTTTCCGTTGCTCTCTGGTAATATTATTTTGTTATCTTCACAAGAAACAGAAAAAATTACAGATAGAACAAAGAATATTATTGTTATTTTTTTCATTATATTTTTCATGAAATTTATTTTGTGCGTAAATAAACTTGTTGAACCTAAAATTATTAATATTAAATTATACAAAAATCAATTTTGCGAAGCTGATTATAGTAAGTACAATTTTAAAATATTATTTTTCTTTTTGTTTAAAGAGGAATTCTTTTTCTGATTTTGAAAGGCTATCATAACCAGATTTTGATATTTTATCTAATATTTTATTAATTTTATCATTATCATCAGCTTCTGCTTCATACTCGATATGTTCGTTATTGGATCTTGGCTTTTCAAATCTATTATTTCTATTTTTTTTCTTTTCCTTTTTTTTGAAAAATGAATTGTACATAGAAACAAGTTCGTTGATTATATTATTAAACTTTGCAGTAATATCTTTGTTTTTTTTTATTTCGTATCCGAACCACAAACCAAAAAAAGCACCTCCAAGATGAGCTGTATGTGCAATTCCGTCTCCTATTGCAAATGAAGAATTAAAATTTCCTACGGCTCCCATAATATCAAGTGCAAAAGCAACAATTGCAATATATTTTATTTTCACTGGACCTATTAGCAAAAGATTAATAATATAATCTGGTTTGTATATAGATATTGCAAAGACAACAGCCATCACTGCAGCAGACGCTCCTATAATACCAATATTAAGATGCAAAAATAAATCTATAAACAAATGCAGTGCCGCCCCCGAAAAACCACCAAGCAGAAACACAGCAAGAAATTGTTTTTCGCTGAAAAATTTTATAAAAATACTCCCAAACCAAAAAAGTAAAATCATATTCATCAATAAATGCCACAAATCGCCGTGCATAAACATATAACTGACAACAGTCCAAGGTTTGTATATCAATGTTTTTAAGCTACCTGGAAGAGCAAACCATGATTCAAAACTCTTAAAAACTTCTGGATTCCTAAAAAATAAAGAAATAAACCACATCGCAACAAAAGTAACAACAACAATGAACATCAATTTTATAAGAATCGAACCATTGATAAATTTCTTTTTTAACTCGTCAAACATAACTAAGTAAATTATTTAAAAATTAAAATATTGAAAAAAAATAATTGATTTAATAAAAAGTTTTTTGGTCTTTATTCCACATTTTTATCAAAATAAATCCAAAAAGCATACCTCCAAGATGAGCAAAATGAGCTATATTATCTCCGGGAACATTTGCAACACCACTAATTAGTTCTAAAACTCCATATCCTATAACAAAATATTTTGCTTTTATTGGAAACGGTACAAAAAATAAGAATAATTCTGTATTCGGAAATAACATGCCAAAAGCCAACAGAATACCAAAAACAGCTCCAGACGCACCTACCGTAGGTATGTTTATTAGTAAATTCAATTTAGCCATTTGCGAATTAATAAAATTTTTGCCTTGCATTATTGCCTGACTACCTTCGCCAAGAACAATATTAACTTCATCTGGTGAGAGTAGACTCATTGCAGATTTTATTTGCAAATAATTAACAAAAGTATGCAAAGCAGCAGCACCGAGTCCTGTTATTATATAATAATAAAAAAAACGTTTACCGCCCCAAACTTTTTCAAGAATAGGTCCGAACATCCAAAGAGCGTACATATTGAAAAGAAGATGCATAAAACCAGCGTGCATAAACATGTGAGTAATTATTTGAAAAGGCTTAAAAAATACCGATTCAAAATAATACAAACCAGTTATTCTTGATAAATCAACATTTGAAGTCATCTCTAAAATAAATCCGAACAATAAAAACCCAACATTTATTATTAATAAATTTTTTACTACAGGAGGCAAATTTGATAATGGTGATACTCGTCCGCTCATATTTTTTATTATTTAACTGAAATTGTTTCTATTTTTAATGTTTTATTACTGTACTTTATTTCATTTTCTCAAAATCTTCTTCATTTTTTTCCAATAGTTTCTTCATCGTTTCTTTATTTTCATCTTTTATTGCATCGCAATCAAGAAGTGCTTTTTGTATATTAATACTAACTTTTAATTTACCTTTTTTGTCATCTTTATATTGTTCATTTACTTCGGTATTTAAAACTTCTAAAGCTCCAAGAATGCTGTCTTTCTTCATTTTTAGTTCTTCTATTTTTTCATCTTCATTTGCTTCTTCTTGTTCTCTTTCCAATTTATAATATTCACACCATAGGTTTGCTCCTTCTGAATCTAATGAATTTGTTGAAGTAGATTCCTCTCCGCATGATACCGTAAATAACAAAACTGAAACTACTGTAATGACAAATAATTTTGTTAATTTCATAATTTTGATTTTATTTATTTTCGATTATATATAAAATATATTTCTGTGCAAAATAAGTAATTAAAAATGACATTTAAAAATAATTTTTTTTAAATAAAGCAAATTAACAGTTAAAAAAATAAGTTTTAATCAGTACATTTTATATAAACACAACGGATAATCCAATTAGAAAACCTATAATTAGACCAATATAAATTTGAAAAGGTTTATGAGCATTTAATTTTAGTCTTGCCGTTGAAATCAAACCTATTAAAATAATAGTGTAAACAATAAACCAGATAATTTCGAGTTTTGTTGCCCAGAAGAAAATAATCCCGCAAGAAAAAAAACATGATATTGCTACTGCATGTACACTAATTTTTGTTATAAAATTTATTATCATTGTAACGAATACAGAGATTGTTGAAACGAGCATAAAATTTACCAAAAGTAAAGGTAGTTTTATAGAAAATCTTGTTAAAATAATGTATGTACCTGCATAACAAAGTGTTATCGTTGCAAAAGGTAGAGTACGTTCTCGGCGTTTTTCTAAATTCAAATCACTTATTTTATTAATATTTAGCAGTATAAGTAAAAAAATAAGTGGTGCAATAGAAGTTGTCAAAAATATTATAATAGTAATTGATTTTTTTAATTCGAAATGATATGTAGCGAGCCATGTATCTTGCAAAAAAAAGAAGATAATTGCATAGCTTGGCATCAATAATGGATGGAAAATTGCAGAGATTATTTTCACAATAATATTTTTCATATATTAGAATAATTTTAATTTTATATATTATAGTTCTTTTCTGAGTCTTGCTACTAATATTCCAAGTTGTTCTCTGTATTTTGCAACAGTTCTTCTTGCAATAAGATATCCTTTGTCCTGTAAAATTTTAGATAATTTTTTGTCTGTGTATGGTTTATTTTTATCTTCGTTATCAATAAATTCCATTAATATTTTTTTTATTTCTCTTGTTGATACTTGTCCACCTTTATTTGTTTCCATTCCTTCTGAGAAGAAAAATTTTAATGGAAGTATTCCGAAATGAGTTTGTATATATTTACTATTTGCTACTCTTGATATTGTTGAGATATCAAGTCCTGTTATTTCGGCTATATCTTTCAGAATCATTGGTCGCATAAGCATTTCGTTTCCTTCTATAAAATAATCTTTCTGGTAACTAATTATAGCATTCATTGTTGAGAGCAATGTATTTTGTCTTTGTTTTATTGCATCTATAAACCATTTTGCTGAATCTACTTTCTGTTTTATAAAAACAACAGCATTTCTATCATTTTTTGTTCTTTTATTTTTTTTGTTACTCTTTCGCAATATATTTGAATATGTTTTGTTTACTGTCAAATTAGGGACATTCCGTGAGTTTAAATTTAGTACGAAATAATCGTCAATTATTTCAAAAATAAAATCTGGTGTAATGTGTTGTGAAATTCTATTAAGAGAACTAGAAAAAACATTACCTGGTTTAGGATTTAATTTTATAATTGTACCAACCGCTTTTTTAAGTTCGTCTTCTGATATACCAATTTTTTTTGCAATTTTAGAATAATGTTTTTTTGAGAATTCATCAAAATAATCTGATATAATAATTTTTGCGTTCTTATTTTTTTGTTTTTTTTGCGATTTACGGAGTATTTGTAATAATAAACATTCTTTAAGGTCTATTGCACCAACTCCTGCTGGGTCTAATGTTTGCACTATTTTTAGTATATCAGACATTGCTTCATCGCTTGTTATTATATTCAAAGAAAATGCCATATCGTCAACTATTGATTCAACTTTACGTCTTAAATATCCAGAATTATCAATACTACCTATAATATATTTTGCAAGTACTAATTGTTTTTTGTCTGATATTATTAAATTTATCTGGTTCAATAGATGCTCGTGTAATGAAATACCATCTGAAAAAGGAATATCAATATTTTTCTTATCTTTTGAATAATTGTTTATTTTAAGTTTATAAGCGGGTATATCATTGTCTTCGTCATAATCTTCAAAATTTTCATTTTCTTCTTCGAGAACTGGGTTTTCTTCAAGTTCTTTTTTTATTCTTTGTTCAAATTCCAATGTCGGCAACTCCAACAGTTTAATTAATTGAATTTGTTGTGGAGACAATTTTTGTAATAGCTTTTGATGGAGTCTTTGTTCTAACATATTATTGTTTAAGTTATTTATATTCTTTATAAGAAAAGATTTTTTTTACAAAAATAATATTATATATTTATAATACACAATTAATTTTAACAAAAATGTAAAGTCGGACAAGACTGCTGTATAAACAAAGTTGCATTTGTCAAGTGTTTTCACCTGACAGTGAGCGAACAACCAGTCAGATACAGGTAAAAAAACTTGCCAAGCGTAGGTCAGATGCAAGTGAGAAACACCTGCCAATTGCCGATTTTTAAAAACCTAAAAACAATGCCAAAGAGCCGATTAATATAGCGACTATTACATTAATTGTTTTTGCCAGAATAAAACTTTTTCTTGATTCGGCAAGCAAAGGCATTGCACCGTGTCCGTCCTGAACGATTGAATTTGCAAGCAAAATACTGAACGGAATCATTCCGCCAGCAAATAAACTAATAAAAATTATGTGAGGTCCAGATTCTGGAATAATCCCAACTAATACAGCAATAAGCAAAATTATATATTTTGCATAATCATGAGTTTTAATAATATTATTAACATCAATAAAATTATTTAAAATACCAAGAAATAAGAAAGTTCCACTTGTCCATAACAATAAACGCAACAAATGTTTTTTTATAACATGCCCCCAAATATGTTCTTCCACAAAATGATTAGGTACAGAAATAGAAATAAATAATCCAAAAGAAATGACTATCAAAAATGAAATTCTTTCCCAGCCCCAATCGGAGTGTGTATGTTCATGTCCGTGTGCATGTGCGTGTCCGTCTGTTCCTGTTATTATTAATATAATAAAAACGACACTTATTATTATAAGAATAGCTCTTTTTAAAGTAATTTTTTTTAATTGACTAATTATTGTTTTTGATTCAAAACATTGACAATCATGCTTATCTTCGTGGAATTTAGGAAGATCTTCTTTTTGTTTAAAATATCCTTTATCTTTCATAAATATTTTCATAACAAAACCAGAGATTATCGAAATAATAAACAAACTTATCATTATTAAAAAAGCGTCTCCCGGTATCATTGAGAACATTACAAAAGCTTCGTCTCCCGATGTTGCAATCAATCCAGTTACAAGAGCCGGTAAAGCTATTGTCCGATGAACATACATTGATACAACAAAAAAAGTTCCAAGACAACCAGGAATAATACCCAAAAGAGCGGCACCAAAAATTTGTAAATGAGCTTTATTTTTTATTTTTTTTGAAAAAAGACCTCGTGAACGAATAGTCAAATATTCAATCATTATCATCATCACAATCACAAATCCAGTAATTACAACTGCCTGTGTTACTGCATGTTTCAGTATATCAATCATATCTGATTATAAATTTAATTTTCATTATCATTATCTTTTGGAGGTACAGGGTCGTACCCGCTTGTTCCCCACGGATGACATTTTGAAAGTCGTTTTAGACCGAGTACAATTCCTTTTATAATACCGTGTATCCTAACAGCTTCAATACTATATTCAGAGCAAGTCGGGAAATGCCTACAACTCGCTGGTGTAAACGGAGATATAAAATATTGGTAAAATTTAATAGGCGAAACAGCTATATAAAAAAGTATTTTTTGTAAAATTTTCATAAAAAAATATTTGCAAATATATAATTAAATCTGTGTACTGCGATAATTATCAATTATCATTACGATTTGTTAGTTCTCTAAAAATATCTTCCATACTTTTTTCTTCTTTGTACATTGATATAATTCTATTTTTATTTTTTACGGCAAAATCAAAAACATTTCTACGAATATCATTATCATCTTTTGATTTTAAAGCCCATAGTTTATCTGATAACTCAACAGATTCCAGAAGTCCATCAATTGTATTTATTTCATTTTTTTCTATATCTTTTTCAAATTCAACAAATATTGTTTGTTCTTTTTCTTGATTTATTTCTGATATTTGTTTAACAAGATTATCTGTAACAATTTTACCTTCGTCAATGATTATCACTCTGCTACATATAGCCTCTACTTCTTGCATAATATGTGTTGAGAGCATTATTGTTTTTTCTTTTCCTATTTTCAGAATTAAATCTCTTATTTCTATTATTTGATTTGGGTCTAATCCTGTTGTAGGCTCGTCAAGAATAAGAACATCTGGGTCGTGTATCAAAGCGGCTGCCAATCCTATACGTTGCCGATAACCTTTCGAGAGCATTGATATTTTTTTTTTTCTTTCTAAGGTCAAACCAGTTAGCTCAATTATTTCGTTTACTCTTGTGTGAGTATTTATTCCAAGTTTATAAATTCCAGCAACAAAGTTCAGATATTCTTTTACATACATATTTAGATACAAAGGATTATGCTCTGGCAAATAACCTATTTGTTTACGAATTTTAATAATATTACCCAAAGTATTTAATCCATTAACCGAAACTTCGCCAGAGGTTTGAGAAATATAACCGACAATTATTTTCATCATCGTAGATTTTCCAGCTCCGTTTGGTCCCAAAAAACCAACAATTTCACCAGTTTTTATCTCAAAACTAATATTATCAAGAGCTTTTTGTTTACCATATAATTTTGTAATTTTGTTTACTGTTAATGACATATTTTTTATGTTTTTTTGTGAAACTACTACTGTACGTATCACTAAATAATTTTACAAATATACAATTGAAAATCAAAAAAAATCAAAATTATTCTGATATTTTTGACAAATCTATATAAAAAATAAATAAAATTATTAATTTTACAAAAATAAAAAAAAAGATTGATAATTTTAATTACATATTTATAAATATCAAAAAAATTAAAAACATGTATATAAGATTCAAAACTTATAATGTAAAAATTGGAAATATTCCACTTGGAGAAGTAAATCCAGTTCGTATTCAATCAATGACAAATACAAACACACTTGATACAGAAAGCACTGTAAACCAAGTAATAAAAATTGTAAAAGCAGGTGCAGATTATGTTAGAATAACTGTTCCTTCTGTGAAATCTGCAAAAAATTTAGAAGTAATAAAAACAAGTCTTTTAGAAAAAGGATATAATACTCCTTTGATTGCAGATATTCATTTTAGTCCAAAAATAGCAGAAGTTTCAGCCTGTATTGTAGATAAGATAAGAATTAATCCGGGAAATTATACAGATGTAAGAAATATTAAAAATAAAAATTATTCAGATGCTGAGTATAAAAAATCTGTCAAAAAAATCAAAGAAAAATTCCTTCCTCTTGTCATGCTTTGCAAAGAAAAAAACACAGCAATGCGTATTGGCGCAAATCATGGTTCTTTGTCCGACCGTATTTTGAATAGGTACGGAGATACTCCTTTTGGCATGGTTGAATCTGTGATGGAATTTTTGCGAATATGTTTTGAACAGGATTTTTTTGATGTAGTTATTTCCATGAAAGCAAGCAATCCGGTAGTTATGATTTATGCTTCTCGTTTGCTTGTAAAAATAATGAAAACAGAAAATATGCGTTATCCAATTCATCTTGGCGTAACAGAGGCTGGAAGCGATGATGAAGGACGAATAAAATCTTCTGTTGGGATAGGAACTTTGCTTGCCGATGGAATTGGAGACACAATAAGAGTTTCTTTAACCGAAGAACCAGAACGTGAAATTCCTATTGCCAAAGCGATAACAAATATTTTTAAACCAGAGAAGCTCGGAAATTTTAAACCGCCTTTTGTTCCAGATTTTGAGTTCGAAGATAAATATGAATATAAAAAACGTAAAACAATAAATGTATATAATATTGGTGCAAACAATGTTCCAGTAGTAATATCCGACCTTAGTAATTATGATAAAATTATTGATAAATATTTAAAGACAAAGACAGATTATTTTTATATCGGTAAAAAAGAAATTGCAAATGAAATTGGAGAAGGGAAAAAAATTATAATAAATTCAAAAAATTGGAAAAAACAAAAAAATACTTTTCCTTTATTTTCTGTCAATGAATTTTTGAACACAGAAAAGAAATCGGATAAAATTAATTTTATATTTTTTTCGATAAATGATTTGAATAATAATAAAATAAAAAAAATATCAACTAATAAAACAGTTGTTCTTGTTGCCCATCTTAACGATATCAATAGTCGTGTTCATGAGGCTCGATTTATTTTTCGTTATCTGTCTGCAAACAAAATTGAAACGCCAGTAGTTTTGAAATACGATTATTCAACTTATAACGAAAAAATGTTAATCAGTTCGTCTGCCGAATCAGGTGCTTTGTTTATTGACGGTTATGGCGATGGTCTTTGGCTTAATACAAATGATTATAATGCCGAAAAAGTAAATGATATTAGTTTTGGAATTTTACAGGCTTGTCGATTAAGAATTACGAAAACAGAATATATATCGTGTCCTTCTTGTGGTCGTACACTCTTTGACCTTCAAAAAACTACTTCTTTGATTAAAGAAAAAACAGCTCATCTGCCGCCAGTTAAAATAGGAATTATGGGTTGTATAGTAAATGGACCAGGCGAAATGGCTGATGCCGACTATGGTTATGTAGGCACCAGCAGGGGCAGGATAAATTTATATAAAAATAAAGATATTGTTAAAAAAAATATACTCGAAAAAGATGCAGTAACCGAGTTGTTAAAACTTATAAAAAGAGGAACATAAAAAGAATTATATGAAGTCTTTTTTCTTTCTTCTAATGTTG
>JAOZMB010000064.1 GCA_029934515.1 Bacteroidales bacterium
TATCAGGTGTAAACCAATTCGTAATTCATAATTTATAATTCGTAATTTACTTATCCTGTTTTTTTTAATGTCTCATCATAAATTATTGCAACTGTCCAGTAAGTTTTATTATTACCCCAAAAAAACTCCGTCTCTATTTTATGAACTCTTTTGTTTAAACAAAAATTATTAATTAGACCATCATCAAAACCTTCCGTATTTTCTTCAAACGGTATTGTCAGCAATTTTATTTTCATCTATTTATTGTGTATGTATATATTAGTATGTATATATGTACACGTACAACGCATATATGCTAAAAAAATTGCACGCGCAAGCGTATTTTTTTATATAAATATATTTTATATCATATATGCAAAACTCCCTTAAAAGTTTTTCAAACTTTTAAGGGAGTTTTGCAAAAAAAAAAAAAGTAAAAAGGTAAAAAAGTAAAAAACTAAAAAGTTAATTTGTCTCGGCAAGACGAAAGCCTATGTAGTCGTTGCTATAACTTGGCGCGTAGCTGCTACGATCAGCCGAACGACAATACTCACTGTAGCCGTTCCAAGAGCCGCCGCGTATAACACGACGCGAGCCGCTTCCCGCATATATGGGGTTTGTTGCATTTTTGCTTTGGCTGTAAAAATCAGATTTGTAAACATCTTGACACCATTCATAAACGTTGC
The DNA here is from genome assembly GCA_029934515.1 of Bacteroidales bacterium. Lineage (GTDB taxonomy): Bacteria > Bacteroidota > Bacteroidia > Bacteroidales > JAADGE01 > JAOZMB01. Next base: position 666 of record JAOZMB010000064.1, read on the forward strand.
CGTGCATATTATAAATTCCCCATGCGTTGGGAGAAAAGCTACCTACTGTTGTTGTTTTTTCTCGGTAAGTGCCTTTGCTGCATTCTTTGTAAGGATAATTACCATCGTAGTTTGCTTGATTTGTGCTTAAACAATTGCCTGTATTAAAGGGCGTAGTTGTGCCGGCACGACAGGCATATTCCCATTCAGCTTCTGTTGGCAGTCTGTATTTTTTTCCTGTTTTGCGGTTTAGCTTTTTTATAAACTCTTGTATGTCATTCCAACTTACTTGTTCTACCGGCAAGTTGTCGCCCTTAAAATAGCTTGGGTTGTTGCCCATTATTTCTTCCCACTGCTTCTGTGTTACTTCATATTTACCTATATAAAAATCGGAAACCGTTACAGTATGAACAGGTTTTTCTCTTTCATATCCGTTGTTACTACCCATCTGGAATGTTCCACCTTTTATAAATACCATGTTATAGTCTTCGTCTTCTTGTTTAAGTGGCAGTGTGTATGTTGTTTTTCCGTTTTGTCGTATGTTTATTGTATGCTCTGTGTCTTTGTATTTGTCTTTGTCTGTTCCAGTCAGTTTTACAGTGTGTTCACCAAAAGATAAATCAATATTTTGCGGTGCTTTACCTTTGTAGCTGTCGCCAATATATATGTTTGCTCCCTGCGGTTTGCTGTTTATTGTAACCTTTAATCCGCTTTGCAATATAAGTTTCGTTTGAGTAATTTGTCCTTCTGTAATAATTATTTTTTTTGTTGTTGTTGCGTATCCGGTTTTTTTTGCTTCAATGTTGTAATCTCCTATTATAAGGTCGTAAATCATTTTCGGGCTTTTTCCTTTGTGTGTTCCGTTAATGTATATTTCGGCTTTTGTAGGGCTTGTTGTTATTGCAATGTTTCCTTTTCGTGCCTGCATGGTGTATTTTATTGTTTTGGGTGTTCCTGCTTTTATTGTTATGTTTTCTTTGCGGTTTTTATATTTTTCTTTCTTAATTTCTATAATGTGCATTCCCTCGTTTAGTTTGCCTGTGTATTTTCCTGTGCTTTTATAATTTCCGTCTATATATATTTTAGCATCTTCCGGTGTTGTGTTTATTGTTATTTCAGTAAATGTTGGCTGCATTATTATTTCGGTCGTTTGTGCTTGTCCAGCTGTAACATTAATTGTTTTTTCAGCTGGTTTATACATTTTTTTAGTAACTCTTATTTTATGTTCTCCAGAGCTTAGTTCTGTTATCGTGTATGGTGTTGTTTTGTTTATTTCTTTGTCGTCTATCTCAATATTTGCACCTCTTTCGGGTGTTGTTTTTATTGTTACACTTGCATAATCTTTTTTCAATGTAATGTTTATCTTTTCGGTAACTCCTTCTTGCAGTGTAATTGTTTTGTATTCAGTTTTGTATTTGTATTTTTGCAACATTATATCATACTTTCCTTGTTCTTTAAAATCAAATGTTGTTGGTGTTTGTTTTCCTGTTGGTTTGTTATTAATGCTAATATCTGCCCCTGTCGGGGTAGTTTTAATTTCAATATTTCCAAATTTAGGTTTCAATTTAGCATTTATTTCTTTTGTGTTTCCTTGTTCTACATTTATGTTTCCGTCTGTATCGTAATATTTATTTTTTCTTATAAGATAAATATAGTTTCCTTCTTCTATCAATTCTTCGTATGGTGTTGTTCCTTTTAATTCTCCTTCTATGTAAACATTTGCTCCGCTTGGTTTGCTGTATATTTTCACAAAATCAAATTTTTTTATTTGCGTAGAGTCTATATATCCACCTTTTTGCGTAAGTGTCATTTTGTATGTTTCGAGGCTTTTAATATTGTAATCTTCGATAATATATTCCAGTGGGATAAAACCTTCTTTTTGTATCATTATACGTTTTTCTCCTGGTGAGACATATAGTTTATAAATTCCTGCATTGTCGTAAGGTATATCATCTCCACAAAACCCCATATTACAGTCAAATTTTAACCCTCTCAAATTAGTATGGATTTTTATTATCGCACATTTTTGGCTGTTGTCATCTGTTCGTGGGCTTATTCTTGCTGTAATATCTTTGGGTGTGTATATAAATTTCTTAACCCAAAATTCTTGTGCTTTTGTCGTATTTATTACTGTTACAATCAACAATAAAATAAAAATTTGTTTTTTCATAATTTTTTTTTTGCAAAATTATAATAAATAACAAAATAAAAAAAGTTGTGTTATGAAATTTTAGGGCAGACGCATCAAAAATAAATCATACTTGATTATCAATATGTTATGTTTTTAAAGCAATTAAAATTCACTATTTTAAAAACATAACATATCATACAAATAGAAATTAAAAATTAAAAATTCGTAATTCATAATTCGTAATTCGTAATTAATAATTCGTAATTTACTTATTAATATAAAAATCTTGTTATTTGTCCAGCTTCTGTCATTATGAAACGGAACATTATTCCTCCCCAAAGTATTAAAGCTACAGGCAATATTACAGGAATTTTAAATTTCAGAAGTTCAAGTGCCTCAAGAATAGCAGGTATAATTAATCCGAGTATTATTACATTTACCCAAAATGTTACTGTAAATTCTCCTCCTAAGAAAAGATTTGCTGCTTCGATTTTTGCTTGTGAACCAGCAAGAAAACCCATAAATAGATGAGTTATTAAGAACAATTCAATAACAATAAGTAGCAAATCAATTCTGCTAAATATCATACGTTCTCGATGGTCTTTTGTCATAAGCATAATAGTTGCAGCAGCGGTTGATAGTCCAGATGTTAAAAATAACGGACCGAGTATTGATGTATTCCAGAGCGGACGTGCATTGAATGCCGATAGTAATATCCCAGTGTAAACACCAAGAATAACAGACAATACAATCATAATCCAAGCTAATGCTTTTCTTTTTTCGATTGTATATTTCTCAAAAATTTTTAAAAATTTTATCTTCCAGTCCCAGTTTACTTCTTCTTCTGTATCTTTTTTTTCTATTATAAATTTTAATATCTTACCTATAAAATTATGCTCTGTATCAAATTTTGGGAATATTTCTTTTATATAACTTGCTATCCAAACTATTGAAACAGGCATAATTAAAAGTAAAATCCAGGCTCCCCATGACATCGGCGATTCCAAACGAATAGTTGTATAAAGTTGCCAAAAATAAGCTGGATGTCTAAGGTCTAGCAAAAGAGCAATCAGACCTAACATTATTGCTATCGGCGCGATTATCGGCGCATATTTAACGGCTGTTTGGAATTTCTTTTCCTTTCCTGTTATTGTATAATATGCCGCAAAAAACAATAATCCAGCAGCCAGACCACCAAGAAAAAGATAAACAGGAATTTGCCAGTGCCAGATATGTAACACAGGGTCTATATTAGGGTTCATGCGTCCGCTTGTTATTAATTCTTCTCTCATTTTTATTATTTTTTTAAATTTAAAAAATTTGAATAAACTAATGAATTATTCATTAACTTAGTAGATTTTGTTTTATTATTTTATCAAATTAAATAAAATATTTGTGGTTTTGTTCCTGCTTCTTGTGCAAGTACTTTGTATTTTCTTTTTGCAATAATTTTTGCTATTTCGCTGTTTGGGTCGTCAATATTTCCAAAATATATACAATGAGTTGGGCATACGGATGCGCATGCTGTTGACTGACCGTTCTTTACACGATGTTCACAAAAAGTGCATTTTTCAACATAACCTTTTGGATGAAAAAACCTTGCATCGTAAGGACACGCTTCTATACAAGCTCCACAACCAATACATTCAAAAGGTGTTACTTTAATTATCCCTCCCTCAGTAATATGACTTGCCCCTGTTGGGCATGTTCTTACACACGGAGCATTAATGCAATGGTTGCATCGTTCTGAACGTATTTCTAAATCAAGGTCTGGATATATACCTACGACTGTTTCAGAAATCCAATCGCGTGCGTACCCAATTGGAACATTATTTTCTGTTTGGCAAGCAACTACACAGTCGCTACATCCGACACATTTTTTTGTGTCTATTGCCATTGCATATCTCATAATATTGTATTTTTTTGTTTGATAAACTTTTTTTAGCAATTATTAATTAACAAATAGATAGGCAAAATAAATAACTTACATCAAGCTCAATCTTGTGCATTTCTATTTATTTCATCATTATCAAGTAAAGATTTAGCCATTTTCTTTATTTGATATTCTTCTCAAGTAAAGATTTAGCCATTTTCTTTACTTGATATTCTTCTCAAGTAAAGATTTAGCCATTTTCTTTACTTGATACCTTTATGTAAAGAGTTTGTAAAGTCTTTCATTTATATAATAATTTGTTTTCCAACGTTTTTCTTTTTTAAGTAATCCTAATTTTATCAGCTTGTTTAAATATTGAGTCGCCGTTGGTTTACTTATTTGCAAGTCATTTAATACAAACTCAATTTTCGTATATGGATGTTTAAATAAATTTTCAACCAAATCTTTTGAATATATTTTCGGATGAGCTTTTTTTATCTTTTCAATATATTCGTCCATTAGTGTTTTAATTTTTTGTATCAAATTAATGGTCGATTTTGATGTTTCTGTTACACCATTTAAAAGCCAAATCAACCAATTTTCATAATCGTTGCTTGTTCTAATTCTTTGTAAATGTCTATAATATTCTGTTTTATTTTGAATTATATATTTACTAAGATAAAGAACTGGAATATCCAGTAATCCTTGTTGAACTAAATATAAGATATTAATAATTCGTCCTGTTCGTCCATTTCCGTCATAAAATGGATGGATACTCTCAAATTGATAATGTATAATTGGCATTTTTAACAACGGGTCAATGTCTTGTAAATCATTGTCATTTATATATTTTTCTATATTTGACATTAATTCTACAATTTTATCATAATGTTGTGGCGGTGTATAAACAGTTTTACCGGCTGAATTTTTTAATACTGTTCCGGGTATTTTCCTTAAACCCTTTTTATTAGGTTCAAGTTGTCCATGTATTTCAATGATATTGTTTGAAGTAAGTAAACCGTATTTTTTCACAAGTTCAAAACCATGTTTTAAAGCTTTTGTATAATTTTGAACTTCTTTTGCAGCAATACTTTCAACAATATTATCAACTGTTGCAAGGAATAATTCGTCATGAGTTGTTACAATATTTTCTATTTCTGAGCTGTCTTTTGCTTCTTGTAATCCTAATGTATTTATCAGGATATTTTCATTTGGAATTGTTTTCGCTTCACCTTTTAATTCTGCTAATGCTCTGCTTGCTTTATTTAATGCACGCAAAACTTGTTTTGTTTCAATATTTTGTTTTGGTGGAAGTTTATTTAATTCAAAGTTTCTCATATAATATTTTATATTGTATTTATAATTTAGTATTGTCTCTGTGAGCTATGATTATGTTTGTAATTCTGTTAAAAATGTAACAAAATTACTTCTCATTCCTGTGCTTCCTGTTTCTCTGTCTATTTTTACGTCTGATATCATTTCAGAATCACTAATTCCAGCACCGTATCCTCTTTTTAATCTTTTGTCTGTTCTACCAAAACCGTGTGCCATAAATACCGAGTCCCATCTAATTCTTTCTGTGACTCTTACTTTTATAGGAAATTCCGAAATTTTTCCTTGATGATTTTGTAGCCAAATTTTTTGTCCGTTTTTAATATTCCAATCTTTTGCAACTTTTGGATTTATCCATAGGTCATTTTCTTTTTTCAGGTCTATTAAGTTCGGATTGTTTGTTGTACGGCTAAATGTGTGTGCAGGTGTTCTGCCGTATATAAGTCTGTAATATCCATCTTCTGGTTCTGGATGTTTTTTATATTTAGGCATTGCATCGAAGCCAAGTTTTTCAAGTTTTGTAGAATATAGTTCTATTTTTCCTGTTGGCGTATTAAATTCGTGTGTTTCGTTGTCATTAAAAAACAAATCATCGTATTTTCTTCCTATTTTTTTTACTCCGATTTTTTTCATTTCTTCAAGCGAAGAGCCGATTTTTTTCAGTTGCCAATCAATAACTTCTGAGAAATCTTTATAATCAAAATATTTTTCGAGTCCTAATTTTTCACTAATTTTTTTGCACATCCACCATCCTGGTTTGGATTCCCATCGTGGTTCCGTAGCAGGAACACGCAAAGCAATATTAGGTTCTCTATGCTGTGCTGACCTTATATTGTCATATCTTTCGAGGTATGTACATTCTGGAAGCACAATATCGGCATAACCAGTTATTTCAGCTGGCATAGTATCTACGGCGACTACAAATTCCATATTTTGTACAGCTTTTATTGTTTTTTCAATATCAGGAATTGTTGCAATAAGATTAGTTCCAACAACAAACCAAGCTTTTATTTTATTCTTTCCGTGAAAATCTGGTTGCGATGCGTGAATAAGCATATTTGTAACACCTGATGAAGCAAGCGGATAACTACCTGGAACAATATCTTTCCATGTCCATTTTGGTTTAGGAAATGCTGGTATTGGATATTTTGGAAGCTTTGCCTTTTCTGGATTAAAAAAACCACCTCGTCTGCCCCATGAACCAAGCAAAGCATTTAATATTGCAACAGCTCGCAATCGTTGTGTATCATCTCCGTACCATGTAACATGCCTTCCCGGATGCACAATAACAGCTGGCGAAGCATTTGCCATTTCTTTTGCAGTTCTTCTAATTATCTCTGGTTTTATGGTTGTTATTCCGTAAGCCCATTCTGGTGTAAAATTTTTCACATGATTTTTAAGTTGGTCGAAACCGAAAGTATTTTTTTCAACATATTCTTTATCATAAAATTCATTTTCTATAATTACATTTATCCACGATAATAAAAGAGCAATATCTGTTGCTGGTTTTATTGGTAGCCAAAATTTTGATTTGCTTGCTACTGTAGAGAATCTTGGGTCGACAGTTATTATTGTAGCATCTTTGTCAATCGCTTCAGCCATTTCTTGTACTTGTCCGTTGTGCATGTTCTCTCCAAGATGCGAACCTATCAGAACCAAACATTTAGTATCTCTAATATCAAGTGGTTCTGGCGAATGTAAAGCATGTCCAAATGTAAGTTTAAATGCTTCTTCTCGTGGAGCCTTACATTGCGCATAAGCTGGCACAGCTATATTTTTAGAACCGTATGCTTTAAATAAATTCACAAAATGTTTTCCACTTGAGCCGTGATGGAAAAGAGCAATACTTTCGGCACCGTGTTTATTTTTTATTTCTTTCATATTATTAGCAATAATATTAATTGCCTCGTCCCACGAAATTTTTACAAATTTTTGTTTAGCGTTTTCTGTAATTCTTTTCAAAGGTGTTTTTAATCTGTCTTCATCATAATACATTCCAACTCCACCAGTACCGCGCGGACAGAATCTACCGTTACAATGTGGGTCATTATCATTTCCTATAATTTTTCGGATTTTATTATCCTTGTCCATATAAACCCATCCTGCACAATTCCAAAAACACACTTCACAAAAATTAGGATATTTTTTTGCTTTTGAATCATCTGGTCTATCATCTTTTAGTTTTAAAAAACTCGGAACCCAGGCAAGCAAAGGAGATGCCGAGAGCATAACACCGCCTGCCCCCATTGCTGATATTTTTATAAAATCACGTCGTGTTGTTTTCATAAATTAAAAATTATTTTTTCAAGTAATTATCAGTTCTACATTAACTTAGTAATGGTTAAAAAATAACTTCCTGATTTGTTTTTTGTAAAATACTTATTATCAGGTGTAAACAAATTCGTAATTCATAATTTATAATTCGTAATTTACTTATCATGTTTGATAATTTATCAATACAGTACAAAATAAAAGTATTTAATTTAAAATTAAAAGACAAAGTTAAAAATATTTAAAATACTGTCAATATGTTATATAACATATTTGATATAATTAATTAAAATTTCATGGCTTTGTTCTAAAATAGCATTGTTGTTTTATATTTCTGTAAAAATTTTAGTTTGGAATATTTTTTTATAAAAAAGTGCGATTTTTTTCTTCGTTTTTTCTGATTTGAATGTATAATCTAATATAGTTTAATTTAAATTAATATTTTTTGATATGAAAAGTTTTTTTTTGTTTTCGATTGCAGCAGTTTTTTCATGTTTTGTTTTTGCACAAGATAATGTTAATGTTGAGGAAAAGAAAGATGGCGAAAAAGATGTTCGAAGCGAGCATGTTACAGCCGTAAAAATTGCACAAAACTTGGCAAACTATGGTTATGCACACAAAGATGCTCTAAGTATGTTGAACGCCGCACAAATACTTGTTCGAAATGCTCCACAAAAGATGAACCCAGATAAAGTTGAAGACGGAGAAAAAGTAGCAAGTGAAAAAACAGAAACCAAAACAGCAGATTTATTGAAACCTCTTACTTTGATAGCTGATGCTAGGACGATGACAGAAAATGAAAATTTACTTGCAATTGCTGATTTAGTAGAAAAGGATATAAAATCAACAGCAAGTCAATCAGCACGTGGAGTAGCAGATGGTGCAAGAGCGACATACAAAACAGTTTCAGGAGGTAGCTATGTTTATTATTTGGTTACATTCTACGAAGGCTCGCTTGTCGAAGTTGCAATAGTTGGAGACGGCAACACAGACCTTGACATATACATTTACGATGAAGACGGAAATTTAATTACAAAAGATACATCACAAGGAGATAATTGTTATGCAAGCTGGAAACCAAAATAGACTGCTTCTTTTAAAATTAAAAATTTTGGCAAAGTTAATAACAGATTTTTGATAAATATATGGTAATCAGACTCGCAAAACTTATTAAAAAATATGATAAAGCAAAGCTTAAATTAAAAGGTTTTAGTATGGATAACAATAGAACACAAAGAGAATTCCTTGCTGAAAAAAGACCACAAAAATTATTTTAACACCAACATTAGTTTTTATTTTTATTTCGGCTGTGTTTTCACAATTCAGTTCCGGGTCGATTGTATATTTAGATTTTGACAAAAAAACAGAGGTGAACGGATTAAATTCAGTTAAGATGATGAAATCATATTTGTTGAAATATACAAGCTTTCAATATGCCGACAGCAAAGAACAAGCAGATTATACAATTTTTGTTTATATACAAACAAAAGCAATGGGAACAAGAAAAGGACGAATTACAATTGTAGATAATAAAACAGAAAAAAATGTATGGGTCTCTAAACTCACAAAAGGATATAATACTGCATTTTACGGATACTCTGGTTCACGTGCCGCAATAGGAAAAATAATAAAAGACCAATTAATAAAGAAATTTCCAGAGATAAGAAAACGATAAAATATATTTAAAACATACAGTTTTGGATTTTTTTTAACGTAATATAAGTGAACATTAAAAAAAGTACAGTACTATTTATAGCTCTGTACTTTTTTTTATACACATAACATTTGCTGAGTTCAAACATTTTATAATGCTTCAAATATTTATTTCATAAGCCTACTTTATCTAAAAGTATTTATAAAAGTTTGGAAAGCGCCGAGAAGGTCATTTCTCTCGTATATGTAATATATTTTTCTATCAATAAAAATTTTTTTATCAGAAAGTTTCATAAACTGCCAAATTGTTCCGGTTGTCACACAGCCATAAATACAATCAACACTTGTATTATTTTTTTTGTTAAACAATTGTGCAGCATACATTTTTGCTGCGCACTGCGGAATTCCCAGTTTAAAATTATTATTTTCTATTACTTCTGTTATCTGGAAAATAGTATTTTTGATATGGTTTTTTATATTTTTAGCCATTACAAAATCACACTTTCCGTTTAGTTCGTTATCTATATCTAGATAGTGATTAAAAAAGAATGTTACAAAACTTTTACTTTGTCTCTTAACTTCTGTCAATATAGGAGAAACGATTAGTTCAGAATTAGATTTTTCATTTTTTGAATAAGCATGACTATTGTATATCAATTTTGTTCTAAGCCATTCGCTATACTCTACCTTTTCTACCTCTTTAAATAATAACGTCTTATAGTTAAAACCAATGCCAAGTTCTTTTTCTATTAATTCTGTTGTTTTGAACTTACTGTATGCCATAATTTCTATTTTTTAATTTTTAATTTTTAATTTTCTATTTTTTATTTTTTCAAAATATTAATTCTTTGATTTTCAGCACTTAAATAATTTGAAAAACTTCGAGAATTTTATTCGATTCGCTAATGTAATATTTTTTTATCAATAAAAAATTTTTTTTTAAGAAAGTTTCATAAATTGCCAAACAACTCACGTTGTAACACAGCCATAGATACAATCAATTCCTGCATTATTTCAGCAATTCTTAATTTATTAAATCGTTAATAACTAAGATTTTATCAATATAGTTTTCTCGCTGAGAGAAAGTACAAATAAAACAAATATTTCGTATTTTTGCAAAAAAATAAAAAATAAAAACATACAGCTTTTGATTTTTTCTTAACGCAATACCAGTGAACCTTTTAAAAAAAGTATAAGATTATTTATAATCCTGTAATTTTTTTTATAAAAATAATAATTATGAAATTACAAAAAACAATAATTGTAGCATTATTATTTCTAATAATATCATCTATTTTTTTTAATTTTTCTTATGATAGAAATAAAAAATTAGCTTTAATTATCGGAATATCGGAATATAAAAAACAATGGTCATCGCTTAATACAGCAACAGATGTTAAACTTATTAAAGCGTCTCTTATAAAAAAAGGATTCAAAGAGCAAGATATTATAATACTTATGAACTCTGAGGCTACAAAAGCAAACATAAAAAAATATTTGAAGAGCATCTCGTAAAACAAGCCGAAGAAGGTACTATTCTTGTTTTTCATTTTTCTGGTCACGGTCAGCAAGTAATTGATATAGACGGTGATGAAGCCGACGGATACGATGAATCAATCGTTCCTTACGATGCCGAAGCTTATTATACAAAAAATTATAAAGGTGAAAATCATCTAATTGATGACGAACTAAACGAAATGATATATAAGGCAAGAAAAAAAATTGGTAAAACAGGAAGTTTTATATTTATTGTAGATGCCTGCTATTCTGGAACAATTTCGAGAGGAAACACAGCAGACAGAGGCGCAAGAGATAAACTCGCACCACGAAATTATAATCCACAGATAAAAATTCCATTTGCACAAACAAGAATAAGCGGTGTTTTTGAGGGAACAACTATCTCGATTCACGATATAGGAACTGTTAAAATAAAAAAATCAAATGAAAAAGCTGTTGGTTATGTTCATAAAACTACTGAATTTGATGCTGAAGTAATAATAAAATCAAAACTAAGTGAAGACGAATTAAGAAAATCATGGATATTTTTAAGTTATCAGAGCTTCGGACCTTTACAGGTAAATGTTCTCTTGGAGCTACCAGAACGTAACTCTGCTATCAGCCGATTATTAAAAGACAGCCGACTGATACAAACAGTTGACAAAGAAAATGTATATAATGCTGATGCAATTGTTAAAAGTAATAAGAATAAACATGGCGAAACGATTTTATCTTTTATCCTAAAAAACGAAGAAGATATAATTTTCAAAAAAAAAGAAAATAACAAAGTAAGAACAATAGCAAAAGCGATAGAAAAAGAAATGATATTCCATTCGCGTGCCAAATATATAAGGAGTATAAATTTGATAAATCCAGATTTAGATGTACAAATTGAAGTATTGCCTGTTGATTATGTAATAAAAAATCGAAGACCTGTTGTAAGCAAAATATATACAGAAAAATCAAAACTTACAAAAGGCGGTCAGTTATTGTTTACAGAAGGCGATGTTATTATTTTACAGGTAATTAACAACGGAAGTTTTACGGCATATTTTCAAGTAATTGATATACAGCCAGATAACTCGATAAGTATGCTAATTCCAGATAAAAAAACTCCAGCATCTGATATAAAAATAGCACCGCAAGATACAATTATTTTTAAAACACAACTTATGCAGATGAACAAGCCATTCGGAAATGATATGCTTAAAATTATTGCTTCACGAGAACCAATAAACAATTTGAGAAGTATTATTTCAAATCCGCAGGCTCGTTCTAAAATAGAAAACGGTGCAAGAGGAAAAGTTTCACCATTAGAAATGCTGATGCTTACAACTTTAAACGGTAAAGGAACAAGAGGTGTATCGCCACTGAGTATCCCAATAAACGAAATTAATGTATATTCAAAAATTATATGTGTTGTACCTAAATCGATTAAAAATTAAATTAATGGAAAAATCGACAGTTTAAAATTTAACGAACTATTGAATATAAAGAACGCATCATAATTTCAAACATCTCTAAAATACATTTACATATCCTATATGTATTTTAGAATTTGACAATTGTATATTGTTATTTTGTTGTTTCCCAAGTGCATAACTTAATGAAAAAATTCCAGCTTTCGTTTCAAAGTTCAAACCAGCTCCGTATCCAAAAATATTTTTAAAAATATTTTCGTTTATATTATTTTTCATATATTTTGCAATATCAAAGAAAATATAAAAATTAGATTTCTTCTCAAAAAGATATCGCAACTCAACACTTCCTATTGAATAAGCCGAAGTATATATCTCGTCCTGGTCGAAACCTCTTATTGAATTAAAACCACCTATTCTTATCATTTCGTTCATAAACATCTCGCCTTCGGAAAATATATATTCGTTCTTAACAGCCAATTTCAGAACTAAATTTTTGTAAATCCTGCTATAATATTCTGCAAACAGTTTTACACGACTATCTGATTTACTCTCACCGTTACTAATTCTTTTTCCTGTCGAAATATCTGTGTAAAAGGAATAACCTTTTGCTGGATTATATTTATAATCAAGACGTTCGCTATCAAAACCAAAACCAACCAATGTGCTTTCTGCATCTGAATAAATTGTTGTATCTATATATTTCGATGACAATATCATCGAATTTTTATATTTTAAGAATAAACTAATTTTATCATTATTTCTAAAATAATATTTCAATTCTGGCTTAAAATCTAATGTTAAATATGTTGTATCTTTTTTGTCCAGACCAAAATCTAATAATGTTCCAAACGAACTGCCAAACAAATATGGATAATTAAAATTCAATTTTAATCTTTGTGAATATTTATCTGGTTTGTTCCATTTTAACGACAAAGATTCGCCTTTATTAAATGTATTCAACAATTTAACAGAAATATCTCCTGTGAACGACAATTTATTTTCATCTTCCCGGTCTGGAATAAAACCAATAATTCCATTAAATTGATTTGCTTTTTTTGTTTTAATATACAAATAAACATCTGCATTTTTCCCATAAAATTCAACTTCGGGTATTTTTATTTCATTTACGAAATCTATTTCATCAATTTTTGGACTAATTTCTGATATTATACTTTGGTTGTATAATTCGTTTTCCGACAGAGATAAATATTTTTTTATAAATATCTCTGAAATTTTATACTCTCCTTTGATGTGTATATTTTTAATTTTAACTTTAATATTTTTAGATATTTTAAGCTTAATTTCGATTTTATTTTCAACAAATTTTACGGAATCATTTTTTAATGTAACAAAAGGATATCCATTATTTTCATAATATTTTATTATTTTATTATAAATATTTTCTAAAATCAACGGATTTAGAGTTATATTTTTTACATTCTTTTTTTTTATTTTAAGTTTACGAATTATTTCTTTATCTTTATCATCAAAAAAAATATTTGAAATAATATATTTTTCACCCAAATAAAGATATGCTTTTACTTCTGTATCCGAAAAATAAACACTGTCAAATGATGCAGATAAATAACCTTTCGAGAATAAATAATTTAAATATTTATAAAGCTCTGGATAAATATATATAGAATCTGTATATATTTTTTTATAATTTTTCTTGAAAAAAGATATTTTTTCGGTCTTGTTGTTCACTATTTCCAGATTGTATTTTTGAGCCGAAATATTTGTTGAAAAAACAAAAAAGAAGAGCAAATATATTACTCTTCTTTTTATATTATTTGTATTGCTATTCATCAAACATTTATTTACTTTATTTCGTTTTGTTCGGTTGCTCTTTCTTTATCAGTTACTTTACTTTTAAGTTCTTTGTTTGTAACTTCTTTTTTGAATATTTTTTTCATTTTAACTTTTTCCTTCTCAGTTAATCTCCATTTTGCATGCACTTTACCTTTGTTTGCTCTAAAAGCTAAGAAAGCATATCTTCTCGATAAGTATGAATTTTTTATGGCTTGTCTAAATTTTTGTTCACTGAAAAATTCATTCGCTTTTTCTTGTTTTTTATTCGCTTTGTGAAGGTATCCAGTATAAACTTTATTCTTTCTGACTTTATTAGCAGTTGTAAGCAAAATATTGTTTGTCTTCTCAATAAACTCTTTCGTCTTTTTTTCGTGTTTTGCTTTCTTGCTATCGCTGTCTGTTAAACTCTGTGCATTTGTTGTTATTCCTATCAATAATCCAGCCGCCAATAACAACAAAATTCTAAAATTAATTGTTTTCATTTTTATTTATTTAAAGTTAAGAAATTAATAATTATTTATGATTAGAATTTGTTTTTTTATGTAACTTATCCATTTTTTTTGCCACCTTTTTTGTTGAAATCTTCTTCTTCTGCTTTTTTGTCGTCATCATCTACTTGATTTTTAAGCTCATCATCCGAAATTCCCGTAGGAAACAATTTATTAATTAAAACTTCTTCGTTTTTATCTGTTTTCCATCTATCTGGTATTTTACCTTTATTAATCTCAAAAGCCAGAAAAGCATATTTACGAGCTGTGTATGAATACATTATCGACTCATCAAATTTCTCTTCATTAAAAAAATTCATCGCTTCTCTTTGATTTTCTTTTGCCTTGTAAAAATATCCAGAATAAATTTTATTCCTTCTAATTTTGTTACTCGTAATAAATAAAATATTGCTTGTTTTGCTCAGAAATTTTGATATTTGTTTTTTGTCAATATTATTTTTGTTCCCATTTCCTTTCTGTGCATCTGCTGTTTGTCCGACAAATAAACAAATAGTCATCATCAATAAAATTTTCAAACTAATTATTTTCATTTTTTTTGTTTAAGTTAATAATTTTTGCTTTATATATCATCAGTCATTCTGTCAATTTCTTCTTTAAATGCTGTTGCATTGTTATAATTTTCTTTACTATCTGTATCGTATTTGTCTGATAATAAGGCAAGTTGTTTAACATATTCTTCTTTTAGTTCGAACTCTCTTTTTAGCTCGTCCAACTCGGCGGTATCAGATGTTGCGTCAACGTATGCTCCTGTGTCGCTGTCAAGTTTTTTTAGTCTTTCTTCGTGTGCATCAAGTTTATCGTTATTGATTTCTTGCAGTTTTGTTTGTTTTAGTTTTTGTTTTGTTTTCAAATATTCACTTTCAATTTTTGCGTACAGTTTCAGTTTGGACTCACGCAAAGCTATCTGATTCAAATAACCATTGACAATCTTATCACATTTTTCTACTTCTTGTCTTGAAATTTTATCTTCGTTCTCTATTTTAATCTTCTCATAATTTTCAAGAGCATTTTTTTTATATCTTTCCCTGTAGTACGTTAAATGTCCGTTTGGAAACATATCTGCATAAGTATCAATTATCACTTCTGTTGTCCACGATTTTATTTTTTCTATCTCCTTCTCTGCTTCTTGCTTATCGTTCTGAGCATTTCGTAAAGCATCATTAATTTTCTTCTCAAGACTGTTGCTTTCATTATTATCTTGGTCTTTTTTTTTACTTTTTTTGAAAAAATTCCACGCCATTTTTAATTATTATTAAATTAATTTTTGCAATTATTTTTACAAAAATAATTATTTTTTTGGAAAATAAATAATTTTATTTGATTTTTGACAAAATTATTTAAAATATTTTTTTTAAAATCAAAATAATGAAAAAAAACAGTTTTATATTGACGGTCTTAGTTATGATTTTTTTTACATCTTGCTCTTTGTTTCAAAGCGCCATAAAAGACCATGAAAAGATGCTTATTGGAACATGGGATTTGGAAAAAGTTGATTTTCCTATGGTCGAGACGAATGCAGAATCCGAAGAGATTGTTAATGATATATTTAAGAACTCGTTTATTAAATTTAATACTGACAAAAGTATTGAAATGAAAATGTTTGAAATCGAAACATTAGGAACATGGGAGATTAACAAAGATAATGCCACAAAATTACTTTTTACAGATAACGATAAAGAAACAAATGAGTTTAAGATACAAGAAATTAGTTCGGAGAAGCTCATTTTACAGTTAAAAAACAAAGGTAATCCCATATCTTTGACTTTGAAAAAAAGATAAAATTAATAAATTAATTCATTGCTATTCTGTACTAATAGATAATAGATGATTTGAATCATCAGGAAGTTTTTTATAAAGTTCATTTACATAAGTCATCAACCATGATAAAGATATTTGAATAACTCTACAAATGCCACGCTATGAGACTTGTTCGGCAATCTATTCTTTACATTTTAATCTTTGCTTCTTTTTGTTGCTATTTAAACCAGATTTCAGACCAGTCATTATTTAAAAGTTTTACTTTCAGAATAGCAAGTGTTGTTGTCATCTCTAATAATTATTTATGTTTTGCCTTGACATATCTTATTCTTATTTTGGTTCTAAACTTTGCCAAAGTTTAAAATTTTGGCAAAGTTATTCTAAACAGATATAAATTATTTATTTTAATTTATTCAATTCTTCTGTTACATTTTTCTCTATTCTTTTGTTCGAGTCATTAATATCTACTTTAATAAATTTTTCGCCTGTAATTTTTTCGTATAATTCAATGTATCTATCTGATACTTTTTTTATAAATTCATCTGTCATATCTGGAATTTTTTGTCCTTTTTCACCATTAAAATTGTTCTCTACAAGCCATTGTCGAACAAATTCTTTTGATAGTTGTTTTTGTTGTTTTTTATTTTCAAATCTAATTTTGTATTCATCGGCATAAAAATATCGAGAAGAGTCTGGAGTATGTATTTCATCAATTAAGAAGATTTCTCCGTCTTTTTTTCCGAATTCATATTTAGTATCTACAAGTATAAGTCCTTTTTCGTTTGCGATTTTTGTTCCTCTTCTAAAAAGTTCTGATGTGTATTTTTCGAGTAAACAATAATCTTCTTTCGAAACAAGTCCTTGTTTAATTATTTCTTCTTTTGAAATGTCCTCATCGTGTTTTCCTTGTTCTGCCTTTGTTGTTGGTGTAATTATTGGTTCTGTAAATTTCTGATGCTCTTTCATTCCTTCTGGAATACTTACTCCCGAAATTTCCCTTGCTCCTTTCTTATAAGAACGCCATGAACTACCTGTAAGATAGCCTCTTATAATCATTTCAACAGGAAAAGGTTCGCATCTGACACCTATTGTAACAGATGGGTCTGGAGTTGATATTTTCCAGTTTTGAACAATATCTTCTGTTGCATCAAGGAACTTTGCTGCAATTTGATTTAATACCTGTCCCTTAAATGGTATTCCTTTTGGCAAGACTACATCAAAAGCAGATATTCGGTCTGTTACAACCATCACAAGATGCTCATCGTTAATATTATAAACATCTCTTACTTTACCTTCGTACAGCGATTTACGCCCTTTAAAATTAAAATTCGTCTTTGTAACTGTGTTCATTATTTTGTAATTATATATTTGTAAATTATTAATTATTTTTTTCAAAAGCTCCTACAATATCTGAAACAAGTTTGTGTCTAACAATATCATTTTTGTTGAAATATATGAACGATATTCCTTTTATGTTTTTTAATATTCTTGTTGCTTTCAGAAGTCCAGAATTATTTTTATTTGGCAGGTCTATTTGAGTTATGTCTCCTGTTACAATAAATTTTGAGTTCTTACCCATTCTTGTCAAGAACATTTTTATTTGTGCTATTGTTGCGTTCTGTGCTTCGTCTAAAATTACCACTGCATCGCTTAAAGTTCTTCCTCTCATAAAAGCAAGTGGTGCAATTTGTACTGTTCCGTTTTCTATGTAATCGTTTAATTTTTTACCTGGTATCATATCTCTCATTGCATCGTATAGTGCTTGTATATATGGGTCTAATTTATCTTTTACATCTCCGGGAAGGAAACCAAGATTTTCACCTGCTTCCACAGCTGGACGACTCAAAATAATACGTTTTACTTCTTTATTTTTCAAAGCCCTTATAGCAAGCAGAATCGCAAGATATGTTTTCCCTGTGCCTGCTGGACCTACCGCAAAAATTAAATCATTTTTTGCATAAGCATCTATCAACAAACTTTGTCTTCTGTTTCTTGCTTTTATCATTTTTCCTGTTGTTCCGAAAACAAGTATATCATCATTAAATTCTACTTCATTAAACTCGTTTCTAAATATTAAATCAATATCATTTTCTTCGAGTTTGTTATATTTATTTATCTTTTTTAACAGGTTTTGAATAAATTTTTCAAATTTTTTTATAATATTTTCTTCACCAGAAACAAAAATTTCATTACCTCTTATAACAATTTTTAATTTAGGAAA
Source organism: Bacteroidales bacterium (assembly GCA_029934515.1). Taxonomy (GTDB): domain Bacteria; phylum Bacteroidota; class Bacteroidia; order Bacteroidales; family JAADGE01; genus JAOZMB01. The sequence goes on from JAOZMB010000064.1 coordinate 19,123, forward strand.
AAGTGTTTTAATCTTATTAATATTAATGTTTTGAACACCATAGAATTCAACAAGTGATGGAATATCTAAATATATTTTTTTTTCAATCATCTTTATTTTGTAAATTATTATATAGTTTTGCACTTGCAAAGATACAATTTTTTTTTTATTTTGCACAGTTGAATGTAATATTTTATATATTTTGACAAAGATATTGTTTTTATAAAATTTTCGTATCTATAAATTTTGATTTGTTTAAAATGTCTTTTTTATTTTGTCAATAAATTTAAATATTATAAAATAAAAATTCTTATTGTTTATGGTAGGGAAAGATAGATTATTTGAAATTTTTGTAGGAAGTACAACCAACATTATAAAAAAAATTAATAAAACATATCAGGAAACAGCAAACGTAGAAATATTAGCATTGTTCAATTCTATGTAACTATTTGAAGAGATAGAGTAAACACAATATTGAATTTTAACAACACAGATATACGAATTGATTTTATGAATAAGTAATCTTTAAAAAATAACTTATGATTTGTTTTTTGTAAAATACTTATTACTATGTGTAAACAAATTCGTAATTCGTAATTCGTAATTCGTAATTCGTAATTCGTAATTCGTAATTCG
>JAOZMB010000166.1 GCA_029934515.1 Bacteroidales bacterium
ACAACTAACCACTAACAACTAACCACTAACAACTAACCACTAACAACTAACCACTTAATTTTTATTTCTATTGACGAGATAAATTCCAGCTAATATCACAAACATAGATAAAATCTGTGTTACTGTTATTGCTTCACCATCTGCAAGTCCCCAAAGTATTGCAAAAATAGGAATTATATATGTTACCAGCGCAGCAAAAACAGCATCAACATAATTTAATAAAGTATAGAAAAGAGCAACAGCGATTACCGAACTTAACAATGCCAACAAAACAATGTACCCAAAATTTTCAATATAATCGTGTGTTGCAAAAGTAGCCGAAAAATCTGAGAACAAAAGATAAATACCAGCAAAAGGTCCAGTAAAAAGAAAAGCAAAAACAGTAACTGTAATACCGTCTAAATCAGCAAGTTTATATTTTATTTCGTTTAGACTTATAGCATAAAACATATTAGCAATTAATATCAAACCAACCAACCAATTATTTCCGTTAGATATTCCTTCTATGTTTCCAAATATAAGTCCAACAACACCAAACATTCCAACAATAGTTCCGATTATTTTTGATTTTGGAGTTTTGGTTTTATAAATCATTCCTCCTATTATTAGTGCGAAAAGAGGAAAAGAAGAGTTCAACATTCCTGCAAGCGAACTACTTATTTGGGTCTGTGCAATAGCAAACAATAATGCTGGGAAAAAATTACCTATAAAACCAACTATGATTAGTGATTTTAGATGATGCTTTTTTATTTTTTTAAATCTAAAAATTGATAATGGAAGAAGAAAAATAAAACTAAAAAAAATCCTCATCGAGCCAACTTGCATATCTGTGTACGATTCTAAGCCACGTTTCATCAAAATAAATGAACTACCCCAAATTAATGATAATAATATCAAAACAAACCACTGCCAAAATTTTTTATTTAAAATTGTTATTTTCATTAATGATTATTGTAAATAATGAGTTTTTAAATTTTTAATTGAATTTCAATTTTGCAAAGTTAAAAAAATATTCCGTTTTTAATAAACGGAATACATAAAATAATAATATTAAAATATTAAAAAAATTACTTAACAACTTCTCCTTTTATGTGAAGTATTTGTCTGCTGTCTTCTATAATCATAGTTAGAGTAATTGTTTTATGAAATGTTCCAATATCATCTGCTTCATAAGTTACAGAAATATTTGCAGTTTTTCCGGGTGCTATTGGTTTTCGAGGAAACTCTGCATCTGTACAGCCACACGATGTTTCAGCATTTGTTATCAATATTGGTTTACTGCTTGTATTTTTCATCTTAAAAATAACTATTTGTGGTTGCTGGTATTTTACTTTTCCCAAATCAATGATTGTCTCTTCCCAAGTTACATCACTTTTACTGTTGGAATTTGATTTTGTTAATTTTGCACTTCTTGAATTGTTATTACTCCAATCATTATTATTCTGTGCATTCAATGTCAAAAAACCCACAAAAATTAATACTGTCAAAAAAATTATTCGTTTCATATTGGTATTTATTAAATTTATTAAATTATTTTTTATTATTTAGTAACGTTCTTAATAAAGAAATATTTTATAATAGACTAATAAAAAAATAAATGGTTGCAGTAAGTAAATTATGAATTACAAATTGGTTTACACCAGATAATAAATATTTTACAAAAACAAATCATTAAGTTATTTTTTAACCATTACTAACTTGTAATTTGATAAATATTATTTGAATTTTTTACTATCAAAGTATTGATTAATGTCTATTACTTTCGGTAAAAATTGACTAACATCTCCGCCGTATCGCAAAATTTCTCTAACAATACTTGAGCTTATAGGAGTATGCGCTGCTTCTGTTAAAAGAAAAATAGTTTCTATTTCGCTTTTTATAAAATTATTCATCTGAGCAATTGCTTTTTCGTATTCAAAATCTGTGGCTGTTCTTAGTCCTCTCAAAATAAAATTTGCATTATTTAATTTACAGAAATCAATTGTCAATCCAGAATATGAATCGACTCTAATTTTTGGTTCATCAGCAAATATATTTTTTATTATTTTTATTCTATTTTCTAATGTTAAAAAACCTTTTTTTGCTGAATTATATCCTATGGCAACAATTATTTTGTCGAACAAAGGCAATGCTCTTTTTACAACCGACTCGTGTCCGATTGTAAAAGGGTCGAAAGAACCGGGAAATAAGGCTGTCTTTTTCATAAAAATTATTTTTAATAATGAATGTATCACAAACTTTCAGGTTGTGAAAATCAGCAAACAAACCTATTGATAAAGAAATTGGTAGTTTTACACTATGGTATATAATTTTTTTGTCGTTCTATATTAGTTTTGAATTATTCCAGCCACAAAACAAGAAAACTTATTTTGCTGAACTAGAATAAAACTTGTCTGCGACAGGTACAAAAACACATGATGAGCGCAAATTTCTAATATTTTATATATAAAATCAATATTTTTTCACCCAATTTTCTACATGTAAATTTGGAACTCGTATAAATTCTCTCTCATTGTTTGTTACAATAGGAATATTGATACTTAATGCATGTGCAGCTATCAAAGTATCTAATGCTCCAATTGGTGTTCCTTTTTTTTCTAAATAACTTCTGACTTTTCCGTAAGTTATACTTGCATTGTAGTCAAAATCAATCACTTCAATAGGCAGTAGAAATTCTTGTAAAGCTATTTTATTTTTTTTCGGATTTCCGCTTTTTTGAACACCGTATTCAAGTTCTGACAGTGTGATTGAGGATATTCCAATATCTCCAATTTTAAATTGTCTGAATTTTTCAAAAACTTCAATAGGTTTTTGTTTGATAATGTATATACAAATATTCGTATCTAAGAGATATTTCATGTTTTTCTATTTTAGTCAAAAGTTTCACGTTTTTGTTCTGGTTGTTCTCTTTCGTTCATAAAATCATCTGTAAATTTGTCAAGGCTCTCAAAAAATGATTGCCAAGGATTGTGAAACGGTGTTATGAACAACGAATTACCTATCTTTTTTAAGTATATTTTTGTATCATTGATTTTATAATTTTTCGGTATTTTGAAAAATTGAAAATCTTTATCGTTTATAATTTCTGCTGTAATCATAGCGTTTTATTTTATTGTTTGCAATTGTTTTTCAGTTGTGGCTATATAAGAAAATGTGTTTATTGCATTTTAATGCACTTAAACACAATGATATGTGCATTGAACATTCCAGCTACAAAACAAGAAAACTTATTTTGCGGAAAGAAAACTCCTACCAAGCGCAAAAATAATACTTATTTTAATCTGTTAGTTTAAATTGGTTTACAATTGTTAATTTCTTTTCAATTATTTGGTTGTTGTGCATATCTATATTTTACAATCAGTTTCTAATGCAGATGCAATTATCATACTATCCCAGAACGAAAATTTGTATTTCTCTTTAATTTCTATCGCACTTAATAATTGTTTTTTCTGTTATTTAGGCAAAATCTTTTTCATAATATCAGGTGTTCGCATAAAAGTTTCGTTCCAAACTATCCATTTCAGATAATATTCCAACATTTCATTAAGCGATAAACCTTTTTCACCTGCATATAAATTAGCAAGGTCAACAGTTTGTTTGTCAATATCCAATGTTTATTTTAGTTTGCATATCTTTTTTATTTTTAATAAAAATGCAAAATTACAAAATTTATTATTCCTATGCAATTACTATTTTGTGGAACAGCAAAACAACTAATGCAAGTATAGTCAATACTGTTGATATTTTTTGCCAACACCACAGAATTCGTCCTTTGTATCCGCATTTACATTCATAATGATTTTTTGTCCAAGTCATATAACTTCCGCATTCGGGGCATATCCTATCATGTGGTACATTCATAGTCAATTAGTTTTGAGGTTTTAATTCTTTTACCCAATCTTCATAATTTAGCTCTACTGTACCGTCAATAACATCGGCTAATTTCCTTAATGCTTTTGCAATTTCCGTTTTTTCAAGTTCGTTGTTTACTAACACTTTTATATATTTGGGCGGAAATATTTCTTGTGTTTCTCCGAATTGATATATTAATCCTGCCTCATCAGGTATTATTCCACAATTGGCTTTGTCCGATGGATAAACATGAACACTTTTTGTTGGAACTGTTTCCTTTTGTTTACTATTTGTATCCATAATTATTAAATTAAAAGTTATCTTTTTTTTAATCTATTGTCAATTTTATGTCATGTCTCTGGAAAATTTTGCGACTGTCAGATGTTTTAACATGACAGCGAGAGAACAACTTGTCTGCGGCAGGTGAAAAATACCTGACAAACACAATTATACTTTTTCATTATCAATTTGTTTGTTTATTTCCCACTCGTAAATATTCATCTTAATTTCGCCTTTCTGAAATTTCGTTCTTCTGTTCATATACTCTAAAAAAGTCTTTTCATTTAGTAAATATGTTTTTTTAGCAAACTCAAAAATTTTATCGTCTTTTTGCTTATCAACTTTTTCTTGTGCTTTACTTTTAAGTTGCTCAAAATCAAGTATGCTTTTTGTTTTAATTCCTTGTTTTAATAACTCTATGGTTTTAGAACTAATTACAAAATAGTCAGTTTCTGAAACAACATCATAATCATAATCGTGTCCAAATCCGCTACAATAACCAACTAATTGAAATGCTTGAAATCTGTCAATTGATAAATCTGTTAAAAAAAACACTTTTTTCCCTGACAAATCATTATATTTATTTCGTTCTAAAAATTTTATTTTTTGTTTAATTTAAAAATATACATTTTAATATTTTTCTTGTTTCCAATCATCTATTTCTTTCTTATCTGTATTAAAATTTATTCCAATCAAATAAATTGTTCTTTTATCATTTCCGTATTTAAGAGCATATTTTTTGTTTTTTATCTGCTCGATAGCGACATCAGAAGACTGGTTTACTTTAAATTCTATGATATAAATATTGTCATCTGTTTTTACAACTGCATCAATTCTTCCGTCTATGGTTTCTATTTCAACATCTATCTCAAAACCGAGCATTTTCATTATCATATAAAACAATGAAT
>JAOZMB010000167.1 GCA_029934515.1 Bacteroidales bacterium
CGATGAAATTGGCGAACTTTACCGCTCAATAAACAAAATAAATACCAATTTCAAAGAGATTATTCTGAACATAAACGACACAGCAACAGCCGTTTCAGATGCGAGTAATCAACTAAGTTCCGCTTCGCAAGATATTTCAAGTAGGGCAAATGAGCAAGCTGCAACCACCGAAGAAATTGCAACTTCAATGGAACAGATGCTTGCAATGATAAATTCAAATACACAAAATGCCGAAATGACAAATAAAGCATCTACAAAATCTGCAAATGAAATGAAACAGAGCAATGAAATTTTTGTGCAAACCATAAAATCAGTTTCAGAAATAAGCGAAAAAATAACAATAATTTCAGAAATTGCAAATAAAACAAATATTTTGTCAATAAATGCTGCGATAGAAGCGGCACGAGCAGGAGACGCAGGTAAAGGATTTGCAGTTGTAGCTTATGAAATAAGAAAACTTGCAGATATAACAAAAATTGCATCAGATGAAATAAATAAATTATCTAAAAACGGACATGATATTTCGAGAATTGCAGGTGAAAAATTAAAGACAGCAATTCCAGAAATTATTAAAAGTGCAGAACTTGTAAATAACATTGTTTCAGCAGGAAAGGAACAACAAAGCGGAGTTGAAAATATCAATATTTCTGTTCAACAACTGACAGAGATAACAAACGAAAATTCAGCATCAGCCGAAGAAATGTCAGCATCTGCGGAAGAATTATCAGCACAAGCAGAGCAGTTAAAAGAGTTGATTTCGGTTTTTAAAATCGGTAATTTATAGAACAAACAAAATGATTTTAATTTTTCTAAAATAACACGACAAAAAAAGAGCCGATTAAATGTGCAAAAGACTATTTTGATAAGAATAAAAACACATCAGAAAATATTTTTAGGCAAGTTATTCTTAGTCATTTTGTAGAAAAAATTAATGAAATTTGTTGCGAAAAAAACATTAATAACTTCATATTCAATGATTTTATTCAAACAATTGAAAATAGAAGCTTAAAACAAAAACAGGAAGAAACCTTGACCAAAATTATAGATAAAGCTGGACTAACAATCTATAAAGCACCAGTTATTCCTACTGAAAAATCTGAATTTTGGAATGAACTTTTAACAAAACTGAAAGTAAAATTATTATCCAAAGAACTATCATTGATTGATGAATTAAAACCAAACATGATTTCATATCACAAAAATTACAAAAGTGGATTTATTCAAATAACACAAAATAAAAACAACCTGAAAATAAGAATAGAAAATAATAATTGGCAAATTGAAAAATGGTCAAAAGAAAATATAAAAATCAAAAATACAATAAAAAAAATTGATTATAACTCTGATTTTAATGTTATTAAAAATGAAATTCTAAATTATATTATATGAAAACATTTAATACATCGGGACCAAATATTTTAAATCGGCATTATACAATAATGCGACAAAATATTATCAATAAAGGAGCAAACCTTGTAGATAACGAACGATATTTTACAATTTGGGCTCCAAGACAAACAGGAAAAAGCACATATTTTAGATTACTTGCATATGAATTAGAAGAAGACGGATATAAAGTTGCTCAAATAAATTTTGAAAATTTTAAAACTGCATCATTGGAAAGTTTTTTATATCGTTTGACATGGAAATTAAAAGAATTTTGGGAAGTAGATTTTACAAACGAAACTGAAATTTCACAAATTTTTAACTTAATTGAACAAATAAAAGATAAAAAATTTGTTCTTATAATAGACGAAGTTGAAGGAATTAATAAAAAATATTTTGGTGAATTTCTGCACTCAATAAGAAACGCATATCATTCAAGAGAAACACATTGTTTAAAAAGTGTTTTGCTTGTAGGAGTTTCAAATATAACAGGAATTGTGCAGGACGATGCAAGCCCGTTCAATATAGCAGATACTCTTAGAATGCCGTATTTTACAAACAAAGAAACAATGGAGCTTTTCGCACAACATGAAACAGAAACAGGACAATTATTTGATAAAAAAGTAAAACAAAAAATTAGTGAGATAACAGCAAATCAGCCTGGACTTGTTAACGGATTTGCATACAGGCTTATAGATACAAACCCTGATAAAGAAGTCTTAAATTACGAAGATTATTTACAAGTAGAGCAGTGGTATTTAACAAGAGTAATTGACAAAAATATCTCTAATGTGATAAAAGTTGCAAAAAAATACAGAAAATTTGTTGAAAATTTATTATTTACAAATAAACCAGTTCGTTTTTCAATAGATAATCCAGCAACAGAAGCTTTACACACAAACGGACTTATTATTTGGGACGATGATAATAACATAAAATTTTGGGTGCCACTTTATAAAAATAGATTATTTAATGTTTTTTATCCATACACAAATGGCGAAAGTGAACAAATTGCCAAACATTTATTTGCAGACGACTATTTAACAAAAGATAATAAAATAAATTTTGACAAATTAATTGATGATTATAAACAACACATTAAATTAAGAAGTTTTAGACCATACAGAGAAAAAGATGACAAAGGAAAGTTTAAATCTATTCCTGAAGCTGCTATGATTTATAGTTTTGAAACTTATATCAGTATATTTTTAAATGCGATAAAAGGAAAAAGTTACAGAGAAGCACAAATTTCACTCGGCGATACAGATTTGATAATTAATGTAAAAGGTTTTGAATATTTCATAGAGACAAAAAAATTCTATGATTATACAAATTTCACAGAAGGTAAAGACCAAATTGCTTACTATTGTAAAAGTGCAAATATAAAACAGGGAATTTATATCGTTTATATTGATAATACGGTTAAAAATGAAAGAATAAAAGAAGATACTGAAAATATTAATAATGTTGAAATTAAAACATTTCTAATTCGTTATGATGAAATGAAAGAATTTGGAAAAGATAAAAAAGAAATTGACAAAATGAATACATAAACATTACAGAATAATGAAAAATGCTTATATCATTTGCTTGGATGTCATTTCTTTTTTGGTATTTTTGGGGTGCAAAGCACCCCAAAAATACCAAAAAAGAAACTCCATCAGTAGCCGTGTTCGTTGTGCATAACTAAAAAAAACAAAAAATAGGATATGAAAACAAAAAATATACACTTCATAATAAGTGGTTTAATAAATTTATTCACAGCTTTATTACATATTGTTGTAGGATAAATGAGTTTAATAAAACCATTAACAGATAGTAAACTTGATTTACAAATTAAAAACCAACAATTCTCACTTTGAGTATAAATAACTAATAATCAACCAGTTAAAAAACGTGTTTTCGCGCTGTTATTTAAGCTATATTTCTGATAATAAGCGTTTTAACTTATTCTAAAATGAGAATAGCTCCTATGGCAGTAGTTTAGATTTAGTTACAGGTTTTGATAACATCTATAAATGGAACGGAGATAAATTTACTGCTAACTACTAATGATACAATACCTGCGCCTGTGCTGTGTTTTCACAGCATCTATTTTTTTTATTCATAAATGCAAACAAATTAAATAATAAATCCTGCGCCTGTGTGGTGTTTTCACCGCACAAGTGCAAAAAAAATGATAAAAATATTTTTGTATGTATCAAATTAATTCTTCACTTTTGCATGCGAACTTAAACAAAATAATTAATTTTAACTTGATAATTTTAAATTTATGCACAACACAACAACAATCAATATTTCAAATAATAAACAAGCAACAAATACTGTAAAGAAAGTTCTTAAACTGTTATTTTATATTGCAATAGTTTTGTCGATTGTTATACCAATTTATTATGCAATAAATAAACCAGTTGATATTCCAATAGATATACCGATAGATTTTGCAACAGATATTGATTGGACAAAACCACCGTGTAATCCAGATGAGTTAAGCGATGATTGGAACGAAACAACACACCCAAAAATGAAAAACCGCCGCGAATTTGTTTACAAAGATACAAATATAAAAATAGCTTTTGACAAAGGTATTCCAGGCATTTACAAGCATCATACTGTTGACCATTGGCACAGATACAATTCAAACTCAGCAAACAGACATGACAGATATTTAGATAAAAACGGAAATCCCGTAAGAAAAGGTAGCGAGAAATCGCATATTAAACCAAAATGTAATTAAACATGAAAAGAAATATAAATATACCTTCAATGTTTTATAAAGAAAAAAGAAACGGTGATAAAATATTCTCTTTTTCGGATTTACCTATAATAAAAACATTGGCACAAGTTCCCAAAAATTACAAGATTACAGATTTATATTTGATGGCTTCAAACTGTAAATTTAATTACATTTTCGGTGATGATATAAAAAATAATCAATCTGTTTCAAATTTAGTTATATTTTTTTCAACACATACAGAGTATTCAATAGATGATATGAACGCAGTGTTGCATAACAATATTAAAATATCAGTTCACGATGATAATGAAATTACATTTTCATTTCCAAAAGAATATAGATATAACAAATTTATAACAGACTTCTTAAAAAGTTTTAGTTACAATCCTGTAAATGTAATTTCTACGCTTATAAAAAACAAAGATAAATACCTATTAATTGCAAAGCCAGATAAATTAGTAAAAGCATATTCAAACTTTGAAGAATTTTGCAATGACAATGAATAGAAAGAATACGGAACTATATCATTAGGCTGGGGGCATTGCTTTTTGGATGTATTTTGTGGCTTGTGTAAGTAAGGAGCGAAGCGACTGGAACAAGCCACAAAATACACTATACGCCTGTGCGGTGTTTTCACCGCACAAGTGCAAAAAAAATGATAAAAATATTTTTGTATGTATCAAATTAATTCTTCGCATTTGCATGCGAACTTAAACAAAATAATTAATTTTAACTTAATAGTTGTCATTATGCACCTTGTGGTATATAATGACAACAGTCGATTACACAATTAAAAGTTATTATGTAACATAAGTGCATAACACCAGCACTTTGAAGGCATTGAAAAAACGCCTCAAAGTGTAACAA
>JAOZMB010000168.1 GCA_029934515.1 Bacteroidales bacterium
TAAATGCAAAAAACGGAAGTTATTTTATCAGTATATTTTTTTAATCGCAAGTTTTCATTCAAAACACTTCCTATAATCAAATCATTTTTGACTTTTGAAAGCAAATGTCTGAAACATGACGATGTAAATTCAAAATCGTCATGTTTATAATTTTCAAATCCTTTTAACATAATTAAAAATTTTATTTATTTATCAATTCTATTGCCTGGTGGTCTCAAAAGAGGTGGTGTTTTTGTAATTTTTGCTCTTTTTATATTTTCAGGGTGAGTCAAATAACCGTAAATTTTTATTTTTTCCATGACCAAACATTGTATTTCCGTTCCTGCAAATTCTGGAAGAAAACGCAAGTTTTTTGCGGGCAAACCTCCTGAATACCGTATCTCTTCTCTGTGTATTGTTTTTCCGTATTTCCAAACTTCATCTTCTTTCAAAAAAATTACACCACCAGAATTGTAACTCGGAAAATATCCGTTTTTTGTCACCACCAAAGCATATTGAACACAAGGACGAATTAAATCCGTTTTTTCTAAAATCCTTGCCAATTCCTTATGAAGTTTTTCAAGTCTCTCAACAGATAAACCAGTAGGCATTTCAATGTCTTCTATTCCAATATTTTCCGTTATCTTACACAAATCATCGTAAAGCTTTCCTGCCGTTTCTGTGTCGCTTGTTATCGGAATTTCAGGCATTGGAAAAGGAGGAACAAGAAAATAATACAACAAAAGAAAAACAAACAAAGATATAATAATTATTGCTCTTCTAGATAAAAATATCGTTTTTTTCATAGTTATTTTTTTTATTAAAACTAAAAAAAAGCGTAAATTATAAAACTACGCTTTGAATTAAGAATGGAAAAACTGCGACTGTGTGGTGTTTTTCACTGCACTATATTCATAAAGGAGGTCGGTGAAAACATTGTCCAAGCGTAGGTCATATTTATACACTTTTTTTGAATATTGTAAAAATTACAATACTGTTTTATTTTCATTTTTTATTATTAATATAAGTATTATCATTGAGTTTTTTAATTGATTTTAATAAATTTGTTTCATTCATAATTTTTAGCTGATATTTAGCAATTTCTATAAGTTGCTTAAAACGTAGTTCTTTTGAAATTCCTTGCTTTATCATTTCTGCATTTACAGTTTCTAAATTTGATAAAACGGCTAGTTCATTTATACTTGCAAAATCTCTTATATTCAAATTTTTCTTTGCATGTTCTGGATTTGCATTTCTCCATGTTTTTGCAGTGCATTCAAATAAAGCAATATTTAATAAATCAGCTTCTTCTGCATATGCAAACCATTTCTTATTTTTTGTAAAATCAGTTTTTGGTAAAATGTAATTTTTGACTGCATCAGTATGGATATTATAATTTACCTTACTTAAAATTCGTTTTACATTCCATTCAAGATTATATCGGTTATTTTCAATTTCTTTAAGTCGTTGAAATTCTTTTATGAGGTATAACTTGAACTCTGCCGAAATCCATGATGCAAATTCAAAAGCAATATCTTTATGTGCATAAGTTCCACCGTATCTACCAGCTTTTGATATAATACCAGTAGCCTTCGTTTTGGCAACCCATTGTTTTACAGTTAATACGAAACTATTTGAACCAGATTGATTTTTAATATTACCGAATTCGGTAACATTAAAATCTGGATTATGCATTTGTTCCCAAAAACCCATAAACTCAATAGTATATCTGGTTCTTAGCCAGTGAGAAATAACTAAGCCTGTCGTTTCCTTGTTTTTATATTTTGCAATATCTGTTATAGAAATAAAGTCATTCTTGTTTTGTGAAAAAAGAGTTATTTCTGTGCCTTTTATGTTGATTTTATTTTTTTCATTTCTTATGTAATTGTATTTTATATATTTAAAAGTCCAAAGATAAAAAAAATCAAATTTTTAACTAATTTTTTTGCATTGCACATATGTTTGTTTATTACAAAAATATTATATTTTATTAAGACAGACGCATCAAAATATTTCTGTGCTGAAAATCAAGGAATTACTATTTTGAAAACATAAAAACTAACATATCTTTTACTTTACAGAACTTTCCACAATATTAATTTCTTCGTCGGTTAGTTCGTAAAGTTGGTAAACAATTTTATCTATTTTGTCATCATATTTTAAAACATTATCTTTTAAATTATTAATTTCTTTTATTAATTTTATTTCTCTATCAAAATTATTATTTTCATTAGCTTTATTATATAAAAATTGATAATCTTTGATTTTTTGTTTTGTTTCTAATAATTTACTAACAAGGACTTTAATTGGCTCTTGTTTCTTTTGAGAAATATTAGGTATCGGTAATTTTTCAATATCTGTTGGTTTTATATTTACATCTGTATAGCTTTTTGTATAAAGCCAATTTATCATCTTAGAATTAAGTATGCCAAGAATAAATTTCAAAGGAGTATTAGAGTTTTTAGATTTAATAAAATTGCTTAAAGCTGGATTGTTATAATATTCTTCTTATGTATAAGTTGCAACTATTCTAATTTTTAATTTGGGATTTCTTATTCGTTGAACTAAAATTCTTGGATTTGTGAAAAATTTTTGTTGACGAGGTCTGTGCAACCAGCTACCATAATTAATCCATTTTTTAGTATTCCATTTTAACTCATATTTACTTATATCCTTACCATCAATTTTTTTTTTATACGTTTCTGTTTCTTTAAAGCAACTATGATATGCTCTTGTTGAAACAATAATTTCGTCTTGACTTTCTCTTGAATATGGCACTAATCCTTGACTTGATTCGCAAAAATCTTTTATTTTTTCTTTATTTTGTTTTATTTTATTTAAAAGATTAACATCTTCTTCATTTATAGAATAATTAAAAATAAATCTATCATTTTTTAAAAATCTTTTTTGTGTTACAATTTTTTTTTCTTTGATATAATTTTTTTCAACAAAATTAACATTAATTTTATTATTAATTTTATTATTATTTTCAATAATTATTGTTAAAGTATCAACATTTGCATCATCAAATACATTGAATTTATATTTTTCTATAATATTTATATGATGTTTTAAAATAAACTTCCTTAATTTTACTGTCTGTTGTAAAGTAGTCCATGTGTCAGGTATAATATACCCTAAGATTCCGTTTTTTTTTGTTAAAATTAAACCTTTGAATATAAAAAAATGATAGCTATCATATTTTCCTTTATATATTTCTTTATAAATATTCTTTATATTAATTTTAGTTTTTTTATCAAAACTTGCACCATACGGTGGATTTCCAATTACCACATCAAACCCACCGTTATCGATGATTTCTTTAAATTCTAAGTTCCAATCAAACGCTTTATCACCTGCTACTTCTTTGTCTTGAATAAGAGAGTTTCCGCATTTTATGTTGTTAGATAAATCAGATAAAGGTCTTCCTTTTTGTGCTGTTCTTAGCCAGAGTGAAAGTTTTGCAATATCAACACTTTCCTCGTTAATATCTACTCCGTAAATATTATTTTCAAGTATTGCTTTGTCTGTATCGTAAAGTCGTAAACTTTCTCCTGTAAGTTCGCTAATCAAATCATCAGTCATTTTATGTTCTGCTATCAGAAAATCAAGAGTTTGATTTAGAAAAGCTCCACTTCCACAAGCGGGGTCAAGTATTTTTAAAGTTAACAACCATTTTTTATAATCGTGTAATATTTTGTATAATTGTTTTCCTTTCTGATTAAGTTTTCCGTCTTTTCTATGAAATTTTTCATCAATAAGCAGATTATTTATTTTCAGTTTATTTTTTTGCTCCTTGCAGATTGTACCGACAGTATTTTCAACAATATATTTTGTAATATATTTTGGTGTATAAAAAATTCCGTCTTTTTTCCGTTTACTTTTCTTTTTGTTTATTTTTGTACCTTCTAATTTTGCAGTTATTTCTTCTATTTCGTTTAGTGAATGTTCGAAGATATGTCCGAGAATATTTACGTCTATTTCAGTATTAAAATCATAAGCTGATATTTTCAGACTATCTTTTTCAATCGCAATATCATCGATTTTAAAATCTTGTTTGTCTAATATTTCGTCTGGTCTAAAAAGTCCACCGTTGTAGGCTGGTATTTCTCCCCATTCTTCGATTTTTTTTCCTTTGTTGAGATACGAAAAATAGTTTTTGAATAATTTGTAAAGCGGTTGATAAAAATCTAATTTTTTTAGGATTTTCCAATCAGAAACGATTTTACTAATTGTATTTGGCGGGATTAGTCCACAGTCTTCGGCAAAAAAAACAAATAGAAATCTGTCAAGAAGTTTTTGTGTTTTTTTAAAAAGAATTAATTCATCATATTGTTTGTTATTTTCTACAATACTTTTAAATATTTTATCTTTAAACTGCTTATAATCAGCATAAAGTTTATCCGAAATATCTACTTCGTGAAGTTTTGTTTCTTTTTTTAGTTTTGCTGGTAGGTCTTTAAAAATACTTTCTTTGCTTATCAGCAGATACAAAAATTTAAATTGTTCTTTGTCGAGATTAAACAAATTAAATTCTTCGTATTCAGTAGCGTTGTCCACGTAAAATCGTAGGCTCTGAAAATTTGAAGTTATTACATATTTACAATCTGGCTGGTTATTTTTGTATCCGAATGCTTGTTCTTTTATGCTTTCGAGGTTTTTAGTTTTTGTCGATTTTAGTTCGATAACGCAAATAGCTTTACCGTTTTTTATAATTGCCCCGTCAGCTTTTCTTGCGTCTTTTTGGTTTTTATATTCTGTTGTTAGATTATAATTTTTATCTGGGTTTATTTTGTATCCTAGAGTTTGCACGAAAATTTCGCGAAGAAAACCTTCTTGATAATTTTCTTCTTTTAGTTGCATTATATTTACAAGTCTCAATTTATCGCCATAGAATTTTTGAAATTTCTTAAAAGCTTTATCAATTTTTTCTTTTTCAATATTTTTTATGTATTTATTTGTAACTGATTTTTGGAATATCTTCATATTTTTATATATTAAAA
>JAOZMB010000065.1 GCA_029934515.1 Bacteroidales bacterium
ATACGCATAACAAAACTTATGGCATGTACGATACCATAAAAAGTTTTGTTGTTGATGGATTTCAGGCACCTGTAAATGCTGTTTTTTTCTATAATGATTTAGATGATTTCTTGTTCGGAACATTAGAAAAAAGAATAGAAAGACACGAAGACGAATTAGAACTTAGAAATAGAGAATTAAAACGTAAAAATAAAAAAATAGAACAACAAAGAAAAGAGTTAATACAAAAGAATACAAAAATAGAAGAAGATGAAAGAAAAATGAAAGAAGATGAAAGAAAAATGAAAGAAAAAGATAGGAAGATAAAAGAAGATGAAAGAAAAATGAAAGAAGATGAATGGAAAATGAAAGAAAAGGATAGGGAAATGAAAGAAAAGGATAGGGAAATGAAAGAAAAGGATAGAAAGTTAGAACAGCAACTGCGAGAGCAACAACAACAGCATGAGCTGATAAAAAAATTACAAAAACAAATCAAAGATTTTAAATTGTGGAATAAATAGGTAATCAAACAATAAATTACTGTCGGTGTGGCTTGAAGCTACATCGATAAGTTTATACATTTTTTAACTATTACATCGTTCTTAATTTTTAGATTATTCACAAAAATGAAAAAAACACCTATAGATATTAAAATAATAATAAGAGTTCTTGGCTCGTTGTTGATTATTGAATCAATTTTTTTAATATTTTCATTAATTATTTCGTTGCTGTATAATGGAAGCGATACTTACGCTTTTGTTTATTCAATATTTATCTCGGCTGGACTCGGTTTTTTGGCTCGATTGCTTACACAGAACGCAAACAATAGAATCGGGAAACGCGAAGGTTACATTATTGTAAGTACTGTTTGGATAGTATTTTCTTTTATTGGCTCGCTTCCATTTATTATAAGTAATGAAATACCAAATCTTACTGATGCCTTTTTTGAAACAATCTCTGGTTTCACAACAACAGGCTCATCAATATTAAACGATATTGAAGCACTTCCACACGGTTTGCTTTTTTGGAGAAGTATAATCCAATGGATGGGAGGTATGGGAATAATTGTTTTGTCGCTTGCCGTACTTCCTATTCTGGGCATTGGAGGTATGCAATTGTTCACTGCTGAGGTTCCGGGTCCGGTACCAGACAAACTGCATCCTCGTGTAAAAGAAACAGCTAAAAGACTGTGGATAATATATGTAATGTTTACATTTGTTGAAGTTATTCTACTTTGGATAGGTGGAATGAACCTTTTTGATGCAGTAAACCACGCTTTCACAACAATGGCAACAGGTGGATATTCTACAAAACAAGACAGTATAGCTCATTTCAATTCGCCTTATATAGATTATGTTATAACATTATTTATGTTTATTGCTGGAACAAATTTTACGCTTGCATATTTCGGTTTAAAATTAAATTTTAGAAAAATATTTTATAACGAAGAATTTAGATATTATTTTTCATTCGTTGCATTTTTTACTATAATAACAGCAGTAGTTTTATATTCAAGTTCTTATGCAGGTGCTGAAAAATCGTTTCGGGATTCTTTGTTTCAGGTCGTTTCATTAATAACAACAACTGGTTTTGCAACAGCTGATTATCTTATATGGGTTCCGTTTTTAAGTGTTCTTCTGTTTGGGGCAATGTTTATAGGAGGCTCAGCTGGCTCAACAGGAGGAGGAATAAAAGTTATGAGAATAGTATTACTGATAAAAAATAGTTTTGCTGAATTTAAAAGATTAGTTCACCCAAATGCGGTAATTCCTGTAAGATTTAACAACAGTACTGTTAATCCTCAAATAATAAGTAATATACTTGCTTTTATTGTATTTTACATGTCAATATTTATTACCGGAACAATACTAATGGCTGCAATAGGATTGGATTTAGAATCTGCAATGGGAGCGGTTATTGCAACTCTTGGAAATATCGGACCCGGAATAGGAGACTTTGGCCCATCTGCAAATTTCGCTACAATACCAACAACAGGAAAATGGATACTCTCGTTCCTAATGCTTGCTGGAAGGCTCGAACTTTTTACTGTAATAATTCTGTTCTCGCCAGCGTTCTGGACAAAATAATTTAATTTTAAATTTTTATAAATTCATAAATTTTTCCCGGCAATGACCTTACAACGTCTTTAAATTCTAATTCTAAAAGAGTTGCAGATACTTTTGCCATTGTCATTTTGCTTTCTTTAAAAATAAGGTCTATTGCTGGTTTTTGAATTTTCTTTAATATATTTACAATTATTTTTTCGTTGTCTGATAATTCATGAAAAAGAAAATTTTGTTTGTTTGTAAGTTCTTTTTTCTTTTTCCAGCCGAGTATGTATTCAATATCTTTGGCGCTCTCTATTAGACAAGCCTTATTTTGTTTGATAAGTTTGTTACAACCTTCTGAATATTTGTCGCTTATCCTTCCCGGAAAAGCAAAAACTTCACGATTATAAGAATTAGCAATACTTGCAGTAGTTAATGAACCGCCTCTTGCAGCAGACTCAATAACAACAACAGCTGACGACATACCAGCTATAATACGATTCCTTTGTAAAAAATTTTGACGCTCATATAGAGAATAACTCATATACTCTGTTAAAATAGAACCTTGCAAAAGAATCTCACGAGCAACATCTTTATGAACAGATGGATAAATCCTATCCAAACCATGACCCAGAACGGCAACGGTTTGTAGTTTATTTTTTAAAGCCGCTTTGTGTGCACAAATATCTATACCATAAGCCAAACCACTGATAATAACTGGATTATGTCCTAATTTTTTTAAATCATAAATTAATCTTTCGCAGTTCTCTTTACCAGCAGGAGTTGCTTTTCTTGTTCCTATAATACTTATTATTTTTTCATTAAAATTAAAATTCCCTTTACCAAATAATATCAGGGGGGCATCGTTACAATGTTTTAACAATTTTGGATAATTATTATCCAAATAAAAAATAGTTTCTATTTGATGTTTTTCTATAAATTTTATTTCGCTATCGGCTTTTATAAGTGCTGATGTTTTATGTTTTAATATTTGATTTGCGCCAAATTCACCAACACCAGGTATTTTCATCAAACTAGGTTTGGTTTCTTTAAAAGGTGCAGTAACGCTACCTGTGTATGCGATAAGATTTTTTGCTGTTACAGGACCAATATTCGGAATAAGACAAAGTGCAATCTTATATTTTAAATTATCATCAGTTTTTTTCATAGTTCAGGTTTTTGCAAAGATATAAAAAAATAGAGTTTTTGTATATACTTCGGTGTATTGTAACATTCAAAATTATTTTTTCAGTTTTGTAATTTAATATTTTACAACATTTTTTCATCTTTTTTGTGCATAAACAATTTTGTTGAGCCATTTTTTTTTAATATAATTCTAAAAGTTGTTCCTTTATTTGTTTCCGAATTTTTAACAAATATTTTACCTGAATGATATACTTCAATAATTCGTTTTGCAAGCGATAGTCCCAGACCCCAGCCTCTTTTTTTTGTAGAGAAGCCAGGCGAAAATACTGCTCTTTGTTTATTTTTGGGAATACCTTTTCCTGTGTCTTTTATATCAATCTCTACTGTATCTTTTTTTTCTATAAGACTTATAATAATAATACCTTTACCGCTCATTGCATCAATTGCATTTTTACAAATATTTTCAATCACCCATTCAAATAGAGCTTTGTTTAGCGGTATTAAAATTTCTTCGTTCAAATTAAATCTTAATTTATAAATTACTCTGCGTGAGGTTCTTATTTTTAAATATGTAACTGCATCTTCTAATATTTTGTTTATATTACTTTTCACAAGAACAGGTTTAGAACCTATTCGCGAGAATCTTTCTGTTATTGTTTCTAATCGTTTAACATCTTTTTGAACTTCGTTTATAAGCATTGAGTCTTCGTCTTTCATTTTCATCATTTCTATCCATGCCATCAACGATGATATAGGTGTGCCGAGCTGATGTGCTGTTTCTTTTGACATTCCTACCCATACTTGGTTTTCATCTGCACGTCTCGCACTTCTGAATGCAAGATAAGAAACAAATATAAACAATATAACAACGGCTATCTGAATAAAAGGATAATAAAAAAGATTTGTAAGCAAAACAGACTCTTCATAATAAACATAATTCTTACGTCCTTCCATAAATTGAATAACAATAGGTTTGTGTTGTTTATTCATTACTTCAATTTTATGTTTCAGGTAACTCTCGTTTTTAACTTTATTAGGATTTAAATTCCTGTGTGTTAGTACATTTCCAGAATTATTAACAAGTATAACAGGTATTGTATTGTTATCTTTTAATATCTTGTACAGAGTTGGACTTATTTGTCCGTCAAAAGGTATTTCTTGTATTTCTCTAACTGTTTCAGCCCATAGTTCGACTTTTTTTCTTTCCTCGTGTGATAATTTTTTTACCAAATCACCAGAATACCATATTGCAAATATGCCTATTATTACAGCAATAAGAAATAAACCAAATTTAATTTTTTGTTTCTTGGAAAAAATATTCAATTTATGAAGTTTTTAGATTTTTTTTACAAAAATATTAGAAATGCGAATTAACAATTAAAAAACGTACAACAACCTGAAAAGGTTGTTGATACGCATTTTGCTTAAAATTATATGTTTCAAAAATATTAATTCGCATTGGAAAGTACTACAAAATATTAAAATTCATTAAAAAAATAACATAATGATTTGTTTTTTATTAAATATTTTATTGTACACTAAAAGTTGGTATTTTACGATTTATTTTTCTTACCAATCCTTGTAGAACTTTTCCTGGTCCTATTTCTGTAAAAGATTCTGCTCCATCTTTAATCATATTATTTATTATTTGTGACCATCGCACTGGTGCTGTTAGTTGTTCTATTAAGTTCGATTTTATTTCGGTTGAATTACTAACTGGTTTTGCATTTACATTTTGATAAACTGGACAAATAGAGTTTCCAAAATATGTATTTTTGATAGCTTCTTCCAATTCTTTTTTTGCTGGCGCCATCAGTGGAGAATGAAATGCACCTCCTACATTTAATTTGATTGCTCTTCTTGCTCCTGCTTTTTTTAGTTCTTCAATAGCTTTTGCTATTCCGTTTTCTGAGCCTGATATAACTATTTGTCCTGGACTGTTATAATTTGCTGGAACAACAATATCATCAATCTTTTTACAAATACTTTCTGTTTTTTCATCAGCAATACCAATTATTGCAGCCATAGTTGATGGTGCTGCTTTACATGCTTTTTGCATTGCTGTTGCTCGTTTTTCTACAAGTTTTAATCCGTCTTTGAATGATAATACTCCGCTTGCCGTAATCGACGAGAACTCTCCCAAAGAATGTCCTGCAACCATATCTGGTTTAAAATCATCAGCTAATACATTTGCCATTATTACGGAATGCAAAAAAATTGCTGGCTGTGTAACATTTGTTTGTCTTAGTTCATCTTTTGTTCCAGAGAACATTATATCTGTTATTCTAAAACCAAGTATATCATTGGCTTGTTCGAATAATTCTTTTGCTATCTCTGAATTTTCGTATAAATCTTTTCCCATCCCAACAAATTGTGCGCCCTGTCCTGGAAATAAATATGCTTTCATTGTAAATAATATTAAAATAAATTGCCACAAATATAAGAAAACAAATTTTAAATTATAACTTTGTATTTTTTTTATTATAATTATTTAGGTTTTTATTATTAAACTTGCTCATTATAAAATAGTTATAGTAAAAAAATAGTTTTAATTAAATATAATTTCTGATATTATGAAAGAAGTTAATCTTACAATACATGTGATTCTAATTATTCTTGTTTTATTTATTTTTTCTTTATCTTGTAGTGTCAATAGCGATAATAATAACAATAAAACAACAATTGATTCTTTACAAAACAATTCATCTAATAATGTTTCGACAGTTTTAAATGGAGAGCGATTATATTCCGAAAACTGTGCATTGTGTCATCAGGATACAGGTGAAGGTGCAGCTAGTACATTTCCTGCATTAAAAAATAATAATGTACTGAATAATAAACAGGAAACAATAAAAACAATACTAAAAGGTAAAGGAGATATGCAAGCTATTTATCTTAACAAAAATGAATTAATATCTGTAATTAACTATATAAACAACAACTGGGGGAATAATTATGGAGATATTACTGATACTGACATCAAAAAATAACAAATAATAATGAATTATTATTATTTGTTATCTAACTGATATACATAATGTTATGGATAATTTTTTCTGTAAAAAAAATTTTTTTCTTTTTTTTAGCAAATAAAGTTTAATTCATAAAAAAAAATATTTACATTTGTAGCTTGTTTTTTTATTATTTATTTAAATAAATTTTTACAGTTATGAAAAGAAAATTTTTGACAATTCTTACAGTAGTATTTTTTTTAGGTTCAGTTGCAATACTTGGAGCATGTGGTGGAGATGCAGAACCAACAGAAGATGATGTAAATACAGCAGTTATTAATGATACAAATACAGATATGGAAAATGAGGTAGAAGCTACAACAGACCCAGAAGCTACATCAGACACAACTGAAACAAAGTAGTGTGTTTTTATTTGTTTTTTTTGCATTATTTTAAAATTATGAAAATAGTGTAATTGTAATTTAATCTGGATAAAATATTATTTTTAATTAAATATATTCAGATTGTATATTTTTTTTAATCAAATTATTAAAGTTATGAAAAAAAGTTTTTTGACAATTCTTGCGGTATTATTTGTTTTTGGATTTACTGCAATGTTTACTGCTTGTGGTGGAGATACTGCTAATGGTGATGGAGATGCTGAAGCTACAACTGAAATGGAAGAGACTACAGATGAGCCAGCTGAAGATTTTACAGCTATTGCTGAATATTATGCAGGTACATGCGTTGCATGTCATGGTGCAAATGGTGAAGGGAATGAGGCAATGAAATCACCAGCACTTGTTAATGATATTGATGCAGATAAATTCAAGAAAGCAATAACTGAAGGTGTAGAAGGAACCACTATGCAGGCTTATCCTGATGCAGATGCTGATATGCTTGTAAAATACTTCCAAAAAGGTCTTGGAAAATAATTTTATTTTTTAAAGTTATAATATAAAAAAGCACAACTTTATATAAAGTTGTGCTTTTTTATAATCTGATTATCCAAAAATTTAATCTTTACAAAACAATATTTTAACAGCTTGTAAGTTCACATAAATTTGTCTTTATAATTTATAGCTTTGTTAAGGCAGACGCATCAAAAATAAATCATAGTTTGTATTTATTTGCTAATCATTTTGCAAAAAGTTAAGTCTCAAATTAATATAATGATAGAAAAGTGTTATAAGTAAATTACGAATTTATTTACAACTAATAATAAGTATTTTACAAGAAACAAATCAGGAAATTATTTTTTAACGATTTCTAAAACATTAAATTTTGTTCGTATCGAACAATTTTTGTAAATTTTCTGATGTTTACAATAAAATTATATTGGTTTTGAACATTTTTTTTAATTTTGATGCGTCTGCCCTAAAAATTTATTTGTTATTTATGAAACATACTTATTTATTTATACTTTTGTCTCAATCATAATGGTAAAAAGTTACCGTTGATTGTAGTTTTTAATCGTCAAAATGGCATAATTTTTTTAATATTTTTATGAAAAAAACATTTAATTTTTATAACAATGCACTTGCATGGTTTATCTTTTCAATAGCTTTGGCAACGTATCTGTTAACGCTTGAACCAACAGTAAGTTTCTGGGACTGTGGAGAATTTATTGCATCTTCGTATAAACTACAAGTTGGACACCCACCTGGCGCACCTCTATATATGTTGATAGGAAGATTTTTTTCGCTTTTTGCACCTAATGTTCAGAGTGTAGCTTTTTTGATAAATAGTATCTCTGCGATAACAAGTGCCTTCACTGTTTTATTCCTCTTTTTGTCAATTACTTATCTTGCAAAGAAAATTATTGAAAACAAACAGGAAAAGTTAAGTAAAAACCAAACAATACTAATTCTTCTTAGCGGAGCAGTAGGTTCTTTATTTTATGCTTATTCAGATACATTCTGGTTCTCGGCTGTCGAAGCAGAGGTTTATGCGAGTTCTTCTTTTTTTACAGCTTTTGTTTTTTGGGCTGTTCTGAAATGGGAAAGTCAAAAAGATGATAAATTTTCAAACAAATTGCTTATTCTTATTGCATACATAATGGGATTGTCAATAGGTGTACATCTGCTTAATCTACTTGTTATTCCAGCTATTGTTTTTGTGTACTATTTTAAAAAATACAAAATAACAACAAAAGGAATTATTTCTGCTTCGATTATTGCAATAGCTATGATATTGTTTATTTTGTATGGTATAATTCAAGGTTTTGTAATAATTGCTTCAAAATTTGAACTCATATTTGTAAATGGTTTTGGTATGCCTTTCAACAGCGGACTTATAATATATTTATTGTTTACAGGTATATTATTGGTTTTTGGAATACATTATTCTTACAAAAAAAGGAAATATATTTTGAATATTATAATCACTGGAATAACTGTTATTTTAATAGGATATTCTTCTTATACGATTATTATAATTCGTTCCAATGCAGATACGCCAATGGACGAGAACAATCCAGATAATATTTTTTCGCTGTTATCATACTTAAATAGAGAACAATACGGAGACCGTCCTTTGTTATTTGGAAAATATTACAATGCCGAAGTGAAACGAAATAAAGACGGTGAAGCTGTTGCAGAGCCAAAATATAAATATATTGTAAACGGAGATAAATATGAAAAAATAGAAAAAGCAAGCATGAACTATGTTTATCAGGAATCAGGAACAACTTTCTTTCCACGAATGTGGAGCGAAGATAAAAATCATATTTCTGCATACAAAAGCTGGGGAAATGTTTCTGCTGATAATGAAAATCCAAACTTTTTTAATAATCTGTCATTTTTCTTAAAATATCAAATCGGACACATGTATATCAGATATTTTATGTGGAATTTCGTAGGACGACAAAACGATAATCAAGGACACGGACACTTTATGAAAGGTAACTGGATAAGTGGAATAAATTTTATTGATAAAATAATAATTGGAAATTTAGACGACCTGCCAGCAGAACAAAAAAATAATAAAAGTAGAAACAAATATTATTTCCTACCGTTCCTTCTTGGATTTATAGGTCTATTATATACTTATTCTGTAAATAAAAAAATGTTTTCAATAATATTACTTTTGTTTTTCTTTACAGGAATTGCAATTGTAATATATCTGAACCAAACACCATATCAACCACGCGAACGAGATTATGCTTTTGCTGGTTCTTTTTATGCTTTTTCTGTTTGGATAGGACTTGGAGTTCCTGCCATTTATAAAACTTTACGCATAAAATTTGCCGACAAAACTGCATTAAGTCTTTCGTTTATAATGCTTGCTGTTCCGTTGCTTACTGCATTTCAGAACGCCGATGACCACGACCGTTCAGGCAGATATACGGCACGAGATTTTGCAAAAGCATACTTAAACTCATGCGAAAAAGATGCGATATTATTCACATACGGAGACAATGATACATTCCCACTTTGGTATCTTCAAGAAGTTGAAGGTTACAGAACAGATGTTAAAGTTGTTAATTTAAGTTTGTTAAGCGCAGATTGGTATATAAATCAAATGAGAACGCAAACTTATGACGCAAAACCTGTTCCTTTCTCAGCGGCAAAAGAATTATACAGAGAAGGCAAAAGAGATATTTTGTATCTTACAGACAATAAACAAGTATTTATTGAAGAAAAATTTAAAGCAAATAGAAATATATTACAACCAGAATACGAAAATTTAATAAAAGAACTTTTCATAGTTTTTGAAAATTCAAAATACCCTACTTTGAAAAAAGATGAATTTAAAAAATTGCAGAACGAGAGTAATAGAATATCAATAAATTTGCTTATTTCGTTATTTAACAAATTTTCAGATACAAAGTTCTGTAAGACTTATAATTTTGACAGCGAAAAAATAGAATTTTTTAAAATTTCATTAAGAAAATTTCTTGAAAATGCTTCTGAATCATATTTGCCATTGCAAACAGCAATGGACTTTGTAGCATCAGATGACAAAGATACAAAATTAGGTATGGGAACAAAATACGAAATTGATTATTTGCCCTCTGTAAAAGTTATGATAAATGTTGATTCATCTAAAATTGTAAAAAATGGTAAGTTCTCAAAAAAAGAACTATCTATTTTTGAAAAAAAATTAAAATGGAATCTAAAATCAGATTTTAGATTTACGCAGGAATCTTTTGAAAATTTTAAAAAAGAAAAAATTCCAGATTCTATTATAGAACAACTATTGCCCTATGCAAAAGAAAAATTTACAGGTGAAAAAAGATTCATAAATATTCTGAATATTATTATAGGTGAACAGAATACAAAGAAATATAAAAATATATTTATCAAATATTCTAATGTCTCATCTTATTATTTATATAAAAATAATTTTGCAGTTTTGGAGATAATTGCACGAAATAATTGGGAAAGACCAATATATTTTGCAACAAGTATAAACACAGAAGATTTTCTTGGATTACAAAAATATTTACGTTTAGAGGGTTTTGCTTATAGACTCGTTCCGTTCAAAAATAATAATGATAATTATGAACTTGGTTCAATAAATTCAGATATTTTATACGAAAACTTAATGAATAAATTTGAATTTGGTAGAATGGAAGAAGAAGATGTGCTGATTGAAAATAATAATTTAAGAGTTATTGGAATTATGGAAATTCGTGAAAATTTTGTTAGACTCGCTGGGAAATTATTAGAAGAAAATAAAAAACAAAAAGCCATCGAAGTGCTTGATAGATGCGAAAAAATATTACCAAACAAAAAAATTCCTTACAATAGCATAGTAATTAAAATTGTAAATTATTACAAAGAAGCAGGCGAAATCAAAAAAGCTGATGCAATAAGAAAAAAAGGAATATTATATTTCGAAGAAAAATTAAAATATTATAATAGCCTAAATAACAGATTTGCTTTGTACGTATCTGATGAAAAAAAAGAGACAAAAAATATTATTAAAGAACTAAAAAAATAATAGTATCCGCTCAATATATTGTTGTAAAAATTTGCCAAAGTTTGTTTTTCATAACTTTGGCAAATTTTAAATAATAACTGAAATTAAAAAATGCAGTCTGTTCGTTTTGTTATCTACAGATTGCGAAAATTTATCTTATCCGTTGGAATGTTGCAAATTTCTGTCAGTCCGTTTTGACTTTTTGTAGACCACAAAAATTCATCTGCTCGAATATTGCAACATTCTGTCCGTCCATTTGTTATTTTACAAACTGTGAAAATTTATCTTATCTGTTGAAAATCATTGCAATGCTTTCATATAGGCTAAAATTAATAATTATTCATTAAATATTGATATTGTTCTTCCGTTTATATCTTGAACAGGTCGATAATTATCATGTAAAATAGCCTGAAATTCTGTTATCTGAGTCGCCGATGCTGTAATAGTATTTTTCAAAACATACCAATTTACAACTTCTGAACAAGGCGGTGTAGTTAAAGAGCCGCTATAATTATAATAGCTTTTATTATCAGGAAATAAAGTTGTCATCTTTATCTTTACAACTTGAAAGGCTTAATGAAACTATAACGCCTACTAAAAAAATCTAAATATATTTTTCATTATATAAAATTTTGTATGTGAAATTAATTAAGATATTTGCTGTTTTTATATTATAAATTTTGCTATATTAAAACAGTTTTGCCTATTTAGTGTCTGTCTATAAAGTCATTGAATTTAAAAATAATCGTTTTGTGATTTTTTATATTATTTTAATTCGTCTGATACAAAGTCATCTACTTCACTAAAATAATAAAAAACTCATCAAAAATATACAATTTTTTAAAAAACAAGGACTTTATAGACAGATACTATTTATTAATTGCTCTTTGGTGGAGATCTGTTTTTCATGTGTAAATAATTATTGTTTATATTCTGCTACAAATACAACATAACGGAAATTGCTTGGTGGTGGGCATTTTTTGCTTGTTTTTTACGAGCGAAGCGAAGTAAAAACAAGCAAAAAATGACTGACACCAAGCCGATGTTAGGGTGTCTGTCTCCTTTTTTTTAATCATCAAGATTTTCTAAATTTATTAAATAAATATAAAAAATCAAAAAAAACGAGCTATCAAATATTTTTTTTTGATAACCTTTTTGAGACAATTAATCTTTAACACATCTTATAGAAGCACCTTCTAAATTATTGTTTTCATCACGACTAACTTTTGAGATATTAGAACTTATTGCTCGGTTGTAAGCTGCTGCTATCATAGCTCCTGTTGCAGTCCACCAATAGCCACAACTACCTAAGTCGTAGAACGCACCACCAGGTGTTTCGCGTTGTCCGCCCGGAAGAGCAGAAAAACCTGATTTGTTTCGATAATCTAAAAAGTCATTGTTTCCTACTGCTCCTTCTTTATCCGACACAGACCAGCCATTGTCAGTTGCTAATGACTTGGCAATTCCTTTGTTACCTTTAACTCCATTGTAAGAAAAACTATTTTCCATTAAATATTTTTCTAATTGTGTCCATTCAGCATCAGTTGGTAAATGCCAGCCTGCTGGACAAACTTTTGTGCTTGTATAAACACCATAAAGGTATCCATATTTACTTACATTATTTTCATCGTTATTGTAAGCCCAACAATTGTCACTTACCTTATATGCTAGATTTTCTGCCATCCAAACTTGTTCACCTATTTTTATAGTTTTGTAGGTTTTATTATCTCTGTTATCAGTTAATATACCTGCTGTTTGGGCATTAGAAATTAAACTACCTACTGCAATCATTAATGTCAAAATTAAAATTCTCATTTTTTTACAATTTAATTAATTATTATTTTTAATATTTAAGTCGCTAATACAATTTTTTTTTATTTATAATGAATTTTAATCATTTTTTATACAACGAACTGAATGTCCAAGCGATTTTTCGTCTCCTTTGTTTAGAAATGTTGCGTCCGTATGAGTAATATACCAACAGTAGCTCCATTCCGTTGGTGTCTCTTCACTTGAAGCCCACCACGTTGCTAATCTGCCAATTTCAGAAAAATCACCGTCATAAGCACGGTATCCGCCGGCTAATGCAGTAAAACCACTACTATTGGTTGCTCCTGTATTTGGGCTGTTCCAATGCGTAGTTCCTGTTTCTTTTAATTTTCCTCCTGCCTCACCGTCACCACCTAAATAATCTGATAATTCTTGAAATTCTGCATCAGTTGGCAAGTGCCAACCATCAGGGCAAACACCTTGAACATCAACAGTTGTGTAAACTACTCCGTTTGTTGCAGCCGCCCAAGTATATAATGCTCCATAATCGTTATTTTCATCATTATCATAAAAGCAATAGGCTTTATCTGTATTGTTATTTCCTAAATTTCCCCATGCTGTCTCATCTTCAATTTTAGTTATTGGTGTATTATCGGCATATTTTGTTGCTTTTAAGTTTTCTGCCATCCAAGTTTGATTTCCTATTTGCACAACATTATAAACATTTCCGTCAATATCAGTTACTTCTGTTAATGTTGCCGTTGCCGTAGCATTTACAGTAATTGGCGAACCGTTAAGTTCGGTTGTGCCGTCTGATTTAAAAGCGGTAATTATTAAAGTTTGTGTTCCTTCTGTTGTTCCAAGTGTCCACGTTACACTTGCTTTTCCGTTTGTATCAGTTGTTACTGTTGTTGATGACACAGCTCCCTCGGTTACAGCAAAATTTACTGTTTTATTTTGAAATGCTTGCCCGTCTTGGTCTGTTACCAACACTTCTATGGCATTTGTCAGAGAGCTTTCAATACTACCTGTCTGGTCTTTTCCTGAAACAAGTTCAATACTTGTAGCTTCTTTCGGGTCTTCTTTTTTACACGATGCAAAAAAAACATTTATTCCTGTTATCAAAATAACGGAAATTGTTAAAAAACTTATTCTACTTTTCATAATTTAAAATTTTTAATTTTTATTAAATTTTTATTTATTGATAACTATTAATTCCTGATTTTAGTATATTTAATCAAATACTTTTCTGTTTTGTTTTATAATGCACCCTAACGGTAACTTCTTGCTTGCAGTGGCTTTTGTGTTTTTTTTTCTTCAAATATTTTATCTGCAATAATAATGTGAAGAACATAAACATCTTTCTGCAAGTCACCTACATTAAATGTTGTAGAATTTCCTGAAAAAGTTTTCTTTTTTACCATACACATCATTTTGTCGTAAAGGCGTATTTCGATAGGTTCTGCTTTTATATTCTCAGGCATATCGTTTTTATTAAAATCAATTGTAAGAATGTCATTTGTCGGGTTGGGATACGCTTTATGCCAACCACCCGTAACTCTTACAATGAAATATTTGAATGTAGAACCACACTGATTAGTTAATGTCAAATCTACTGTCCCCGAACTGGGTCTCGTTCCTGCTCTGTATCTTGCTATAACAGGACCGCCTGAAATACTTGAAATAGCACCACTTTTGTTCCATGTTATATCGGTAATTCCTTGCATTTGACTGTGAGTATAATTTATTTCGGCAATTCCCATTAAGCCTGTTGGCAAGTCGTAGTCACCTGTTATTGTAAAATTTGGTTTGCCTATCCAAATTTGTTTAATTAAAGTTATACTACACCCATTTGCACTTATTGAGTTATTTTTCGCTTTAACTTTAAATAATGTGGTTCCCTGACCGCTTATATAAGTAAGATTACTACTATGAGTCCATGTAATTGAAGTATTATTTGGAAAATTAGGTAATGAAAAACTATAATTTCTGGAATAGCAAACAGCATTACCATTTAATGCAGTAATATTACTTTCAGTTATACTTATATCATCAACTGTAAATTCAGAACTATGATAATGATAAATTGTTTGTCTAGGATATATCCATAATTGACTATAATCTTTATTAGGAATAAAAGACAATGTAATTTTCTGCCAGCCACCTGGTTCTAAACTAATTCCGTGATATATTTGGTGGAACATTGCATCCAAATTGTGAGTTATTTTCCAAACCATTTGCCGCAACAAAATAAAAATCAGTAAGGTTAATATTTGAGGATGGATTTCTTACCCAAAAAGAAAGTGTGTAAAGTTTACATCTTTCAAGTTCAATATTTTGAAAAATACCTTTGCTACAATAGTGCGTTATATTATCTTTATATTGTACATAAGCGGCAACCATATAGAAGGAAGTTTGTTTGTTTCTAAGCCAGAGTATCAATACTTTGAACCTATAATGATAACAGAAATGAAAGAGAGCTTGTAACATTGTGCTGGTTGTCAGTCATTTATTTTGTTTTTTGTTTCGCCTACGGCTCACAAAAAAACAAGATAAATGCAAGCCCTAGCACATTTCCTTTATTGCACAATTAAAAAAATGTATAATGTTTATTAACTTAGTAATCATTAAATAATAAATTAGTTTTTGCTTCTTACAGTTTTACAAAAGTTACTAATAATATGGCACGCATCAAAATATTTAAGTGCTGAAAATCAAGAAATTACTATTTTGAAAAATAGATAAATAGCCACTAACAACTAGCCACTAACCACTAACAACTAACCACTATATAAGAATCGTAGATTATTTTTTTGATATCACTTAGTTTTTTACATTCCGCCATCGTATTCTTCGCCTTCACTTTTTTCTCCTTTCTTACGTTTTTGTTTATAATTATTAAGTTTGTAACTTAAACTCAATATAAATATTGGAGCTTCGAAATTCATTTTTGAATGAGTAGAAAAATTATCTCCTTTTGTATCGTAAATATATTCTTGCATTTTAAAAGGGTCTCGGACTCTGAAATTTACAGACAATTTTCTTTTAAAAAAATCCTGTCTAAGAGCAAAAGAAAAACTGTAAAAAGACTCTGCATTGCCCTGAGCAGTAACTTCTGGACCAGAATAAAAACCATTTAACTGTATCCTGCTTGTTTTTGTAAATATAAAAGTAGAACTTATATAAGAATTGTATTCTGTATTCGAGACCTCAATTACTTCTCCCGATGTTTCGCTTTCTATATTGTGCCTATAAAAATTTATATTAGCCGACAAACGCCACCATTTAAAAGCTTGAAAATTACCCGATACTTCGACTCCCAGATTATTTGTTTTATCTATATTATCAAAAGTCATCAATATAATATTATCTTCGATAAGCTCTTGTACACGTGTTATTCCGTTATTTGTTTGTCTATAATATCCTTCAATTACAAACAAAGAATTCCCTGCTTGGTATTGCCAATTTATTTCGTAAGCATCTGAAAATTCTGGTGTTAATGTTGGATTTCCTACTCGTTTGTAATAAGAATCTGAATAATTCGGAAACGGATTAAGATACCAGTGTCGAGGTCGTCGAACTCGGCGACTGTAACTTAATTGCAGTTGTTGTTTTTCGTTTAGCTCTTTGGTCAAATGTAATGTAGGAAAAAAATCAAACTTATTATATGTATATTTTTCGTTCATAGTTTTTTGATCTATAAGCCTATCTGTATATTCTGTTCTAAAACCAGCAAGGTATTGTAGTCCGATAATCTTTCCTGAATATGTTGCATAAATAGAATGAATAGTTCTTTTAAAAATTAATTCGTTTGAGAGTTCAGAATTGTCTATCCATATTTCTGATGTATTATCATATTTTTCATATTTATAATCGCCTTCAGCCTTTCTTAAACGATATTGATAACCTGTTTCAAATTTATCTGTTTCATTTATTGGATAAGTATAATCAACTTTTATACGAGTAGCCAAACGACTTCTGCTCTGGAATGTTCTAATTTTATCAGCATATTCTAGTGCCGACCAATTTTTATCTGTTATTTGTTCTGAGTTATCATTATCAAGTCCTACGTTTCTATCTGAATAATTTAGCGATGCTGAAAGTTCGTGTCCTATTTTATCAAAATCATGTTTAAAATCAATATTAGTAGAATAATAATTTCCGCCAGCGTTGAAATAACCTTTTGCTTTTGAAAATAATTCTTCCGATATCGGGATATTATATTCGTAATTGTTTGAGTTAATATTTCTTTCAAAACCAAAATATCCATATTTCCCTGATAATGTTAATGTTGTTTTTTCACTAATATAATAATCAAAACCTGCATTTGCGGAGTAATGATTTCGTTGATGATTTATATCGCTTTTTGTGATAAGAGAATTTGTTGAATCGTTCATATATGTTTTGCTGTCAAAACTTCTCGAGTGTTTACGTTTACCGTATTTAGCTCCGACAAAAAAATTAAATTTTTTTGCTCTATAATTGAACAAAAAATCTGTTGAATATTTATCACCTGTTCCAACGGATACGTTAATAATTCCATTAAAACCAGTTTTAAATTCCTTTTTCATAATTATATTTATAATTCCAGTTGTTCCGTCAGGGTCGTATTTTGCCGAAGGGTTTGTAATTATTTCGACATTTTCAACAGCCGAAGCAGGAATTTGTTGCAATACATCGTTTGCATCAAGTACAGATGGTTTGCCATCGATAAGTACCATAAAATCTGAACTCCCACGCAATGTAACATTCCCATCGATATCAACATTTATTGAAGGAGTATTTTCAAGTGCATCTGTAAGAGTTCCTCCCGTTGCATTTATATTTTTACTTATATTTATAACTTTTTTATCAATCTTATATTGAATATAAGATTTCTCGGCATTAACTTCTATTTCTTCTATTTCTTGCTCTGCTTGTTGTAGCCGAATTGTTCCGCAATTATAAATTTTTTTCTTTGGAAATACTTTTATATCAATCACTGTATCTTTGTGATAGCCAATTGAATTTGCAATTAAATAATATCTTCCATAAGAAACATCTTTAATAAAAAATGTTCCAGTTTCGTCTGTAACTGCTCCTGCAAAAATCGAAGAATCTCTCTTGCTGTAAATAACAATATTTGCATACATAACGGGTTTATCTCCTGTTGCTTCTTTAACAATTCCTTTGATTATTCCATCGCTTGGCATATTTCCTTTATTGCCTTTTTGTGCAAAAATTGTTGTACAAAATAACATTAATAAAATTAGAACTATATTTTTTTTCATCTTTTTTATTTTTTTATTTTATATATTTTTATTCCCACGATTTAGGTTCTATTGGATTATCAAGACTTTGATTATACATTGTCATTGCTCTGAGGCTCATTCCCATGTTTGAGAATCCACCGTCATGAAAAATATTTTGCATTGTTATTTTCCTCGTTAAATCCGAAAAAATAGTTACACAGAAATCAGCGAACTCATCAGCTGTTGCATTTCCAAGTGGCGACATTCTTTCTGTAAAATCCATAAGACCACCTATTCCTTTAACTCCACTTCCAGCGGTTGTCGGTGTTGGTGATTGTGAAATAGTATTTATACGTATTTTTTTTTCGCGTCCGTATATGTATCCAAAACTACGCGCTATTGATTCCAGCATAGCTTTTGCATCAGCCATATCATTGTATCTATACAAAGTTTTTTGAGCGGCAACATACGATAAAGCAACAACAGAACCCCATTCATTAATAGCATCTATTTTTTTTGCTGATTGTAATAATTTATGAAATGATATTGCTGAGATATCAAGAGTTTTATTAAGATAGTTATAATTCAAATTATCATATTTCCTTCCCTTTCTCACGTTCATCGACATAGCTATTGAATGAAGTATGAAATCAATTTTCCCATCGAAATGTTTCATTGTTTCGTTAAGCAAATTTTCAATTTCTGAAACATTTGTTGCATCAGCTGGAATTACAACTGTATTGCATTTTTGGGCAAGCTCGTTAATATTGCCAAATCTAATGGCAACAGGTGTATTTGTTAGAACAATTTCTGCACCTTCTTCGTAAGCTCTTTCTGCAACTTTCCACGCCAAAGATTTTTCGTTCAATGCGCCAAAAATTAAGCCTTTCTTTCCTCTTAGTAAATTATACATAAATATATTGTTATTATTTTGAATTTGCAAATGTATAAACAAATCTATTTTTAAAAATAAATTTTACGAAATTCGGCATGTTTCATAATTAGTTTACACTAAAAAAGGTTCTTTTTGTGTAAAAAATG
>JAOZMB010000066.1 GCA_029934515.1 Bacteroidales bacterium
ATGAATACTAATTATATAAAAGAAATACTCAGAATTTGATGCGTCTGCCCTAAAACAGTTTGCTCTTCAAATTCAGGTAACTTATACATTGTTCTTGACAAGTCGGAAATAGAAATTTCCGAATCGACTAAATCTTCCACATTAAAAAAATAAATCTCTCTGTTTAGCTTACTCTCATAAATATATTTTGCTGTTTGCCAAAGAAGTGTTGTCTTTCCAGTTCCGCGTAATCCAGATAATCCAAGCATACGTGGATGCCTCCAATTTGTAAAATATCCTTTTGATATTTCTTTAAGAAGTTTTAAATCTGCACGTGGCTGAAAATGTTCTTCTCTAAGTAAAAGTTTTAAATTACGTTCTATATCAGCAAGGTTTACTTTTGCATTTTTTATTATAGTTTCTATTTTATTCATAAAAATTGATATTACAAAGTTAATAAATTGAGCTTTCTTAAAAAAATATTTTTTAATTGTGTGGGACCAGTTCTATTAAATTTTTATTACAGCAATAAGAACCATTTTAGAGGAATTATTGCAATGTTTTTTTCATATCTGATGTCACTTGCTTCTGCATTTATTATTATTCCGTATCTGTATTTGATATTGCTCTCTGTTATTTGTTTTACAGATTTTTTGTTTGTGCCGACTTCTATTAATATTGGGTCTGGTAATGTTTCAATAACAAAATCTGGGTTTTTACCTTTTTTTTGACTTGAAAATGATAACATTGCATTATTATAAAATCGTCGTAAATACATCACTACAATATCTTCATAAAGTTTAGAATAAAGTTGTTTATT
Source organism: Bacteroidales bacterium (assembly GCA_029934515.1). GTDB lineage: Bacteria > Bacteroidota > Bacteroidia > Bacteroidales > JAADGE01 > JAOZMB01. Next base: position 800 of record JAOZMB010000066.1, read on the forward strand.
TTCTTCGAACATTTTGGAATGTAACGCCAAACGCACAGAAGGCGACATAAAAAATGCTTTTTTATTTTTATTAATTTTTGTATCGTATCCACCAAAAGGTAAAAGAATATTTAATAATTCGGCTTGTTCAAGAATGTCAAGGTTTTCGTTTATCTCTGCTATTGAGATTCCGAGAACTTGACTTAATGATTGTAAATTTATTTCATCTGAACCGGCGAGTCGCAAAAGTAATTTTTCTGAATTTTTATATGTATAATTTTTACGTGTAATCTTAGGAATGTCTTCTGTTATTACACGTCTAAATAATTTTTCTGTTTCTAGCAATACAATTTTTTGACTATCAATAGTTGTGAACCTTGTTATATTATGAATTGTTATATATTTCATAATTAGTTCGTCTGGTTTTTCAATAGAATTATAAAATTTTGTTATCTCTGGAATTATTTTTGTTATTCTGTTTCTAAAATCTTTTATATCTTTTGAAAAAAATAAAGCACTTTTTAATTTGTCTTTTATTTCCTGTTCATCGGCAAGTTTTTTATTTTTTGCTATTGTTACATATTCGGTAAATTGCAATGGATATGTGTGTAAGATGTGCATTCTTGTTGCCAGGTCTGCTGTTGTTTGCAATAAAAGTGCTGAACTTCCTGTGCAAATAATAAAGGCACTAATACTATCATAAAGAATTTTTAGTCGTTTGCTCCAACGAGGGTCTTCGTGAACTTCATCAAAAAGCAAAACAGTTTGCTCTTCAAATTCAGGTAACTTATACATTGTTCTTGACAAGTCGGAAATAGAAATTTCCGAATCGACTAAATCTTCCACATTAAAAAAATAAATCTCTCTGTTTAGCTTACTCTCATAAATATATTTTGCTGTTTGCCAAAGAAGTGTTGTCTTTCCAGTTCCGCGTAATCCAGATAATCCAAGCATACGTGGATGCCTCCAATTTGTAAAATATCCTTTTGATATTTCTTTAAGAAGTTTTAAATCTGCACGTGGCTGAAAATGTTCTTCTCTAAGTAAAAGTTTTAAATTACGTTCTATATCAGCAAGGTTTACTTTTGCATTTTTTATTATAGTTTCTATTTTATTCATATTATATAAATTTAAAAATTGATATTACAAAGTTAATAAATTGAGCTTTCTTAAAAAATATTTTTTTAATTGTGGACTGTTCTATTAAATTTTTATTACAACAATAAGAACCATTTTAGAGGAATTATAGCAATGTTTTTTTCTTTACGCATGGGTATGTTTTTTCACCTATCATATATAAAAACAGATGCAATATTATTCGGATACAACACCGCACAATCGCAAAGCGACAGGTGAAAAACACCTGCCGAGCGCAGGTACAGAAATGCCTGTACAACTATAAAGATATAACCAAATTTTATTTGATTATTAATTTCTCTGATTGTATTAGAATATTATTTTTATTATAAAGAGATAGAAAATAAATTCCAGAAGTTAAATAACTTACATCAATTTCTAATTCATTACACTTTTTTTTATTATCAATATTATACAATTTAGAACCTGTAATTGAGATTAATCTTATATATTTTACATTTTCAATATTATTTCCTTTTACTGTTACATTTCTATTTGCAGGATTTGGAAATATTTCAAATTTATTTTTCTTAATACTTTTTATTGAGTTATCATTGTCATATTCAATCACATAATAAAGTTCTGTTGATTTAATAATATCGTTCCATTCGCTTGCAATTCCAAGCATTGTAGTTCCTGCTGGCCAACCTGCAAGTGCAATTGCACAGGCATCTTGTCCCGAACCGTAATTATCTGGTTCATTAACTTCTCCGCTACTTGCGCCTCCCCAGTTATTATATAATTCATCAACAACCTGTCCGTTTCCTGTTCCGTTTTGTCCTTGTCCTGTCCAGAAGTTTAAACCTTCTGCATCATCGTTTCCATCCCAAAGCCATGTTCCTTCCGTATTTTTATCTGTCGCCCCCAGCCATACATAAGCAATGCCACCGCCGTTGTTTACAGTTACATAATCATCAGCAATTTGAGCACCATTTACAATAGTATCGTAAATAGCATTTTGTTCTTCTAAATCATTTATTTCAATTAGATAACCTCCTTTGCTAACTGCATCAGCAGCTGCATCTTCCCACGATTTAAAGTCTTTAACTATTTCATAATTTTTACCGTTATACTCAAAATGATAACTCGAAATAAACTCATCCGCAAGACATCGCACCTGGTACCCAAAGTTCCAATCTGTTTGCCAGCGTGTGATTGTTTCAAACTGAGTGTTTACATTTCGATACATATAAGTGTCGTTATAAGTTCCGGGTGATGTTGACCAGAAATAAGAATAGTAATAACCGTTTGGCGAAGAATAATCTTCGTTGTAAACAAAACCAAAATCTTGATACCATATTCCTCCAAAAAGAGCATCAAAACCAGTTCCACCACCTACTTTTAATTGAGTGCCTTCTGTTGTTCCTCTTTCAAAACCTGTCTCTTGTGCATCAGATTCGGACATTCCAAGATAAATTTCCATTTGCATAATTTCTTGGTCTGACGGTAAATGCCAACCATCTGGACAAATACCTTGCGAACTTTCCTGAGTTTGATAATCCATCATCTCATGCCATTGATACAATCCGCCATACTCATCGCATTCAGCTTCATTGTTATTATAACAATATTTTTCAATAACAGAATTGTCAATTTGATTATTACTTCCATTTTGTATAGTCATTGTTCCAATGTTCAAATTTTCGGACATCCAACACTGTTCACCAATCAAAACTGTTTGGTATTCTTTTCCGTCTCTTACATCAGTTAAAGTATCTCCGCAATTAAAAATCTGAGAAAACAACAAATTATGTATTAAAATAATACAGGTTAAGATTAAAAATTTTTTCATTCTTTTTGAAATTTTAATTTATAAATTTTATAAGCTGAAAAAGGTTGTGTTACTTTGATTGTTAATTTACAATAATTTTTTCTGTAAAAATTTCGTTTTCAATATTTATTTCCAAAAAATATACACCGCTACACAAATCTGATATATCAACAATAGATATTTCATTTTTAATGAAATCTGAATATATAACACGTCCAATTATGTCTGTGATTGATATTTGGCAAGTCTCTTTCAACACTGGTATTTTTATTGTGAACAGCCCCTTCGATGGATTTGGATAAATTGAAAAATTTATATTATCATTTTCAAAAATTCCATTCGGTGATAAATCTATATTTATTAACTCGTCTTGGTCAATAATGATATTATCATTTATTGTTTCGTATCCGTCAAGTTCGATTTTGTAAGGTAATCCTGGCGCAGGTGTTTCAGGAATATTTGTAAAAGTAGCAGTCCCTTCTGTTGCTGTTTGTGGAACAAAATCTCCAAGAGTAATTAACGGTTCCAGACTATTTGCAATGTTAAAATAAATTGTATATGTAGATTCTGGATTAACATATTGATATATATTTAGTGTAAAATTCGCAAATTGATTAGAATATGCTACCCAAGGTTGTTGGTTTTGGTCAAGCGCTAGGTCTGTATATTCTGCTCTGTGGTTTACCTCATGCAATTCGCCTACGTATTCCCAATTATTTCCGTCCCATATTTTAACTCCTGCTGCCGAAGAACCATCAGGTGTATAATCCTGATAAAGTATGTAAAGATTATCTTGATTATCAAATTCTATACTCGGATAATAACCAGCACCTTCCGAAATAGGATGTCCTATTTTTTCCCAAGCTACACCAGTCCACATTTTTACAGTTGCTTTATCATCAGTTCCTCCTTCTTGGAACTCCGTAAATGCTACATGCGGAATATTTTCGCTGTTAAATCTAATACTTATTCCAAATACTCCTTGTTCTGATTGAGCGCCTTCTGCTGGCTCTATCCAATTTTGCCCGTCGTATTTAAAAATCCTAAGCGTATTAATATCATCCATACTACCTTCGGAACTTGCAATATATGGAATATCATTGTTGTCAAGCCTTAAAGCACAACCACTCCATGCTGAAATTATTCCTCGTTCTCCTACAAGTTCCCACTCATCACCGTTAAATTTCATTACCGAGACGGCATAAAGTCCACCATTATAATCGGCATCTCTTTCCTTAAAACCAGCCCATGGGTTTCCTTCTGAGTCGAAACATAAATCTGGTAAATTAATATCGGCTGGCGAAAAACCTCTCGCACCTACATATTCCCAACTCGTGCCACCATTGTATTTCATACAACTTGCTTTTCCTGTTCCGTTTCCTGATGATATTTCTTCGTCAACAAATAAAATATAAAGCTCTCCTTCCGAATTTATTCTTAATGACATCCTATAATCCGAACCTGATGCAAGTGGCTCATCTGTAATTAGTTCCCAATTTGAGCCTTCATATTTTTTTACATATAAATTAAAAGTTCCAGCTGAATAATAATGATATGCAACATACACAGTTCCATCTTCGGCTATCTCGACTTGCGGACGTTTTGCTGTTCCATTTGCCAGATTATCTTCAATTTGTTGCCACTGTGCATTGGCAAAACCTATTATCATAATTGATATAAATAATAATAATATCTTCTTCATAATTTATTTAATTATTAATTTGTTTGTGAATATTTCTGTTTCTGTTATAATCTTAATAAAATAAATACCAGGTTTTTGATTTTTTAGAAAAACTATATTATTTCCTTTTTTAATATTATCAGAAATAATTTGTTTGCCTGTCATATCAATAATTTCATAAACGCCTGTTTTATTGGTATTTATATTAACAAAATTGTTTGTAGGATTAGGAAAAAAGTCAATTTTTACTGGATTTGGTTTATTAATATTACCAAATTCCTCTGCCGTAAAACTCCAAGAAAAATCTGTATTTTCGTATTCTCCTGTTTTAATAGAACCAGCTGGAATTGTTACTGTATGCTCGCTCAGAGAAATTAGCAATTCTTCGTTATTTATTAAAATATAAGAACCGTCAACAGTAACATCAATATCTAAATTATAATCTGAAACAGAAAGAGTTATTTGTGATAGGTCAACTTCTGTAATTTCTGTTTGGAATTTTACAAATATAGTTGGTTCGAGAACGTCAACATTTATTTCTCCTTCTTCGGGCATATTTTTTACAACATCAGGTATATAAGGAATTGCAAAACCAGCAATTGAATTAGCATAATCTTCCAGTAATGTTGCTTGTCCAGTTTCTGTATTTATTTTGTAAAGTCCGTTAAATTGATTTCCAGCAAAAGCTCCGTAAAGCGTATTGTTACAACGGTCGTATGCAATATCTTGTGCAGTCATTATTGACAATCCCGATGTTTCGCCAATTAATGTTTGTTCACCGTTTGTTTTATTTATTGAATACAAACCACAACTTGAAGCATATCCTTGCATTCCGTATAAATTTCCTTCGTTGTCGCATGCTATTCCTACATAAGATGCGGATCCTCCTTCTCCAATAAATTGAGTTTCTCCTGTTTCAATATCTACTGAAAATAAATTGCTTGATTTTGTAACATAAGCAGTTTGTGTAGTAATATCATAAGCGAAAGCATCACCGTATATATTCATTTCGCAGACCTCCGTAGGTATTCCGGTTTTTGTATCTATGGTAAAAATTTTTGAAGAATTATTGTAAGAATATTGAACTGCATACCAAGTATTGCCAATAAAATCAGCTCCTGCCATAAATGTGTCGCTATCGCCCCATTCACTAAACGGCTGTATTTCACATGTATAAGAGTTGTTGTAATAAAACATAGCCGCACCAAAAGGATGAATATTCGAACCACTTTGCCAAGCATAAGCTGTGTTTAGGTCTTCGGCAAGAATATTTTTTTCTAAAATATCATTACTCGTGTTCTCGTCTCCATCAAGAATAACTGTTGTCGTTAGAGCATAAACTCCGTCTTGCTCAGGTGTCCAGTTTTCAATAAAATTTATACGTTGCCATTCGCCACTTCCAAAATTTGCATTTGTAATATTTACAGTAGAATTATACACCTCTATACTGTTATCATCATTAATTTTAATATTAATTTGATAATTACTTTCTGTCGCCGAACCGTTGTTGTGAACATTAACTACTGGTCTGATAGGCATTTGTGTATTTGCATACTGGTGAGGGAAATAAATTTTTATTATTTCAAGGTCGTGAGTTTGTCCAGATACGAAATTGAATAATAAAATAACAATAATTAATAGATTGATTTTTTTCATAATTTTATTTAATTATTAATTTTATTTTTGTTAAATTTATAAAAAATAGTTTACAAAACTATGATAAAAAAAGAAACAACAATAATATTTTACAACAAAAGTAGCAAAAAAATATTAAAATTCTAAATCAAATGAATAATTTTTTGATTTGTTTATTTTTATTTACTTTTGTATTTTATTAGTATTTTTTCATTAAATACTTAGTATACATATTTCTTACAAAAAAAATAAAAAAATGAAAGACTTACAAATTTTAAAAAAATTAGAAGAACAATTAGATGTTGAATTTGAAAAAGTTAATATTAGTAATATTTCTACTAATCATCGAAAAAAAACATACAAATATTCAATAGATAATCAATTAAATATCACTGGATTACAAATTTCTAATATAAAAATTGATGATTTTTTATTGATTGGTAAACTAATAAATATTAAATTTCTCGATTTGTCAAATAATCAAATAAAAAATATTTCTGGTTTAGAAAAATTAACGAAAATTCAGGATATCAATTTGTCAAATAATAAAATAATAGATATTTCGCCGATAAAATCATTATTTAAAAATAATTACTTTCGTTGTTATTTAAAAAATAATCCTTTAAAACTTCCACCAAAAGAAATAGTAGAAATTGGCGAAGATGCTATATATGAGTATTTTAAACATGCCGAACAAGGCATAAGTATTCTGCGGGAAGCAAAATTAATAATAATCGGCGAAGCTGGTTCTGGAAAAACAACATTTGCGAGAAGAATAAAAAATCCGATTGCAAAAATGCCAAAACAAGAAGACTCTACACTTGGTATTGATGTGCATGATTGGTCTTTTACAAAAACAACTGTTAATAGCTTTAATGCAAAATTGTGGGATTTTGGTGGTCAAGACATTTATCACGGTACGCACCAATTTTTTTTCAGCAATAAATCTCTTTACATTTTACTTGCCGATACAAGGGAACAAAAAACAGATTTTAATTATTGGTTGAATACAGTAGAACAACTTACAGGAGAAGATAGTCCGCTTGTTATTCTGTTAAACAAAAAACAAAATCATCATTGGAAAATAAATAAAATCGGATTAAAAAAAAGATTTGGTGATATTATTCGTAAAATTATTACTATTGACTTATCTAATTCAGATGAAATCCCAGAACTTCAAAATACAATAAAAAACCAAATTAGCAATCTGCCTCAAATTGGTTATTTTTTACCTGTTACTTGGGTAGAAGTTCGTCAAAAATTAACAAAGATTAATGAAAAATTTATAAGTTATGAAAAATTCAGAAACTTATGTAAAGAAACAGGAATTGTTAATAAAAAAGTTGTAGAAAATATCAGTAAATTATTTTCTAACATTGGAGTATTTACTCATTTTTCTGATGATTTTTCGAGTTTACAGGATATTATTTTCCTCGATTCAAATTGGCTTACTAAAACAGTTTATCTATTATTAAACAATGAAAAAGTAAAAAACAAAGAAGGCAGAATTACAATTCAAGAAATAAAAGAAATATGGCAAGACGAAGTATATTTCGAGATAAATAAATTTATTGAGCTTCTTAAAAAATTTAGTCTAATTTATAAAATAAACGGAAGCGACAACTACATTGTTCCAGAGCATTTATCAGAAGAACAACCTTATGAAGATTGGCAATTTTCTGAGCAAAACAATATTTATCAATTTCGTTATTTATTTGATAATTACATGCCAAAAGGAATAATGGCAAAACTTATTGTAGCGTTACATCAATATATTTATGATGATAAACTTGTTTGGACACGTGGAGTAAATATTGCTAACTCTGTAAATAATCCTGATACTTTTGCAGAAATCATTGAAACCTACGGTAGGGAATTCCGTTTTGATATACAAATATACGGCAAAAATCAAAAAGATTTATTGAATATAATTATTTATCATTTCGACAGAATATTAAAACCATTTACTAAACTAACTCACGAAAAACTTGTTCCTTGTAATTGTGATACATGCCGAACAGAAAAAGAAATAGAAAAAAAATATTTCTATACTTTGAAAAGATTAAAAAAAGCAAAAGCAAAAAATATTAAAAATATTCAATGTGGTGAGAGTTTTGAACATGTTGATGTTAACGAATTATTATTTGGTATAAATTTCACAGAATTACGTAGTTTATTAATTAACACAAAATTAGATGAGTTCGAGAAAATAATATTTCAAAAATTTTCTGATATTTCATATCAAGTTCACAAAGAAAAAGTAACAGAAAGTTATTTCCATAGTCTGTTTCATACTATATTATCTGAAAACGGTTTAAATCCAATATCAGAAGAAAGCACAAATGATGGCAGAATTGATTTGCACTTAACAATTGGACAAACAAAATATTTATTTGAGTTTAAAAAAGATGAAACAGCTGACAAAGCATTAGAACAAATATTTGAAAAAGGATATTATAAGAAATTTCAAAGAAACTTCGCAAGAATAATTCTTATTGGAATAAATTTTAGTTCCAAAAAAAGAAATATAGACGGAATAAAAACAAAAGTTTTGAATTTTTCAAATGATTTAAATTTTTAAATCTACAACTTTTTTATTATGGAAAACGAAAAAATAACATTAAAAGGTAGTTATAATTTTTCGGAAATTAGCTACAAAACATTGAAAAAGATTTTAGAACTAAGTATTGTAAGAGACAAATCAATATTTAATGAATGGTTTGATTTTGAATTCGAAATACCTGATTATGATATTGATTTTTTAGAAAAACTGATAAAAGCAAATGAATATAATACAAAACATTATTCTGAATATCAACTATCTTTATATTTTATTAGTCCTTTTTTAAGTAAAATATATTTTTTTAATGAAAAATATAGAGATTGGTATCAATATGAACTTTCTGGAATTGTAAATGGATATAAATTATCTGGAATTACAGATTTTATGGTGGCAACTGGAGTCGAAGAACCAGAGAAGCCGTACTTTTTTATACAGGAATTTAAAAAATCAATACCAAAATCAAAACATCCGCTAGGACAATTATTATCCGAAATGGCTGTTGCATTGGAAATAAATGAAAAAAATATTATAAGAGGTGCTTATAATATCGGACAACATTGGAACTTTATAATTCTAAAAAAAACACCAGATAAAAAATACAAATATTACGAATCAAAAAGTTTTGACAGCTTAGATATTGAACACTTAAAAAAAATTTATAAATACCTACAAGCCGTTAAACATAAATACTGTAAATAATTCCAGTAAATTCTAATATTTTTCGCTCGGAAAGTGTTTTTTACTTTTCCGCTGAGTAGTTAGTTTGTGTGTTCTATTACTGTCAGGTAAAAACACATATTTAGAAAAACTGAAAATTTGTATTTACTGAAACTCTATAATTCTGATGATGATTTGAAAGAAATATAGGTTTAATAAACTATAAATCAAGAACATAACTTAAAATAAAATAAGTAAAAAACTAATTTTGGCGAAGATATTGTTAATTTAAGACAGCTCAAATTTTTAAATCACGAGCTATATTTTAATACCGATAATTACAATATCATCAACCTGGAAGCTGTCTTTTTTCCATTCTTCAAATGTCTGTTTTATAATTTCCACCTGTTTTTTTAGCTGTTCGTTTTGTACCGCAAGAATCAAATTTTTAAATCGTCTTGATTTGAATTTTTCACCAGTTCTATGGTTAAACTGGTCAATGTATCCATCGGAAAACATATATAAAGTATCACCTTTTTCAATCTGCATTTCAAAATTAACAAACGGTTTTTCTCGGTAATAAACCGATACAGGTTGCCTGTCTGCTTTTATTTCAATTAATTTTTGATTTTCTTCGGACAACTTTTTTTTGTAGATTTTTATTTTTGAATTTTTATTTAGTTCTGTAATCCTTTCGGTTTTATTTTCAGCTTTTACGATTAAGTAAAGCGGATTATATGCTCCTGCATATTGCAGTCTATTAGTTTCAATATCAATAATACACAGCGCCATATCCATTCCGTCTTTTGAAGTTCCGAACTTTTTGTTCTGTTTCAGCGATTCTTTGATTTGTATTCGAAGTTCTTCTAACACCTGATTAGCCTTTACAATTTTTGGTCTTCTTATAATTTCGTTCAGATACGATATGCCGAGCATACTGACAAATGCTCCTGGTACCCCGTGTCCAGTACAGTCGGCTGCTGCAAAAACAATATAATTTTTTATTTTTTTAACAAAATAAAAATCGCCACTAACAACTTCTTTAGGCTGATAAAAAATAAAATGTTCTGAAAAATATTTGTTAAAAATATTATTATTCGGCAATATAGCCTGTTGAATACGGCTTGCATAATTGATACCATCTGTTGTTTTTTTATGAATTTCTTCCAGCTCGTGTCTTTGTTTATTTATTGATTTATTTGCTTTTTCAAGGTTATCGGCAATTGATTGTATTTCTTCTTTTTGTTGGTTTATTTCGACATTTTTTTCCAGTAAAGTAACATTTTTTATGTTTAGTTTTTTTGCTTTTTCTTCAATTTCGTCTCTTTGTGTCAATATTTCCTCTTTTTGTTGAAAAAGCTCCGCAGTTCGTTCCTTTACTCTGTTTTCGAGTATCTGTTTTTGTTTTTTCAGTTTTTGTTCTCTACTTTTTATATATATGCTTACCAGAATTATAATTAACATTATTGCTGTTAATTTAAACCATTTTGTGTTCCACCATGGCGGAGTTATTATAAGTTTTATTTTTGTAGGTGTTTTGTCCCAAACTCCGTCAGCATTAGCAGACATAACTTTAAAAATATATTCACCAGCAGGTAGATTTGTATATGTAACGAAGCGTTGTTTTCCAGCATTATTCCATTCTTCGTCAAAATTTTCCAAAATATATCTGTAAGTATTATTTTCTGGTGATGCAAAATGCAGTCCCGCAAATTCAAAACTAATTACTTTTTCTTGCCACGACAATATTATTTCCTCTTTGTATGTTATATTTTTGTTCAAAAAATATGTTCCTCCTTCACTTATAATTTCCGAGCTGCTGAAATTTTCGGCTAATTGTTTTTTGTCAAAAGGCAATACTTTTATTTCTTTGTTAAAGATTTTAAATTTTGTAATAACAGTCTGTGGCGGAATTGTATCGAGCCTAATTTTATTAGGATAGAAAGCATTAAAACCAAGTGTACCTCCGAGATAAATTTTTCCGTCTTTTGTTTTACAATGAGCCGACATATTAAATTCATTACTTTGTAGTCCGTCTGTTACATCAAAATTATAAAACTTTTCTGTTGTTTTGTCAAAACGCGAAATACCGTTGTTGGTACTTATCCAGATATTATTAAAATCATCATGTATTACACAATATGCCATTTCGTTTGCAAGTCCTTCTTCTGTTGAGAAGTACTCAAATTTTTGTGTTTTATTATCAAGTTTACAAATTCCTGCATCTGTTGCAAACCATATATTTTTATCTTTATCAGCAGAAATATGTGTAGTCATACTTCCCTGTATTCCTGTTGAATCTGTTGAATTATTGTAATAATGTTTAAAAGTGTTTGTTTTTGTGTCCAGAACATCAATGGCAATGTTTGTTGCTATCCATATTTTATCATCAATGATTTCAATAGCATATATAGAGTTCGATGAGATACTGTTTGCATTCTTAGGAATATTAAAATATCTTTTAGCGGTCTTTTTTTCAATATCAAATTCATTTAAACCTCCTCTGTTTGAGCCTATCCACAGAGTTTTTTTATTGTCAAATTTTATTACATTAATATTATTATTTGAGATACTTGTTGTATCTCCGGGAATATTCCTGTATGTTGTAAATTTGTTTGTTACTGTATTTAAACTACTTACACCCTGTAATGTACCAAACAATATTTCATTTTCATTAATTTGTTCAATTGACAGTATCCAATTTCCCGCTATGCAATTTTCACAGTTAGGTGTATTTTTATAATGAATGAATCGTTTTGTTTTTGGGTTAAATTTATTTACTCCGTTCGTAATTGTTCCTATCCATACATATCCCTTACTGTCTTCAAAAATTTTCCAGATTCCGTTTTCGGAGAGTAAATTTTTATTATCCTTATCTGCTGAGTAATTCTCAAATTTATCTTTTACTGGGTGATATTTAAAAATTCCTCCGCCAAAACTGCCAAACCAAATTGTTCCGTTTTTTTTATCTATGGTATAACTCATCATAAATGTCAAAACATCGCTTAGTTTGTTTTGTTCTTTATCAACAATTTGTAATTTGCCGTTCATCAATCTTATCCAGATGTTTTCTATTTTATCTGTAAAAACTTCTCTTACTCTTAAATCTTGATCTGCAACATTTTCGATACGAGTAAATTTTTCAGTGTTCAGATTATATTTGCACAAACCGCTGAATGTTCCTATCCACAGGTTTCCTGAGTTGTCATCTGCAATAGTCGAGATAATATTTCCTGACAGTGAATTTTCATTTTCTGGGTCTGAATAATATCTATTAAAAGTTTTATCTTTACTGTTATATTTGTTAAGTCCGTTTGCTGTTCCGAACCAAATATTTCCTGAATTATCTTCAAAAATCTTTATTATATTGTTATTGGATATTGAATTTGGGTTATCAGCCTGATTGATAAAATGAATAAATTTGTCTTTTTTATTGTTATATTTGTATAAACCAGTTGTTGCTGCAAGCCACAAATTACCCGATTTATCTTCAAAAATTTGTCGAATTGTATTCTCGGTAGTATCGGCAACAATATATCTTTTAAATTTTTTGGTTTCATGATTATATTTATTTATGCCGTTAAATGTTCCGAACCATAAATTTGTTTTTTTGTCTTCGTAAAAAGTTATAACTCTGTTATCTGAAATTGAATTTCTGTCGTTTTCATTGCTTCTGTAATTTTTATATTTGTTATTTTTTTGGTTAAATTTATATAATCCTCTTGTCATACTCAAAGCCCAAATATTTTTATTATTATCCTGAAACATAAAACGAATATCGTTTTGCATTTTATTTGCGTTATCTTTTTTGTTTATATTAAAACGAATAATTTCTTCTGTTATCAAATTTAATTTATTTACATCACCGTTGTTAGTTGCAAGCCACAAATTTTTTTTATCGTCTTCTATAATTTTGCTAATCCAATTTTCAGATAATGTTTTTGATTTTCCCGGTTTATTTTTGAAAACAGTAAAATTATATCCGTCAAATTTATTAAGTCCGTTTTCCGTTCCTATCCAAAGAAAACCTTTACTGTCAATAAATAAATCTCGTCCAGACCCCTGTGAAAGTCCATCGTTTATTGTATAATTTTTTAATTTTACAAGAGTGTTCTGTGCCTGACAGACAGACAGAACAGAAAGAAATATTATTGATAATATATTTTTTTTCATTTTTTATTGACAATTTGTAATTTACACAAGACTTTATACTATTTTGCAAAAATAAGAAATTTTATTAACTTTGTACAATGATTTTGATAAAAAAAACATATAACAATCAATATCTTTGCCAAAATTAGTTTTTTTAACATAAAAACAACAGAATGGAATTTTTACAAATTCAGACACAGGCAGTTTATCGGTAAAAAAAATAGGAGTATTTATTCTATGTATTATTTCTTGGTCTATCTGTTTGGTTTACAGCCAATTCAATAAGGAACTTCTAAAATATTTGAAGGATACAAATACACGTTCATCTAAGAAAAAAAATTATGAGAAACAGATTTTTTTATATTATTATAATAATTTTGATAATTATCATTGGCTTATCAACTCGTAAATATCCAGAACTTTATCCAGAGTTTATTGCCATTTATGGTGGCGATACATTGTGGGCTTTGACTGTTTTTTTTGTAATAAGATTTTTTTTGATAAACTTCCTGTTACAACTGTTACGGTTATTGCTATTTCGATTTCGTATCTAATTGAAGTAAGTCAATTTTATCATGCGCCTTGGATAGACGAAATAAGACATACAAAAATAGGCGCTTGGGTACTTGGTTTTGGTTTTAAATGGAGCGATATAATTTGTTATACAGTTGGTATAATTGTAGGTATTATTTTTGAATTTTATAAAAGTTCAAAAGATGGTAAATACAAAGAGAAATAGCGAAAATATGTTAAAAACATCAAGAAAAATAAATTTGTAAGTATCTTTAAATCATAGTTTTATATCCACTGTGTAGTTACATTTTATTTATCTTCGAAATATCTATAAATTAGTTTTGATTTTGATTTTCCAACTGATTTTTCCAGCTCTTCTTCTGTTTTATTTGATATATTTTTTACTGTTTTAAACTGTAACATTAATTTTTTTATTGTTGCTTCGCCTACACCTTTTATATTTTTTAGTTCTGTTTTAATAAATTTTTTCGACCTTTTATTTCTATGAAAAGTTATACCAAAACGGTGTGCTTCGTTTCTTGCTTTCTGAATTATCTTTAATGTTTCTGAGTTTTTATCGAGGTATAAAGGTATCTTATCGCCTGGAAAATAAATTTCTTCTAATCTTTTAGCAATTCCAATTATTGCAATTTTATTTTTTATTTCTAATTTGTCCAAACTTTTCAGAGCAGCATTTAGTTGTCCTTTTCCTCCATCTATTATAATCAATTGTGGCAGTTTTTTATTTTCATCAATTAATCGTTTATATCTTCGATAGATAACCTCCTCCATTGATGCAAAATCATCAGGTCCATGAACTGTTTTTATATTAAATTTTCTATAATCTTTTTTATAAGGTTTTGTATTTCTAAAAACAATACATGCAGCTATAGGAGTGGTTCCCTGTATGTTAGAGTTATCAAAACATTCAATATAAACTGGCAACTCTGTCATGCGCAAATCTTTTTTCATCGTTTCAAGTATCCGTTTTGTATGTCGTTCTGGGTCTATTAAACTTCTTTGTTTTTGAAGTTCTAATTTGTAATATTTTGCATTTCTTTCTGATAGTTCTAATAATTTTTTTTTATCTCCTATTTTAGGAATTGTTATTTTTATTTTTTTCTCTGGATATTCTATCTCAAAAGGTACTATTATTTCATCGGCATTTACAAAACCAGACAGTTTTGAATGTCTGATTTCTGTTATTGCCATAGGTAATAATTCTTTATCTGTTTCATCTAATTTCTTTTTTATTTCGATATTATTAATTGAAATTATTGCTCCGTTTGCTACTTTTAGAGAATTTATATAAGCATTATTTTCTTTTGAAATAATTGAAAAAATATCAATATTACCTATTTTGGGGTTTACAATTGTAGAACGGCTTTGATAATTTTGTAAAAGCTCGATTCTTTTTTTTATTTCATTTGCTTTTTCGTATTCCATTTTTGCTGAAAATGAAAACATTTGTGCTCTCAAATATTTTTTAATTCTTTTAAAATTACCATTCAAAATATCATGAATACTATCTATTTGAACCTGATATTCTTTCTCTGTTTGTTTATTTACACAAGGAGCTTTACAATTTTTGATATGATATTCAAGACAAACTTTATATTTATTTTTGTTTATATTTTCTTTTGTCAAATTATGATTACAGGTTCTCAGTTGGAATAACTCTTTGAACAAAGAATTTAGATTTCTAACAATACTAATAGATGTATATGGTCCATAATATTTTGAGCCGTCTTTAACTATTTTCCTTGTCCGAAAAACCCTAGGAAAAGCTTCTTTTTTGATACATATCCAAGGATATGATTTATCATCTTTTAATAAAATATTATATCGAGGGCGATATTTTTTAATTAAATTATTCTCCAAAAGCAAAGCATCTATCTCGGTCTTTACTATTGAATATTTTACATTACAAATTTTTTTTACAAGTACAGAAGTTTTATAATGTTCATGATTTTTTGTAAAATAGGAAAGAACTCGTTTTCTTAAATTTTTAGCTTTTCCTATATAAATTATATTATCATATTTATCAAAAAAATGATAAACACCTGATAATTCAGGTAACAAACGAATTTTTTCTTTTAACTTTATTTTTAAATTATCTGTTTTCATTAATAAAAATTTTTCTTTTTGTATTTCTGATTTGCTGGAATAATAAAAATTTTTTTTGAAATTATAAAAAAATATTTTTCTTTGACAAAAAAATAATTGTGAGAAGTATTATTGAATTTGTGTTTGATAAAGAACGTTAATGAAGACCTTATTATTTGTTATATTAGAAATTTAATAATTATAATGTTTTTTGTTGAGATTTATAAATCAATGAAAATCCGTATAATCCGTGTTCATATTATTCTATTAAATTTTAATATTATAAAAATAATATTGAAAGAAATTGATGTGAAATTCTTATAAAGCTTCAAGCAAAATATCTAAATAATTATATAACATTACTTATTGTATTAGAAAAAATGAAAAAAACAAACAAATTTACAAAAGATAATTTATTAAATATCTTATCAAATAGCAAAAGTCATATATCTGATAGTGCAAATCATAAAAAAGCTGTTGATTATATTGAGAAGAATAACTTGCCAGATTCAAAAAATGAAATATGGAAACATACAAAACTTGAAAAAATTTTCAAACACAATTATTCGACTCCAAACAAAAAAAATATCTCAGAAGAACTGATTGCAGAATTTTCTATTCATAAACTTAATGCAAACAATATTGTTTTCATCAACGGTTATTATTCTGTTAATAATTCAATAATTTCAGATAATCAGGAAATGGTTGTTTCATCTCTGCAATATGCAAAAGATAAATATCCAGATATTTTTAACAAATATTTTGAATCAACTAATATTTATAAAGATAATATTTTTGCTGCTTGCAATACGGCTTTTGTAGAGAACGGTGCATTTATATATATTAAGGACAATCATAAGGCGAAGAATACTGTTCATATTATCAATTTTCTTGACGGAAAAAATGCAAAAACAATTACACAGTCGAGGAACTTAATAGTGTGTGGGAAAAATTCAAAAATTAAAATTATAAATACTTATCATTCATTATCAAGTAATTATACTTTTAATAATGTTGCCTGTGAAATTATTCTTAACGAGAACTCTCAACTTAATTACAATTTATTTCAGGGTGAAGGAGGCGAGGCGATGCAGATAAATAACACAAAAGTTATTCAAAATAATGGGAGCCGATTTATTTCGAATTTAGCTTTGTTGTGTGGAAATATGGTAAAAAATAATTTAAAAGTTGATATTTCAGGAAGTGAATGCACAACAGAATTAAACGGATTATATATGCCTGACCGCGAACAATATTTTGATAATTATTTATCGGTGAACCATTTGAAACCAAATTCAAAAAGTTATCAGTTATTTAAGGGAATTGTAGATAATAGGGCAGAAGTTGTTTTTCTCGGAAAAGTTTATGTAAGAAAAAATGCCTCGAAAACGGAAGCAAACCAGTCAAATAACAATATTTTGCTAACTGAATATGCAAAAATACACAGTAAACCATGGCTTGAAATATATAATGATGATGTAAGTTGTTCTCATGGTTCAACAACTGGACAGATTGACGGTGAAGCAATATTTTATATGCAGAGCAGAGGAATTTCTGAAAAAAAAGCAAAGGCATTATTAATGAGAGCTTTTGCAAAAGAGGTATTAAATAAAATTACTATTGAACCATATAGAGAATTTATAAATTTTCTTGTAAACAAACGACTGCGAGGCGAAGAGGTAACAGGGTTGTGTTCTCTTAAAATTTGTCCAAGCTGTTGATTAAGTTCTCTGTTTTTATGGTCAATATTACAGTAATTAGAGAAAAATAAAACATCAAAAAGCTTAGTTCTAAAAGAAACTTTAAAAAAAGTTTGGTTGTTAAAAAAGAAT
>JAOZMB010000067.1 GCA_029934515.1 Bacteroidales bacterium
TATCAGGTGTAAACCAATTCGTAATTCATAATTTATAATTCGTAATTTACTTATCTCCAACCTCCATTGTTTTTATTGCTACTGTTTGTTTTTTTCTTTGGGCCTCGTGTAATAAATTTCAAATTAGCATAAGCTCCTACAATAATCACAGGCTCGTCTGAAAACTTATCACCAGAGTAGTCATCTTCTATTCCATAATATTGTCTTCCCTCAACAAATATATTCAAATTATTCATCTGAATAACAATCTTTGCCCCAGGTCCGACATAAGTTTGTCCACTGTAATCATAAGCTTGGTTTGTGTTTATTGCTTCTTTGAAACTGTCCTGATATTCCTGACTCTCGTTAACACCTGTAAAACAAATTTGTGGTGAAAAACCAAATAAAAAAGTACCAATACGAGGGACATTAGTTTTATAAAAATTATACTGATATCCAGCATTTATGTTAAATGTTTGAAATCGTAAATCTTTACTATCACTTTCAAAACTGTAAGGTGTCCAGAACATATCAACCCAAAAACTGTGCATTACTCTTTTGTCGGAACTTCCTATCTCTGTTTGTACAATTGAATTACTTCTAAAACCAATATGTAATAACGAGTTATCAGAAAAAGGTAACTTCTGTACATTAAAACTGTCAATCGGGTGTTTCACAAGTGTGTTCCACATGAACGGATCCCAGTCGATAATCAAAGGGTTGATATTTACAATAAATTGTTTGTAAACGATTTTCTTTCCGCGCTTGTTGAACTTAGGCTCGTTTACCAAGAAATTTACTGCATAACCAAAATCTGTTTTGCTTGTTAGACTCTCAATAAAACCATTCGAGCCACCATCGGCAGAGAAAGCACCTGTTACTGCTATCTCAATACTGTCTGGATTTGTGGATATTTTTACAGGCAATAAATACTGAGAATATCCGTAAGTTAAGAAAGCCGTAAAGACAGCCGTAAATAATATTTTTTTCATTTTAATAATTTTTATTCTTAGAGTTTATACTTTGATTAATTAAATTTTATATACAAATATTGCAATTTTATTTTGGTTTAATGGCAAAATATTCAGCTCTTACAACAACTCTGCCCATGCTTTGAGGCTTAATATATCGTAAAATTTTCATTATATTAGATTGTCTCGGTATCCAAGTTTCACATTTAATCTCTGTTCCGTCACGTACCGTATTTTCATTGGTAACGTTTATACAATCGACACTATCCAATCTTTCCATTAATTCTACAAGTTCATCTTCAGAATAAGTATCAGGAATAAATACGTAAAAATCTTTCCCGTCCTGACAAGAATTGTAATATTTTTCAGCCTCTTCGTGCATCATATTACGGGTATTCTTTTCCACAATTTCTTGTATGCAATTGTCAATTGAACCTTTTCGGGTTTTTGAATATCCTATACCTTTAAAGAACTCGTCCATTACAAAAGAATTAGTATTTGTGTTAAATGCCTGAAAATGAACCTCAACAATACTCTCATAAATACCGCCAGACTTAAGCTCTACATTTTTAATCATAATTTCTCTAATTACTGCGGCTATTTTTGCATCAACACCTTTTTGCAGATTAACACATTGTATAAGTTCGCGGTAATAATTTATTAAGTTCGGGTTAGTTTCCTGAATTTCACAAACAGGCTGTACATCTATATTTTGACATGAAGTTCTTTTGTATTCCTGATTTACGTACTCGGCTTGGGTTCTGTCTCTTGCGCTTTCGTACATATCAATTTCTTCAACTGTATAATCAAGATTTGGTTTGTAAAGAACAACAAGGTTATCGCTCATGTACTGGTCGATTGCTTTACATAGACACTTTATAAGTTCTTTATTAACCTGTGCCTCCATGACATAAATTTTATAATTCCCTTTTCCGTTTCTTTTTTCTTTTCGTGAAGTCGGCATAACAAAATCATCAAACCTTACCTTAATAAATTGCTCTGCATGATTTATCATAACATCTCTTGCTCCCAGCGTATGCTCCCGGAAATCACCATAAGCAAATCCTATAAGCGCTTCTTTTGCTTTTTGTTTCAGTATCTCCAAATCGTCTGCATATCTCGTTGTATATAATGGAAATTTTGTGTACTCATAATTTTTATCGTTGTCAAAAGCCTCCCAACAATTAAAACATATATTTTTGATTGTTCTACCTTTCTTTTTTCCTTTACCTTTTCCTCCCATAGGAAAAAAAACATCTTGCTGAGAATAAACACTTGCCGAGGTCATCAAAAATAAAATCGGTACAATCAATAAACTAATACTTTTAAACATAATTTTTATTTTAATAAAATAAATACAAATATAATACATATTAGATGATTTTTATATAAAATTTCATAAAAAATTATAAAAAATTATAAAAAATGTTATAAGTTTGTACTTTTTACACTAATTAATTTCTAAATATTTTAATCTTTAAATTATGCTCAACAAAAAAATTATCTTAGTATTGTTATCTGTTATATTATTTTCGGGTGCTTTTGCACAAAGAAATAATGTTATTGAAAGAGCCGCAAGTAAATTAACAACCAAGATTACCACAAAATTGAAAAAAGAATTGAAAAGTAAAAAAGGGAAAGACAAAATTAAAATTGTTGTAATGAACTTTACGAAGGATGGAACTAACTCAAGAATGACAGGATGTGAAATAACAAAAAAGTTATCACATTCATTATCAAAGAACAAACTTTTTAATGTATTAATTGAAAATCAAAGTGTAAACAGTTTGATGGCAAAAGGTATTTCCGATCCTAATATAACCAATTTGGATTATTATAAAGATAAACTGAAAGGAAGAACACCAGATTACAATATATCTGGAAAGTACGAGATTTCTGAAGATTACAAAACGTTTAGTCTAAAAAATGTTGTTCTGCACAAACACGATGATATCAATAAAACAACAATAGGTATTGAAAATGTTAAATGTTCTAATCTAACACCTAAAGATAGATTTTATTTAATAGATTTGGAAACTGTTGAGAATATTCCGCAGTTGTGCGACTATATGACTCTTACTTTTAAAAAACAAACAAATATTAAAAATATAAATTTATCAAATTTTGTTTATAAAGAGAATGGTTTGCCAAGTGAGTTCTCGGAAGAGCTTTCTGAAAAACTTGCCCAGAAGCTTAGAAATGTTGGAGATTATAAAGTTACACGAAGCATTATACGAAATTCTTTTAATAAATTAACAGTTGATCATGCACCGCATACATTGTCTGGTACTTATAAAAAAGAAGGTGATAGGTTAAAAATAAATGCAATTCTTAAAAATGAAAACAGGGATGAGATTCTCAGAACAGAAGATTTTTACATACATACTAAATATTTTACAGATTCTCAAATAAATTATTATATTCCTGAAAATGAGGTAAGTTCTCAAAAAAATTCTAAAAAATGGAACAAAGAATTTGATAAAGAACCTGTCGTTGACGAAGAAACGGTCAAAAATAAATTTAAAATTAATATTACTACAAACAAAGGCAATGATAATGTTGTTTTTAGAGAAGGAGAAGTTGTAGAATTTACTGTTACAGCCTCTGAACCATGTTATTTACGATTTATATATATTCTTGCTACTGGCGAACCAGTTTTACTGATAGATAATATTAAAATCAAAAAAGGGAAATATAAAATAAAAGATATATTTTATTGCGCTGAACCTTTTGGAGCTGAAATTTTATACCTCAGTGCACAAACAGATGAAAAATTTGATACACTTGAAGTTGATAAAATAAACGGTTACAAATTTATAAAAGGACGACCAGCTGATATACTTAAAATCAACAGAAGCAAACGTGGATTAAAAAAAGACGGATATGCAGAGCGAAAGATTAATTTTGTAACATCAAAAAAATAAATTAAGTTTGTTTTTTATATTGATTTTTAATAAATATACAAATAAATAAATATGTCTAATTTTATAATTACGATTTACAAGAAGTTTAATTTTTTTAATTTTTTAGGTTGGTTCGGGAACATTATTCTGAGTATAGGAGTTATTCCTCAGGTAATACAAACTTGG
This sequence comes from Bacteroidales bacterium, assembly GCA_029934515.1. Classification (GTDB taxonomy): domain Bacteria; phylum Bacteroidota; class Bacteroidia; order Bacteroidales; family JAADGE01; genus JAOZMB01. The sequence continues at coordinate 4,040 of JAOZMB010000067.1, forward strand.
CAAACACATGATGTTTCAAGTTTCAATTGGAGTTTTCTTTTGATGTGGGCTTTTGGAGTTCTTTTTACTTTTATATATATAGTTGAGGGAGACATAAAAAAAGGAGAAAGGCAATATCCACTTTGGCTAAATTATTTTGTCAATATTATTGCTACATCGTATCTCGTTTTTGCAAAAATTGTTTATGGTGTTTGATTTATCAATATATATTATAAATTACTGTCGGAGTTGCTTCAAGCCACGCCGACAGTTTAAATTATCTATTATGTCAGAGATTAGCTGTCATTCTTGTGGTTCACCCCATATAAAAAAAAATGGTCATATTCATATAAGAAATCAGAATTATAAATGTTTAGAAAAAGATTGTTCTCGACAATTTATATTAAATCTAATAAAGAAATATATCAGATAAATATGTCAAATTGCTAAATTTTAATAAAAATATTACAATGTATCCAGCAACACTTTAAAGCTTTTAAAATTTATTGACTTGTTTGTTGTTCCCACATATACAAGTTAAAAAATATACATAATGTCAAAGAACTTATCAATTTCGGTAAAATTACAACTTAAAATTTAACGTAATATTGTGCAAAATTACAGCATTTATATCTTTATCAAATAACTATTCATATTCAAAATATCAAAATAAAACAACTTGCCACTGAGTATGTTTCCTATTTCTGTAATTATTTTTATAACTTCCGATGCCTGAACAGAACCGATGACAGCTGGAAGAACGCCAAGCACACCAACATCAGAGGCATTAACTGTTTTTTTGTTGGTATTTTCTGGAAATAAACAACGATATGTCGGTCCACCTTTGTAATTGAATACAGATACTTGTCCTTCAAATTTATAAACAGAACCATAAACGACTGGTTTATTTAAGGCGATGCTTATATCACTTATCAAATATCTTGTTTCAATATTATCTGTACAATCAACAATAATATCGTATTTTGAGAGAATTTTTTTTGCAACATTTCTATCTATAAAAACATTATAAATATTAAATTTTACATTTGAATTTAGTTTTTCTAATTTCTCTTTGGCAACAATTGTTTTTAATTTTCCAATGTCGTCTTCCGAAAATATTATTTGTCTTTGTAAATTACTTTCGTTTACAATATCTTTATCAGCTATTCCGATAGTTCCAACACCTGCCGCCGTTAGATACTGCAAAACTGGCGACCCAAGACCGCCAGCTCCTACAACAATTACCTTTGCTTTTTTTAGTTTTTCCTGTCCCAATGTTCCAATTTCTTCCAGAACTATCTGTCGGGTATAACGTTTTAATTCTTTGTCTATTAATGTTGATAACATAATTTTTTAATTTTCAAACAAATTTTTTTATGATATTTAAAAATTCAGACCAACACCAATTGAAAATGGATATAATTCAGGCCCACTTCCGTCTTCGAATAATTGAACCAGACTGTAGTTTGCAAAAATTCCAAAATCGCCATAACCAATTCTCGTAGTCAAACCATATCTTAGTGGTGCAAGTTGGAAGTCATCTACATTTTTATCTTTATGTTTTTCTTCATCTATATAATAGGTCTGTTTTTGTTTTGACCATAATCTTAGACTTCCCGTTAAACCACATCCAACATACATACGTTCTTTACCAATCGGAAATTGAACTTCAAAAATAATTGGAACTGTAAGATATGTCATATTAAATCTGTTTCTTTCGTATTCTCTTTCAGAAGTAGGAACTTCTGTTGCAACTATAATATCGTCTTCATTTACAGATAAATCAATATTTCTATGCAATGAGAAACTGTTCCATTCTATTCCAGCACCTGTTATTATACCAAAATAATTATGAATAGGAACGCTGTATTCCCAAATATTTAGAGCATAAGCAAAAGATTTTTCAGTATTTAATTCGAAATTGCCTACTTCTTCCTTCGATGCTAATTCATTTGAATTATTTGCAAAGTTAACAAGTCCAAATTCAAAACCAGCATAATGTCCATTAAATTTTTTTCTAAAAAATCGAGAACTTTTTTTGTCAAGTTCATCAAAATCTTCTAATTTCCAGATATTATCCAAGTCATTTTCAAGCGTTTCTATTCCACTTTCTATATCTTCAATACCTTTTTCCAACGCTTCGATTTTCTTTTCATTATCTGCAATTATTGATTCATTCTTCGCTATTTCTTTTTCGATATTAACTAATTCATCTCCAGAAGTAGATTTTTTTTTATCATTTAAGCTGTCTAATTTTGTCTCCGCTTTGGCAATATCAACTTCAGCTTTTACTATCTCTTTTCCAAACTTAACAATTCCTTCTGCCAATTTTTCAATTTTGCCTGTCATTATTGTTTTACTCTTTGTTATCATTATCTCTTTGTCGCCTATCCTAATAGATGTTGTATCTTTTTGTGCGACAACTGATATTGTCATCAGAACAGATAATAAAATAAATGCAGTTACAGATTTTACAAACTTTAATTGTATCATAATTTTATAATTTAATGGTTAAATATTTATTAGTAAATTTATTTTGTTTTGAATGTTTTTTTTATTTTGAATTTATTAGAACTTAACTCTAAGTTTTCAATTTTTCCAGTACGAATACAGTAAATATTATTCATTATAAGTTCTCCAGAAGTCATTTCGTTCCATATATCAATCGCTTTTTCCGATATTACCCAATATTTTTTGACTTTTTTATTTTTGTCTTCTTCGCTGTCATATTTTGAATTATCAATATTATTTACAAGAGACGACTCTTGTTTTAAATTAATCAGCTCGTCAGGCAATACAATATCATTATTTTTGTTATTTGAGAGAAAAACTCCCTGTTTTGTTTTGGGGATTTCAACAATTAGCTCATCATTATTAACGATGTTCTGTAACAGGGATTTTTTTTTCTCATTCATCGACACTTTATCTTTACTGTTTTTAATTGATTGTTTATGAAATTTTTGTTTAATATCATTATTTTTTGTATGATATTTTGTAGTCAATATTTTTTTTAAACTATTTTGTGTTTTATGTGCAGTGATATATTTGCCAGTTACGGGTTTATTGTAATTATAAATAATTGAAATAGTAAAAATCAAAAAAATAATTGATGCCACAAGCGATAAACTTTTAATTGCAATATTACGTATCAAATATTTTTTTATCCTATTTTTATTTGGATATTTTATATCCAGGTCTGGTTTGAGTTTACATGCTTCAAATTTTGCATATTCTTCTTTTTTTTCTGGATTGTTTAATAATATTTCTGATAATTTTTTTTTATCTTTATCTGTAATATTTCCTTCGATTTTTTCTGTGCTTAAATATTCAAATTCTGTAATATCAAAAAAGTCATTCTCTGGTATTTCTTTTAATAAATCTTTTTTATCAAAAATTAAATTCTCTGGTTTTATCTTAATAAATTCCAGTTCTTCTAATTCTTCTTTTAAATCATTATTTAATTCAAGAAAATACAAAAGCTCAGCCGTCAATTTATTTGACAGATTACCGTCCAGATAATCAATTGCATATATTTCGTAATTATTTCGTGTAATATTCATTTTATAAAATCAAATTAATAAACCATCAATCATTTATCTTATAACACATTTTCTGGTTTTACTATATAATTTTTCAGAAACACTCTCGCTCTGTATATGTACACTTTCACTTGTTGTTCGCTTAGTTTTGTAATTTTTGCTATTTCTTTATAAGAATATCCTTCATAATCTCTCAATAAAACAACTGAGCGTTGTTTGTCTGGCAATAGATTAATTATTTCATGCAAAAACTCCTGTAAACCATTGTATTGTTTTTCGTGTGAATATTCAGGCAATTCTTCTTCTGGCTCACTTATTATATTTTTACCTCTTCTGATGCTGTCTATCATTGTATGATATGCTGTTGAGAAAAGATATGATTTAACATTCTTAGATCTTATAGATTTTCTATTTATCCATAATTTTTCAAAACTATCCTGAATTATATCTTTCGCTTTTTCTTCGTTTTTTATATTTTTTAAAATAAAACGGTAAACATTGTCAGAAAAATTATCGACACAAGAATTAAATTCTTTGTTTGTCATTATTGTTGTTGTTGTAATCCAATTGTAAGACGAGTTAACACTTCGAAATGTTACAGAATATTTTTTTTTTTTTGATTCTGGTGAAAAAGATATAATTTAGAATCTTATTTTTTTACCAATATCATATTTAATATACAAAAAATTAAAAATTACTTTTTTTTAGATTTTTAAAAAAATACCTTTGTGGCATAAATTTTTTTGAAAATTTCAAAAATAATTACTATCATTTAACAATGCATCATAAAAACAAAAAAAATATTATTTGGCGAGTTCGTAGTGCTTATTTTATATCTGTTATAAGTATTACAATGGTTCTTTTTATACTTGGAATAACAGGGCTTTTGCTTGTTAATGCAAAGAAACTTAGCGACTATGCAAAAGAAAATATTGGCTTTACTGTTTATATAAAACAACAAACCAAGCCAGCAGATATAGACCGTCTTGAAAAAGTTCTTAGAATAGCAAAATATTCAGCATCAACAATGTACGTATCACAAGAAAAAGCTGCCGAAATAATGAAAGAAGAGCTTGGTAAAGATTTTACAAAAGTTTTGGGTTACAATTCTTTACCAAGTTCAATCGAAGTAAAATTGAAATCAGAATATGCTTTCCCTGACAGTATGATAATTATAAAAGAAGAGTTATCTAAATTTTCTTTTATAAAAGAGGTATTTTATCAAAAAAATCTTATTTCTTTGGTAAATAATAACATAAAAAAATTAAGTTTAATAGGATTCGTAGCAATAGTTTTATTGCTAATAACGGCAACAGCACTTATTAATAATACTATAAGACTTTCCGTTTATTCAAAAAGATTTCTTATACGAACAGCTCAACTCGTTGGTGCAACAAAAAAATTTATACGTAAACCATTTATAATAAGGAGTATAATATCTGGTATATTGAGTGCTTCTATATCTTCTTTGTCATTAGTTTTTTTAATACTTTTTTTGCAAAAGAATTTTGAAAATATTATCAGCATACAAGGTATATGGTTTATTATTGCGGTAACTTTTATTTTTGGTACTATTATAACTGGAATTTCAAGCAGAATAGCCGTAAATAAATATCTTATGCTTGACTCTGATGAGTTATATTATTGATTATTAAATTTTATAAAACAAAAAATATATAATATGAAAGAGAACAATGAGAATCACGGATTTGCACTTGGCAAGCAAAATTATATTCTTCTTGCTATAGGTTTTGCAATAATTTTAATAGGTTTTTCGCTCATGGTAGGCGGTGGTACTGATGACCCGAAAGTTTTTAATGCAGAAGAATTATTTAGTTTTCGCCGAATTACATTAGCTCCTATAGTTATACTTGCTGGATTTATTTTTGAGATTTATGCAATTATGAAAAAACCGAATAATTAATTTTTTAATCGGTAGAATAATAGAAATTTTAAAAATTTAAAATAAAAAAATGGATTGGTTAGAAGCATTAATTCTTGGAATAATACAAGGATTGACAGAGTTCCTGCCTGTAAGTAGCAGTGGTCATCTGGAAATGGGAAAAGAAATTTTAAATATAGAGACAAAAGAAAATATGCTTTTTACTGTTACAGTACACGGTGCAACAGTTTTGAGTACTATTGTAGTTTTCAGAAAAGATATTATAAACCTTTTAATACATGGTCTTAGATTTCAAAATAATGAAGAGTCAAAATATGTTTATAAAATTTTAATCTCAATGATTCCTGTTGCAATTATAGGTTTGCTATTTAAAGATAAAATAGAGAGTTTATTTAACGGAAATATGTTACTCGTTGGCGGAATGCTGATAATTACGGCTGTTTTGTTGGCATTTACATATTATGCAAAAATCAGAGAAAAAGACATATCTTATAAAAATTCGTTAATAATTGGTATAGCACAGGCTATTGCTGTGTTGCCTGGTATTTCGCGTTCTGGTGCTACTATTTCAACTGCAATTTTGCTTGGAATTAATAAAGAAAGAGCTGCTAAATTTTCATTTCTTATGGTGATAATACCAATAAGTGCTGCTAATTTTAAAAATATTATCGATGGCGAACTTAACATTTCCAGTTCAACAGATATTTTGCCGATTATAGTTGGATTTGTAGCTGCATTTGTTTCTGGATTGTTAGCATGTAAATTGATGTTAAATATTGTAAAACAAGGAAAACTAATATATTTTGCTATTTATTGTTTTATCGCTGGAAGTATAGCATTAATATATGCTTTATTTTTCTAATAATTTTGATTTTATTACAATAGAAATAGAAAAAATAAATATTAAAAAAATTAAACGAGTTACTGAAAATCGATAAGAGTAGGAAAAATTTTAAATAATAAAACAAAATGAATATAGTGAAAAATTTATTAACAATAGTAATAACTTTTTGTTTGCTAACAACAATGGCTTGCACAAAAGGAAAAGGAGATATTATTTCAAATGCAATAACTGGTAATGGAGATGTTGTTTCAAAAGTTATAAAATTAGACCCAATAACTGGTATAGATTTATCTATTTATGCTAATGTAATAATTACAAAAGGAGACAAACAGGTGGTAACTATTGAAGCTCAACAAAATGTCATAGATAATATTAAAAGAAAAGTTAAAGACGGAATTTGGGATATTAATTTTGATAAAAATATGAGAAAATATGATGCAATTATAATACACATTACAGCACCATTAATTTCAAATGTAGCAATAAGTGGGTCTGGAAAAATTACAAGCGAATCTACTTTTGTAACAGATAGATTAGATATTAGTATCAGTGGCTCAGGCTATATAGGTTTTTCAACAAAAACAACCAAAATTGATGCAAATATTTCAGGTTCAGGCAAATTAAATATTGCAGGGTCAACAAATATTCAAAAAATTAATATTGCTGGCAGTGGCAAATATAATGGTTTTACTTGTGAGAGTAAAGAAACAAATGTTATTATTTCTGGCAGTGGAAATTGCGAAGTTCTTGCAAACACAAAACTTGATGTATTAATTAGCGGAAGTGGTTCTGTTCATTATAAAGGAACACCATCAATAAGTTTAGATATTCCAGGTTCAGGCAAATTAGTTGATGCAAATTAGTTGTGCATCTGTAAAAATTTGTAAAAAAATTATTTGGTAAACTATACTTAAAATTAAAGAACAAATTTAAAAATATATAAAATGAAGGCTCTAATTTTAAGTATTGTGATGCCAGTTTATAACCGTGAAAAATATATAAATATATCTATAAAAAGTATTTTATCGCAAACATTCAAGGATTTTGAATTTATAATTGTAAATGACGGTTCGACAGACAAGACAGAAGATATAATTAAAAATTTTGATGACAAAAGAATTGTTCTACTAAATAACAAACAAAACAAAGGTATTGTATATTCAAGAAATAAAGGTCTTGCATCCGCGCGTGGTAAATATATCGGAATGTTTGATTCTGATGATATTGCATATCCTAATAAGTTCGAAGAACAAATTAAATTTATTGAAAAAAATCCAGAGTTTGGAATGGTTGGGAGTTGGGTTCGGCATATTGACGAGAACGGAAAAATTATGAAAAGTAAATGGAAACTCAATGCAAAACATAAATTTATTCCAGCAATTATGCTATTTCGAAACTATTTCGTGCAATCAACAGTAGTAATAAGACGTGAAGCAATTCCGATGGGAGCATACACGAAAGGATACGATGTCGTGGAAGATTCTAAAATGTGGTTCGAAGTATCATTAAAATATAAAGTAGCAAATATTCAAAAATATCTGCTTTATTACAGAATACATTCTAATAATATTTCGGAACCAGAAAACAAAAAACCAGATAACGATTTACAAAAATTATTCAAATATATATTCAGCGAACTTGATATAGAAATGACAGACGAAGACTTTCGTATTCATTATCTTATAAAAAATAAGGACAAAATAAAAAAAATAAATGACCTCAAACTTATAGAATGTTGGCTGTTGAAAATATTGAAACAAAACATAAAATTAAAAAAATATAATAAACGTATTCTACAAAAAATAGTATTTAATCGTTGGATAAAAGCATGTTACAAAGCAAGACAACTGCACATAAAATTATTTGTCAAAATGCTGAACTCGCCACTTAATAGATATATATTTTAAAAAATAAATATGAAAACCTTGTATATTATTATTCTCAACTACGGCACGCCAAAAGATACAATAGAATGTCTTGAGAGTATTGAAAATAATAATCATAAGAATTATAAAGTTATTATTATCGAAATACAGGATATTAATAATTCTCGTGCAAAGATAAATGAACAGATTAATTCTTACAAAGGAAATAAATATTTCATGATTTCATTATCCGAAAACAACGGTTTTGCTTATGCTAATAATCGTGGAATTGAGTATGCGATACGACAAAAAGACTGTGAATATTTATTAATATTGAATAATGATACTGTTATTAAAAAAAATACAATACAGATATTGATTAATTTTTATGAAAAAAATTCAAAAAAATTCAAAATAGGTTTTACAAGTTGTAAAATATTATATTATGACTTTCCGGATACGATACAAACCGTTGGAGGAAAAATAAACAGTCGGACTGCACATTCAAAACTTATAGGACAAAATAAAAAAGACAGCAAGAAATATTATAATAAAATTATAAAAACTGATTATGTAATTGGTGCTGCTATGTTTTTACACAAAAGTTTGATTTCAGAAATTGGATTGATGCCAGAGGAATATTTTTTGTATGTCGAGGATATAGACTGGTGTATTGTAGCGATGCGAAAAGGCTTTTCTAATTATGTTTGTACGGAAAGTATTTTATATCACAAAGAAGGAGTTTCGATAGGAAATAATCAAAAAAAGAAAGAAATTAATCTGCCAATGTTAAAACTAAAATATCAGAATACAATAAAATTATACAAAAAATATTATAAATTTAAAGTTCCTATTTTATACATGGCTTTCATAAAAAAAATGATTGGCAGATTAGCTCGCCGTGAATATAGTGAAGCAAAAATTATTATTAATGTAATACTGAACCAGAAATGAAAAAAACGCTCAGTGTATCAATAATAGCGGCAAATTATAACAATGGAAAATATCTTTCAGAATTTATTAAAAGTATAGATAGCTCATCGGTAAAGCCATACGAATTAATTATTATAGACGACGGTTCAACAGATAATTCATTGGAAGTTCTTGATAATTTCGTAGAGCTTTCGTATTTGAAAATAATAAAATTTGTAAAAAATAAAGGTTTTGCACAAGCACTGAACGCTGGAATAAAGACAGCCACAGGTAAATATATTATGCGAGCCGACCCAGATGATATTTTGCTTCCAGAACGGATAAAAACTCAATTTGATTTCATGGAGATAAATCCAAATGTTGATGTACTTGGAGGAAATGTTATTTATTTTTTAGATGAAACAGGACATGAAATAAATATATCAAACTTTCCTATTTTGCACAAAAAAATAAAAAATACATATCGAAAAGGAGAACACGGTTTGCAACATCCAACAGCTTTTGTAAAATCAAAAATAATGAAAAAATTTCAATATATTCCCGATGTGTTTCCTTCGGAAGATTACGAAATATTTTCGCAAATGATAAAATCTGGTTATATTTTTGCAAATATAAAAACTCCGATATATAAAATGAGAGTACACAGAAAAAGCTCAACAAGTAATACAACACTAAAAAGTATTGAAAGAACATTTGCTTTTAGAGATGAAATATTTGGAACTGTAAGTTGTAATTTAGAAATAAAATTTTATTATAATTATATACGATTTTATAGAAAATATCAGCTAAGCAAAAATATTATTATTGCACATATTTATTTGGCAATAGCTATTTTTTGTTATCCAAGTAAACTATTAAAACGATTAAAATAAACAATTCAGATAAAACAGGATAAATAAATTTTTCGAAAAAAATTAATGAAAATAGCTATTGTTGGCACAAGAGGCGTACCGAATAACTACGGCGGATTTGAACAATTTGCACAATATCTGTCAAAAGGTTTAGTGAAAAAAGGCTGTAATGTATATGTTTACAATTCTCATAATCACCCTTATAAAAAATCTGAATGGCAAGGAGTTAATATTATACACAAGTACGACCCAGAATATTTAATCGGTCTTTCAGGACAATTTATTTATGATTTCAATTGTATAACCGACAGCCGAAAAAGAGGTTTTGATATTATCCTGCAACTCGGTTATACAACTAATTCTATTTGGCATTTTTTGTTGCCGCGCCATTGTGTACGTATTTGCAATCCAGACGGAATGGAACATGGAAGGTCTAAATATCCGAAAATTGTTAAGAAATTTCTGAAATTTGCAGAACAACTTGCCGTAAAAAGCAATCATGCCATAATTGCAGATTCAAAAGTTATAAGAGATTATTATAAAAATAATTATAAAAAAGAAATTTTTTATGTTGCTTATCCAGCAAAAATTTTTGAATATCCAGCACAAAAAATATTATCAAAATATGGACTAAAATCTTACAAATATAATATGCTTACAGCCCGTCTGCAAAAAGATAATAATATTGAAACGATTATTCGTGGGACGGTTGAATCATACAATAATTTTCCTTTGTTGGTCATCGGAGCTTATGAAAATAAATACGGAAAATATTTAAGAAAAAAATATAAAGACAAAAGAATTATTTTTCTTAATTCTATTTATAATATTGATATTCTTAATAATTTGCGTTTTTATTCAAATATATATTTTCACGGACACTCGGCAGGTGGAACAAATCCTTCATTACTGGAAGCAATGGCAAGCTCGGCATTTATAATGGCACACAACAATCCTTACAACAAAGATGTTTTAAAAGAAAATGCTTTATTTTTTGAAAACAGCAAAGATATTACAAAAATATTGAATAATAATTTGATGAAAAATGATTATCAAAATATGATAGAAAATAATAAAAAAATAATAAAAAATAACTACTCAGAGCAAAAAATAATAAGCGAATATTATTCAGTATTTAAGAAATATTATAAGATAGTCCCAAACAAGTAATTAATATTTTGAAAATAGTGAATTTTAATGATTTTAAAATATAACATATTGATAATAAAGTATGATTTATTTTTGATGCGTCTGCCATAGAAATAATAAACAAAAAATAAAAATATTTATTAAAAAAAAAGTTTAAAATATATTTTTTTTATTAAAAAAAAAATGTAATATTTGCAAATTATAAATTTAACAAAAAAACAAAGTTATTTTGAATGCTAACAATTAGTAAATTTACATATAAAAATATAGAACAAAAAATTCGTTTGCATCATCCGTTCAAGAATGAAATAATGGAAAAGCTACGTCAAGTATCTGGTTTTAACTATTCTAAAACTTATAATTATTGGTATGTGCCATATTGCAAAAAAACATATAATGAATTAAAAAAAATAAGTCCAATAAATATAGAAGGAAAACGAAAATTTGACTCAATATATATTAATATAGATAAATCTATAAAACGGATTACACTTATTCACCCTTATAACAAAGAGTTGTGGTATGAGTTAAGAAAAATACAAAGTTCTTATTGGCAAAAAAAAGAATAACAATGGATATTTGAAGGAAACAACCTTATATATAAAGAAGTTAAAAACTGTGTGAAAAAATATAATTATCAGTTAAAAGAAGAAAATCAAAAAACTTTGTTAGAAAAGGAAAAAAATCCTATTGTTATAACATATATTGAATCTTTGTTAATAAAAAATTATAGTAAACACACCATAGAAGCATATTTACCTTTTTTCAAAAAATTTGTAAATAAATTTGATAAATACGACATATTTAAATTAAATAATAAACATATCAAAGAATATGTTGATTTTGAATTAACTAATAGTAAACTTAGCGAAAAACAATTTAAACATTTAATAAGTGCAATAAAATTTTATTACGAAAAAATACTTGGCAGAGACAAAATATATTTTATCTTTAACAGTAAAAACCAAATAAATAGAAATGAAATTAAAATATCTCAAAAAGATTTACTACCTTTGTTGCACAACATTAACGATGTAAAATATAGATTATTATTAATTTTACATTTTGTTTATGGATACAAAAACACCGATATTTCTCTGTACACATTAGAAAACATAAAAGAATTAATAAAAATATCAGATAAAGAAATAAAAAATTATATTTTTTATTGCAAAGAAAACAAAAAACTATCAAGTAGCTATATCTCTAATCAGATAACTATTATAAAATTTTACTACAAAAATGTATTAGACCGAAAAATAGAAAACCGTTTTTTATTGTATCCTAAACGAGAAAAAAAAATTCCTATTGTTTTGGCAGTTAGCGAAATATTAAAAATGATAGAAGGCACACAAAATATAAAACACAAAACAATGATTGCCCTTTTGTATGCATCAGGGCTACGAAGAGCAGAATTATTAAACCTTAAAATTACTGATATTGATTTTGAACGCAATGTGATAATAGTAAAAAACGGTAAAGGGAAAAAAGACCGTCAAGCCTTGCTGGCAGACAATATAAAATTAATATTTAAAGACTACATAACTAAATACAAACCAAAGAATTACCTTTTTGAAGGAGCAACAGGAGGCAGATACAGCGAAGGAAGTCTAACAAAAGTAGTAAAACAAGCCACAAGAAGAGCCTCTATAAAAAAACACGTAACACCTCATGTGCTACGACACTCGTTTGCGACACACTTATTAGAAAACTGTGTAGATATACGATACATACAAGAACTCTTAGGACACAGTTCAATAAAAACAACTATGCGATATACTCACGTAGCTAACACAATTAATTTGAAAATTGTGAGCCCTTTAGATAAACTGAAATTAACAAAAACAGGAGAAAAACCACCATAAACTGTTCATAAATAGTTGTCATTATGTAGGTGCATAATGACAACCAAATAAAAAACACAAAAAGGCTATTACGTATTTAATATCAAGCCTTTAACAAAAAACAACAACATTTAAATAGTAGTCATTATGCACCTAAAGGTGCATAATGACTTCCGATATGGCTAACTGCAAAATAACGAAATAATTGATTACATTGAAATATAAAATTTAACCCAAAAGAGAATACATTTCGCAAATACTGAATATAAAATATTTAAAAAAAATAGAAACAGATGAATAAACAAACTGTATTAATAGTAGGTTCTTCTGGACATTCAAAAGTAATAATTGATATTTTTGAAAAAGAAGAAAAATATGAAATCATCGGATTATTAGATGCTTATCGCAAAATAGGCGAAGAAACATTAGGTTACAAAGTAGTGGGCAAAGAAGATGATTTAAAAGAATTATTAAATGAATATCCTAATACTAAAATTTTTATCGCTATTGGTGATAACTGGATTAGAAAAAAAGTTTCCGAAAAGATATTAGCAATAATTCCAAATATTGAATTTGCAACTACAATTCATCCTTCTGCACAAATAGGAAAAAATGTAACGATTGGAAAAGGAGTTGCTATTATGGCAGGCTCTGTTATTAATAGTGCAACACAAATTGGAGACTTCACAATAATAAATACAAAAGCAAGTATTGACCATGATAGTAAAATGTTCGATTTTTCAAGTTTAGCACCTAATTCAACTACTGGAGGGAATGTCTCAATTGGCAATTATTCAGCTATTTCGATTGGTGCGACAATTAAACACGGTATTTCAATCGGAAAGCATGCAATAATTGGAGCCGGAGCATTACTTATGAATGATTGCGAAGATAATTTAATTATGTATGGGGAATACCTGCAAAAAAAATTAGAATGCGTGAAATTGGAGAAAAATATTTGTAAAAGAATAAAAATAACTACATACAACAATGTATTAAAAACACAAAAAATAGCACAATCGACATTGTAGTTCATTTGTAAAATGTAGCGTAAATTGGCAAATGAATGCTTTGATGTCGGCAACTTATTGTAAACTGAGTGCTGAAAATATTATGATTTTTTTAATATGTAGATATAATGATATATTTCAACTATCAGGAAAAAAAAGCCATATCATTGCACTTAATGCCAGCCGTCTGCGGTGGTTTTGTTCCGCTTCGCTACACAAAACCACCGCAGCCGCCCGTCATAAGTGCATTTCCGTTAAGTTTAATCAC
>JAOZMB010000068.1 GCA_029934515.1 Bacteroidales bacterium
GACAACTTTTAATTGTTCTTTTTTGCAGTTTTATTTTACGATGCATATTCAAGTGTCCCCCTAACGCCTGGCTTGGTGCTGTTCTTTTTATAGTTTTTTTCGCAAGCTACAAAAACTATAAAAAGAATTACCTCCAAGCCATTGATGTGTGCTGTGAGCTTTGCAGTTCTGCGGATTTGTTATTTTGCACAAAGTTGTAATCTTTCCAAGCCGGGCGATGAGTGCAACAAAAAAAAACGAAGCCGTAGGCGAGGCTTTTTTTTGTTGCACTCATCGTGAATGTGTTGGCGGCGGTGGTTTGGGTGGCTTGTGAAATGAAGTGGGCGAAGCCCACGAAATGGAACAAGCTACCCAAACCACTGACGACCAACACAATGTTATGCAAATTATTTATTTCCAATCATATAATCCATTCCTATTTATAAATTTTTTAAAGCAATAATTAATTTCATTCATTGCTTGTCTTACACCAACTTTATGTATTGGCGAGCTGTAAATATGTTTTCCTGTCGAATTATTAAAAAAACGTCCAATTGGGTCTATCATTACATAAGAGCCTTTCATTTCATAGTTATTTTCTGAAACTATCTGATTTTTTTGGTGCCTTTTTAGAAAATCATTAAAATCTTCTAATGAAATTTTAAAATCTTGATTGTCATTCTGTCCTTTAATTGGCAGTGCTTGCATAATTTTCCAACGGTCAGGATTAACTTTGTTTATAAATTCATTCATATCTTCTAAAAAGTTAAATCTTGATACAACTGTGTTAATTTTTAATTTGTATCCAAAATGCTTAATCGTCTCAATCAATGTAAGATACTGCAATTCATCAAACACTCTTTTTCCAGAATAACGACCTGAAAAACTGTTTGTTTTATTATTTACACTATCTACACTTAAAGCTATCCAATCAAGAAATTCGCTATTTGATTGCAACCAATCAAAATCCAATTTTGAACCATTTGTTACAATCATTGTTGTCATTCCACCTTTTTTTGCTATTTCTAACAATTTTGGTAAAAATGGACACAAAGTTGGTTCACCACCAGAAAATGTTATCTTTTCAAATCCAAAGTCAACTAATTTATCAAGCAAGTTTTCAGCTTCTACTTGTTTTAAATTATTTTGCTTAATATCATTGAAACTGCCAAAGCAAAATTTACATTGATAATTGCAAGTTTTCCATAAATGATAATTTACTGACGGTATAATACCGTTTTCTACTAATTGATTTTTCATAATTCTTGTGATTTAAATTAAAAAATTACCGTTTAGGTTGTAACCACAAGCATTTTTATCAATTATTTTAGAATTATCATACTATCATCAAATGGTTTTAAGTCAATTAATTCAACAATAATAGATTTTCGAAGCTCATCTAAAAACTTCCATACTTTATTATTTTCAATTGCATCAATTAAATCATTAACTGAACAATATTTTTTATCTTTCCATAAATTACACGTTTCTTTATCTGTTTTTATATTATTTTTCTTTATTTCGGGTGCATTTTGATTTTGCATTTGCATTAGTAGAGGAATTGGTATTTCCATTTTACTATTAAACATTATTTTCCCGGATTTTAAATTGAGTAAATTATATAAATCATTGTGCAGGATAATCATTAATTCAAACATTGTGATTTTTAAAAACTTATTCCCGAAAATTAAATCATCTGCATAGTAAATGTTTGAAACAATTAATGGTATGATTTTAAGTTCTTCAATATTACAATCAATTTCTAAACCATCAATTTCTTTTATTTCTTGAAAATTCTCTCTAACATATTTTATATTTCGTTCTAATTGTTCCTTAGCTTTATATTCAAATTTTCTTATTTCATATTCTTTATTTCGTATTAAGTCTTCTATAAGATATGATGTTTTTAGTTCAATTATAAACAAAGTTTTGTCTTTATAAACAAGTGTGTCTATCTCGCCACCCTTGTAGCAATAACTTGATACAGCATTAAAGTTAGCTTTAACAAATGTGTCAGCTAATTGTTTCTCGATTTTTGCCGACTGTTCAACGTGTTGATTTGGTTTTTCTGCAACTATTCGCCTGTGCATTATATTTTCCCAACGTCTGTCTCGTAATAAACTTGATAACCAAATATACTGATTTCCAATTTTTATTAATGGTCTGGTCAATAAATCTATTGGAAATGGTCTGTTAGCACTTAAATCGGTTGTTAAATAATTTAAAATATTTTCTATTTCTTTCTTATCCCAATTAAAATACATTTCACAGTTAAAAATTAATTCTTTATCTTCAATGCAGACAATATAATCATCTTTAAAGTATTGTAAAAATTCTTTGGGTTTAGCTCTGGTTAAGGTATGAGTATGCCACATTTCTCTTCCTTTTTCAGTATCTTCAAAGTTTCCAATAAACTGCCGTCCTGATGGCATAAGATATAATGAAAATACTTTTAATAATCTGAATGTTTTTGTAAAGTCAATTTTTCCAAAATATTTCATTTGATATTTTAAAGGTAATTTTAAATATTTAAAATATTCAGAAGTTGCATATATATTTAATATTACTTCTTTTTCAAATGGTTCAGAAATATTTTTGATTTCTCTTTTTAATTCTTCGTTTTCTGTTGCTTTATTGAAATAAAATAATTCTTCATAACTGCTTTTTTTGTCATTTCTTTGAAATATTTGAAAACGTTGATTTGTAATTAACTCTGCTTCAAGCCTGTCTATGTCTTGAAATTCTGCAAAACCAGCTAAATATTTTTCAATTTGATGCTTAATGCCGTGATAAGAAAAGAAAAATTCAATAGCTTCTCTGATTAATTTCTTCTCATTATCAATTTTTTCTATTGGCAAATATCTACCTTTGGCTATACTTTCAGCTGTATTTAAAGGTGGTAATGTTTCTTGTGTGTGTCTTCTAAAATCCGAAATTGAATATTTGGGTTTATTTACAAAATTATCTTTTAAACTTTTTTGCTTTTTTATGTTTAATAACCAATTTAAAACATATATTAAATTCATTTCCATACTTACAATATGGTTTCTATTGTCTTTAGCCTTTTGACTACTGCGTTTAAATTTTTCATAATATGCAACAGTATGAATTAAGATGTCTTCATAATCCAACTGTTCAATAATTGAAACAAAATATTTTGATTTTGTTTCCCAATTTTCAAGAAGTCTTTTTATGTATTCTAATTCTTTGTAGAAATTCCGAACTGTTATATTAGTGTGGTTTTTGAATAAATAAAAACTGTCCCAATGCTCTTTTATTTCAAAAGCTTTTGTTAGTTTTATTATTTCAATTAAAGGTTTATGAGTGTTTTTTGTTGCTAAATCAAGAAACTTATCGTTTGTATTTAAAGGATTTGAAAAATAACCAAATAATAATTCTTTATAAATAGAATTTGTCGATAATTTTTCAAAATGTTTTGTAGGTAGGTCTGATTGCCAAAATAAATTAGAATATTTACAACTTCGTCCATTTTGATAACAAGATGTTCCTTTTAAAAAAGACATAACACTATCGAATGATTTGTTTCTTAAATCATCAATTTTGTTAGAGATATTCTCTTTTGTGTTTTTTTGTTTGTTCATAATTATAAAATTTAAAAGATTACCATATAGGTATATTTATAATTAATGAACATTGCAAAGATAATATTTTAATTTTCATTTCCAATTTTTTGTTTTTTGAGTTTTGCATAACGGGTGTCATTACGTACCTCAAGGTGTGTAATGACAACAGTATATATTTTGTTGTCAACCTATTTAAAGTCCTTGTAATTAGTTTGTTATGATTTTTCGCCTTTTCTCTTGATTGTCATTATGTAGGTGCATAATGACAACTATTAAATAAATAATTAGTAATTCGCAAATGTTACATTTATTTTTTAATAAAAAAAATATTTCCTATTTTGTTTTTTATTTCTATGGCAGACGCATCAAAAAATAAATCATACTTGATTATTAAGTTTTTAGTTTCTATTTATATGATATGTTTTCAAAATAGTAATTCCTTGATTTTCAGTACTTAAATATTTTGATGCGTCTGCCCTATCTGAGTTTCAATTAATTTTTTATAGTCATTTCTTTTATTAGGTGTGTTGCTCCAGCAAATTTGTCAATTATAAACAGTGCGTATCTTATATCCAGACTTATATTTCGGCACTGGTCTGGGTCGTACATTATGTCGCTCATCGTTCCTTCCCAATTTCTATCGAAATTAATACCTATAAGTTCGCCATCTCCGTTAATAACTGGACTTCCAGAATTCCCGCCAGTAGTATGATTCGACGCCGTAAAACATACATGCATCTTGCCATCTTCTCCGTAATCTCCGTAATCTTTATTGCGATATAATTCTTTTAATTTTTCTGGAACATCGTAATCGTATATATCTGGATTGTCTTTTTGCATTATTCCTTTCAGCGTTGTGTAATAATTATAATAAACTCCATCGCGAGGAAAATAATCATCAACTTGTCCATAAGCTACTCTTAATGTTGAATTTGCATTTGGATAAAATATCTTTGCTGTATCGGTTTCCATTAAAGCCAACATATAAAGTTTATCTAATTTGTCAATTTTTGTTTTATATGTATCCGTTGTAGGCATTATATCTAATATGTAAAAATTTATAAAATTTCTGTAAAATTTGTATGCTGGAGTATTTGTAATTTCTTCTGATTTTGATGTTTCGTAATTATTAATAAAATTATTAAATTTGTCTTCGTCCAGAAAGAAAGTTTTTTTGAAGTAATAATCAGTATATAAATCAAAAGCTTTGTTCTCTGGAATTTCTAATTGCTCCATCAAAATAATAAATGAAAAAAAATCTGGTTGAAAATTAACACCCGCATTTTTATGATACATTTCTATTAGTTTACGAAAAATTTTCTTATCTGTTTCTACATTATAATTTTTAAAAAAGTTCTTAGCACTTTTTTTCAACTTGTTAATATCTTCTGGCGTATAACTGTCACCTTTTTTTAAAAAAGCACCAATACGTGAAGTCATATTTACACTTTCCATGCTCCATATTGCTTCAAAAAAGTATTCTTCTGCAAGTTTGTAAGGAGTTAAATTCTCATAAATATCTTTGTATTCTTTAAGCAGATGTCCATATTTTTGTTTATATTTTTCATTTGCTTCTATCCTATTTACAAGTTCTTTTTCCAATTGTTGTTTTTTATAAACAGCATTTAGTCTTTTAAGACCTCTGTTTTCGCCTATCCATTTTTTCCAATAGTTTGCTTTTCTTGCATATTTAGATGAATATTTTATTCTAATTCCTCTGTCTTTGTTCATATCTTCGCCCATTATATCTATTATATTTTTTCTTATATCTATTCTGTACGGATTGATTTCATTTTTTATCATGTTCACGGCATAAGATGTCAGGTATTCCTGTGTTCGTCCTGGATATCCGAATACCATAGTAAAATCACCTTTTTTGACACCTTTTAAAGAAATCGGAAAATGTTTTTTTGGTTTATAAGGAACATTATCAAGCGAATACTCTGCTGGTTGATTATTTTTATCAGCATATATTCTGAACAGCGAAAAATCGCCTGTATGTCTTGGCCACATCCAGTTATCTGTGTCTCCGCCGAATTTTCCAATTGATGATGGAGGCGCACCCACGAGTCTAACATCTTTAAAAACTTCCTGAACAAAAAGAAAATATTGATTTCCATTGAAAAAAGGTTTTACTTTTGCTGTGTAATGAGTTCCTACTATTGCTTTTTTTTCAATATTTTCAATATTATTTTTTATAAGTTCCTGTTTTTCTGTTTCCGAAATTGTATCGTTTATTCCGAGTAGAACTTTTTCGCTAACATCTTCCATTTTGATAAGAAATGTAACACTAAGACCTTCGTTTTCAAGTTCTTCTGTTTGCGACATTGCCCAAAAACCATCTGTAAGATAATCATGTTCAAGCGAACTGTGTGATTGTATTGCTCCGTATCCGCAGTGATGGTTTGTTATTAGCAATCCTTTGTCGGATATTAGTTCGCCAGTGCATCCGCCTCCAAAAATCATTACAGCATCTTTCATACTAACTTTATTTATGCTGTATATATCATCAGCCGTCAGCTTAAACCCCTTTTTTTTCATAATCTCGATGTTATATTTCTTCAACAAAAGAGGTATCCACATGCCCTCATCGGCTCTAAGATGCGACAAAGACAAAACAATTATTATCAGTAAAAATGAAATAGTTTTTTTAATCATTTGTTTATTAATTTATTGATTGTTAAAAATTATAATAAATGCAATTAATCACTTTGATATTTGTAACAGAAATGTTTGTTTTTCTTTACTCATTTCGTTTTAATTTAAACATTAACATTAAATATTTTTTGTCGTTTATTGTATATTTTGGATTGAAATGAAAAATATCTGGATTTAAACCCATTATAAAATAATACGCTTCTTTTTTGTCTTCAATACCTTCTATAAATTCATCGTGAGGATTTCCGTTACCGCCTTTTCTATAAACAAGTGTAAAACCTATATGATTACCAGATTTCCAACCAAATTTTACAATACAACTTTGCGCTTGTAAATTTTTTACTGTTTCTTGAAATGCTTTATAATTTTTTTTATTTTTGTCAGATGTCATAATTTTTTTTATATCCTCTGACAAAGATTTTTTTATTGAATGTTCTTTATTTGCATTCATTTCAAAGTTTTTTTAATTTTAAATTTTTACAAAGATAATTTTTTTGTTTGATAACAGCAACTGTTTCCCAAAGAAAGGTTCATCAAAGTTGCAACAAATTTTCATATTTTTTCTTCGTATTTATATTTATCAAAATTGTATCATCATTAACATAAGTTTTAATTTTTTCAAAATTACTTAAAAAATCTCTAAAATTTTCATTGTAATTTGATTTTTCTGTAATAAATTTTATTATTTTTTGGGAAAGTAATATTGGGTGTCCTCCTTTTTTTCGAAAAATAGGAACAACATAATCTTCGTAATTAGATTGTTCTGATAAAGAACAAAGTACTTTTTGACTAACAAAAGGATTATCAACATTATGAATAAAAGTAGGATAGCGAAGACTGCTATTTTCCAATCCTATTTTTATTGAATAAAAACGTTCTCGCTCTGGATAATTATTAATTACAAATTTTACTTTGGCTGATATTCTATGTTTTATTTTTTCTAATTCTTTTCTATTTCTGTTATTTACGACAACAATTATTTCATTGCATAAGAATTTTTCGTATTCAGATACAATTTTTTCGAGGAAGCTAAGTTTTTTGTTGTACCTGAGCGCAAACTTTGGAACTCCCATACGTGAAGAAAAACCAGCGGAGAGAATAAGTACAGCTAAATTTTTGATTTGTTTGTAAATTAGAATTTAGGAAATTTAAGATATATTATAACACTTACACAAAGTTGAGAAATAAATTATTGTCGATGTGGTTTAAAATTACGCCGACAATTTATATGAATTTATTTAATCAACAATTTGTTTTTGGATTTGGAATTCATCGCCATCGTTAACGGCATAAGTATTTTCAAATATTTTTTTTGCCTGTAGAACGTGTTTTTCGGTTGTTTTATATCTTGCCGAAAAGTGTCCCATCAGCAGTGTTTCAACATTTGCTTTTTTTGCAATTGTTGCAGCATCTATCGATGTTGAATGACCTGTTTTGTTTGCAATTTCTTGTTTATCTGAATCGAATGTTGCTTCGTGATATAGTATATCCACATTTTTAATTATTGGGATTATTTTTTCATAATATCCAGTATCCGAGCAGTACGCATAAGACCTATTTTTATAAGGTGGCATTGTTAAATCTTTGTTATTAATTATCTTACCACTTTGTGTTTTATAATCTTCTCCATTTTTTATTCTTATAATATCTTTTATAGAAATTTTATAGGTCTGTATTTTTCCTTTTATTATGTTAAGTTGTTTTTGTTTTTCAATGAACAAAAAACCGCATGTTTTTATTCTATGTTTCAGCGGAAAACTTTTTATTGTAAGGAATTTGTTTTCAAATATTGTTTCTGGTTCTGAAAAATTTAGATTATGAAAAATTACTTTATAATCCATTTCTTTTTCATCAAAAATACAGTCAATTTTTTTCTGCAAATCATGATGAGAATATATATGTAAATCATGTTTACGTCCTATAAGGTTGAAGGATGAAATTAATCCAAATAAACCATAATAATGGTCGCCGTGCAGATGACTTATAAAAATATGATTAATTTTTGCGAAACTAATTTTGTACTTCCTCATTTGGATTTGTGTACCTTCACCACATTCAACCATAAAAAAACGTTCTCTTATATTTAATACTTGAATAGAAGAAAATCGTTTTGATGTAGGCAAGGCTGAATTACTACCTAATATTTTTACTATAAATGGCATTTTTTGTTTGTTTATTGTTCTATATTTAAGAAAGAATTTTTATTTCAGCTTGTTCAATTGTATCTGTAATAATTAAATCTGTATTCAAGTGCGATGATATTGAGATTAATTTTTCCACTGCATTTTGTAAACCTGTAAGAACAAATTTTCCTTTTTTGCTTCTACATAATCTGTCAGCGAGAAGTATTGAACTTAAACCAGAGAAATCACAATAATTTGTTTTGCTCAAATCAATTACAATATTTTTTACACCACTTCCTATCAACATTATAAGCTCTGATTTAAAAATAGGAGTAATATTTGTGTCAAATTTTTGTGATAAAACACTTATCAATGTATAATTATCTTTTGGGTTTACTTGATATTTTTTTTCCATAATTATATATTTTTAGGTGATAAAAAAAATAAAATTAGAAAACCAAATTTACATTATTATAATTTTGAATTTGATTTTCTGAAAATACAAACTTAATACTCTCTATTAATAAATTTATCAATAAAATTTTTTAGAACAATTTTTCTATTTTTTTCTACTTCAAGCTCGTCCAGTGCTTTGACTGCTTTTTTATAGAACAACATTATCTTTCTCTCTGTTTGTTCTTTAATTTTGTATAAATTATAAATCTCTGTAACTTTTTCAATTTTACTTATTTTATTAATTTTTTTGTTCTTGATTAGTTCTTTAAGACTGTTATTATTATCATTCTTAGCTCTCTCAAGAGCATTTATTAATAGGAATGTTTTTTTCCCTTCGATAATATCACCTCCGATTTGTTTTCCAAATTTTTCCAAATTTCCGTAAACATCAAGCAAATCGTCTTGTAACTGAAATGCAATTCCAGCGTTTAAACCAAAATCATAAAGCAGGTCAGTATTTTTTTTGTTTGCACCTCCAATCATAGCTCCTGTTTTTATACAACTTGCAATCAAAACCGATGTTTTAAGTCTAATCATTTCCAAGTATTCTTCGATTGTAACATTGTTTTGTTTTTCGAAGTTCATATCATACTGTTGTCCTTCAAAAATTTCGGTTGCTGTTTTGTTGAAAAGCAATAAAACCTCTT
Source organism: Bacteroidales bacterium (assembly GCA_029934515.1). Classification (GTDB taxonomy): domain Bacteria; phylum Bacteroidota; class Bacteroidia; order Bacteroidales; family JAADGE01; genus JAOZMB01. Next base: position 9,448 of record JAOZMB010000068.1, read on the forward strand.
TTAGCAGATTATCCTTAGTTTTCATAATATAATCATAAGCCTTAATCATCATCATGCAACCCGATAAAATTGCTGTGTTCGTACCCCATTTCACATGAATTGTTTTTTTATTTCTTCTCACAGGCGAGTTGTCCATTACATCGTCGTGTATTAAAGTGAAATTATGAAATAACTCAAAACCAAGCGATGGCGCAATTGCTTCTGTAATATCATCACTAAAAATATTGCATGAGGCAAGCATCAGCGTAGGACGAATACGTTTCCCGCCTGTGCTGAGTATGTATTTTATTGGTTCACAAGAATTTGCCGGTTTTAATTCAAAATCCAATTCTTTAATTCTGCTTTCAACAATTTTACTAAGTTCATTTATACTATACATTTGTTTTTATTATTTTTGTTAATTAATCGTTAAAAAATAACTTATGATTTGTTTTTTGTAAAATATTTATTATCAGGTGTAAACCAATTCGTAATTCATAATTTATAATTCGTAATTTCCTAAGTTGTCATACCAAAATTATTTGATATTTTATTAGTATTATTTTTCAATTCATTTATATCAATTTTAATACGAATATATAAACCAAGATTTTTATCGCTCATTATTTCACATGTACCATCGATTGTCTCTAATCTACTTAAAATATTTTTCAATCCGTTTCCAGTTGTTTCCTCAGATAAAGCTTTATCAACATCAAAACCATCACCATTATCAGAGTACAATAAAATTAATTTATTACGGTTATTTCTTATATTCAATTTTATATCGGTTGCATTTGCATGTTTTACTGTATTATTAATAAGTTCATTTACTATTCTGTATATTGTTAATTCAAAATCGCTGTCCATGCTCAACGAATAATCTGAGGCATCATAATCAATATATATTTTTTTTGTATTATTAAACCTTTCAGTTAATAATTTTATTGATTTTATTAGTCCGAAATTTGTTAGTATATGAGGTTTAATATTATTCGCAACTTCACGAGCCGTATCTGCTGCCTCATCTATCAGAGCTTTGGCTTTTTGCATAATATCTGGTATCATTTCAGGTTCTATCTGTTCTTCGACAATTAAATCGATATACATTTTTATGCCAGACAATAAGGCACCAAGTCCATCATGCAATTCTTTTGCAAATCTTTTTCTCTCGTTCTCTTCGGTGCGTAAAATAGCACGTAGAACCTGTTTTTTTATTTGTTTGCGTTCAGTTATATCTCTTCCTGAAAGTAAAACAGCCTTTTCGCCGAGATAGTTTAACAATGTGCTGTTAAACTCAAATGGTATAACAGTGCCTAATTTTGATTCCTTCTCAGTTTCAAAAATATGATTACCGCCTGTCTTAATTTTATTTATTGCAAAAGGATATTCTTTTTTAAATTTTTGTGTAATTAAAGAATTTATGCTCATCAACATTAACTCTTTTTTTGAATAAGAAAGCATATTACACATTTTTTCATTTACATCAATAATATCTCCTTTATAGTTAATAATAATTATACTTTCATTGCTTTTTTCAAATAAATTTTTGAAATTTATCTCGCTTAATTTTAATTGTTTAGACCGTTTTGCAATTATATTTTCAAGATTAATATTAATATTAAGTAATTCTTTTTCAGTTCTTACTATATAAGTAATATCATTAGCATAAAAAAGAGTTGCAAAGAATTTTTTATTCTTAGAAAATAATCTTGTTCTTGTTACTTTAAATATTTTTTCATTACCATTATATATTTTTACTGGACAATGTAAATTTATATATTTGTCTCTATTTAAATTTTTTGTAAAACCAACACTTTGTAAATCGAATATACTTTTATGATATTTTTTATTTTTTTTTGATAGAAATAATTCTAAATCGACATCTGTTTTACCAATAATTTCATCGACCTCCAAATTAAATATTGAAGCATAATATTGATTTACCAACAAATATTTTTCATTGATATCTTTTACAAAAATAATACTGTCAGCAGCATCTATAATATTTTTTAATAGTTTTGTATTTTTTTTTGATAAAATATTATTGTTTTTTTTATTCATTTTTTATAATTTTGTTGTTTGTTTTTTGTATTATGGTTTGCAATTTGTGTATTAATATTTGTTTTTTGGTAATAAATTTCTATGATATATCTGCTGAAAATCAATATTATATAATTTATAATAGTTGTAATTTACAGCTATCAATTTCAAATTATTGATTGGCGATTGGCATAAAATTTTTGTTACAAAATTAATAATTATTTTAAATGATTATATTTTTTTCTTTATTATTTTCGGCTTTTTTTTCTGGAATGGAGATAGCTTTCATTTCAGTAAACAAATTACGTGTCGAACTTGAAAGACGACAGGGTAATTTTTTCTCTAATATTATTGTAATTTTTTCTAAAAATCCAGGACAATATATAGCGACAATGCTTGTCGGCAATAATATTGCACTTGTTATATACGGAATTTTTTTTGCCAAACTAATAGAACCTCTAATAGAACAATATATTACAACAACCGATTATGGTATTTTAATTATACAGACTTTTATATCTACCTTAATAATTTTAATAACAGCAGAATTCTTGCCAAAAACAATTTTTAAGAGAAATTCCAATAGATTCCTGCATGCTTTTTCGCCAATTGTTTTATTTTTTTATATAATATTTTATCCTATTGCGGGATTTACTGTTTTCTTTTCAAATACTGTTTTAAAATATATATTAAAAGTAAAGATAGACAATAAAAATAATAATGAAAATGTTTTTGGAAAAATAGAACTTGGACATTTATTATCGGAAGACAAAAAAAATAAATATGATGATAATGAATCGGATACTGAAATAAAAATTTTTAGAAATGCTCTTGGATTTTCTGAAATAAAAGTACGAGAATGTATAGTGCCGAGAAATGAAATTAAAGCTGTTGATATAAGTTCAAATATTAGAGAACTTAGTAAAATGTTTATTGAAACAGGTTATTCGAGGATATTAATTTACGAAAATTCTATTGATAATATTATAGGTTTTGTTCATACTTTGGATATTTTTAAAGGAGCAAAAACAATTAGAGAAACGATGATTAATATTTTGATTGTTCCAGAGACAATGTTAATAAATGAACTGTTAAATATTTTTATAAAAGAACATAAAAGCGTAGCTCTTGTTGTTGACGAGTTCGGTGGAACATCTGGAATGATAACACTCGAAGATATTATAGAAGAAATTTTTGGCGAAATAGAAGACGAGCATGACACTATAAACCTATCAGAAGAAAAAATTTCGGAAACAGAATATAAATTATCTGGAAGACTGGAAATAGATTATCTTAATGATAAATATAAATTTGAACTTCCAGAATCGCAAGAATATGAAACTCTTGCAGGATATATATTTTTTATAAAAGAACAAATTCCAGAGGTAAATGAAGTAATTATTGATGCAAATTTTAAATTTGAAATATTAGAAACAAAAGGGCCTAAAATAGAAACAGTTAAATTAATAATCGACAGTTAGAGTTTGAAATTGATAAGCAAAATAATAATAAATTTAAAAAATATATGACCGATATACTTAAACACGAATGCGGTATTGCGCTCTTGCGTTTGCGCAAACCTATTGAATTTTACAAAAAAAAATACGGTTCTTCTTTATTTGGACTTCATAAATTATATCTGCTGATGGAGAAGCAACATAACAGAGGACATGATGGTGCAGGTGTTGTGAACATAAAACTTGATTTGGAACCGGGCAGTAGATATATATTCAGAGAGCGTTCAAATAAAACACAACCAATAAAAGATGTTTTCGAAAAAATAAACAAAAAATGTATAAATGAAAATGAAGATAATTATTCTTTTTCTGGTGAACTTATGCTCGGTCATTTAAGATATGGAACTTTTGGAGCAAATGAAATAGATACTGTTCATCCTGTTATGCGGCAGAATAATTGGAGAAGCAGAAATCTTGTACTCGCTGGAAATTTTAATATGACAAATGTTGACGAACTTTTTGAAAATCTTATGAAATTCGGACAACACCCTATTAATCACTCAGATACATCTACAATACTTGAAAATATTGGACATTTCCTTGACCAAGAAAATCAAGGTCTATTTGAATTATACAAAAAACGTTCTTATTCAAATAAGGAAATTACAAAGCTCATAGAAAAAAATATTGATATAGTAAGTGTTTTGCATTCATCGAGTAAAAACTGGGACGGCGGATATGCAATTGCAGGTATAATAGGTCACGGAGACGCTTTTGTTCTAAGAGACCCAGCAGGAATTAGACCAGCATTTTATTATCATGACGAAGAAATTGCTGTTGTAACATCAGAAAGACCAGTTATACAGACCGTTTTTAATGTTAGTTATAATAAAATTCTGGAAGTAAAACCCGGAAATGCAGTATTCTTTCGTAAGAACGGAGATATTTACGAAAAAGAAATAAATAAACCAACAGTTAGGAAATCATGCTCTTTTGAAAGAATTTATTTCTCGCGCGGAACAGATAAAGAAATTTATAAAGAACGAAAAAAACTCGGAGAATTGATTATACCAGCTGTAATGAAAATAATCGAAAACGATACAAAAAATACTGTTTTTTCATTTATTCCAAATACAGCGGAGACATCTTTTTATGGTATGATAAAAGCCGCTGAGAATTATTTGAATATTGTTAAAAAGAAAAAAATACTCAAACTAGGAAGTAAAATAAATGAACAAAAATTAGATAAAATATTGGCAATGAGGATAAAAGTAGAAAAAGTTGCAGTTAAAGATATTAAACTAAGAACATTTATTACTCAGGGAAGCGATAGAGAAGACCTCGTCGGACATGTTTACGATGTTACTTATGGAACTGTTCGCAACAATATTGATAATCTTGTAATTATTGACGATTCCATTGTCAGAGGAACAACTCTGAAAAAAAGTATAATAAAAATATTAGACCGACTGAAACCGAAAAAAATTATTATTGTTTCTTCATCGCCGCAAATAAGATATCCAGATTGCTACGGAATAGATATGGCAAATTTGTCAGATTTTATAGCTTTTAAGGCTGTTATTGATTTACTAAAAGAAACTGGACAAGAGAATATTATAGAAGATGTTTATAAGAAATCAAAGAAACAGATAAATAATAAAAAAGAAAAAATTGTAAATTATGTAAAAGAAATTTATAAACCTTTTTCGGCAGAACAGATATCAGATAAAATAGCTGAACTTGTAACAGCAAAATATATTAAAACAAAAGTAAAAATTGTTTTTCAAAGTATTGAAAACCTGCATAAGGCTTGTCCGAATGACAAAGGCGATTGGTATTTTACTGGAAATTATCCAACAACAGGAGGTAACAAAGTTGTAACAAAGGCGTTCATAAATTATTATGAAGGAAAAATAGGAAGAGCTTATTAATATTAATTTTACCATCGATTAAGATCGGTGGTAAAATTAATATCAAGTCTGCGGTGTTCTTTTTTATTCTACAATCTTAAAAAAGTCCACCGTTCTTATAAATATCCAATTGTACTTCCGAAAATTTATCTCCGATTACTGATTTATTATTTTCTAAATTTATAATTTCACCTGTTTCAAAGTTCACTTTAATTTTGTCTCCGTGTTTTAAATCAATATTTTCGAGTGTCTTATATGTAACAATTGGAAATGCTGCATTTATTGCATTTCTCTCGTAAATAGCGCCATAAGATTCGGCAAGTATAGCCTGAACACCAAGCGATTTAAAACAATCAACGGCTTGTTGTCGAGAACTTCCTGCGCCGAAATTTTTATTTACAACTATAATATCACCATTTTTTGCTTTTTTGGCAAAATCTTCGTACCCCTGTAAATTATCAAAAGCATACTGTCCCATTTCGTTTATATCTGTAATTGCCAAATAACGATTATGGAAAATCATATCTGTGTCTATATCATCGTGTTTGATATACCAAACTCTGCCTTCTACGCTTGTTGGTTTATCTTTTATTTTAGAGCTATAGCTTGTTTTTATTTTTTCAATTTTAATATCTATTTTTTTGTTTGTAAAAATAGCTGGTTTTTCTGGAATATTATCTGTTGTTGTAATATATCCTGCAATTGCCGATGCGGCTGTCGTTGCTGGCGATGCAAGAAAAACACTGCCTTTTCCCTGTTTGCCAGGGAAATTTCTATTACCTGTACTTATTGTAATTTCGCCAGCTCCGTTCTGTCCAACCTGTCCAGCTGCACAACCAGCACAACCAGCATTTGAAACAAGAGCACCAGCATCTTTGAAAATTTTTATTATGCCCTCTTCCAGACATTGAAGCCAAACAGCGTCTGTCGCAGGAACAATTTTTAGAACAACACCTGGCGCAATTTTTTTGCCTTTTATTATTTTTGCAACAATTCTTAAATCTTCTATACGTCCATTAGTACAGCTTCCAATGAATGCAGAATCTATTTTTTGTTTGTATGCTTTTATAATATCAACCGTATCATGAGGTTTGCCTGGCAATGAAACCATCGGAACAAATTTACTCATATCAATATCAAAAATTTTGTCATATTTTGCATTCTCGTCAGCAAATACAGGTTCTATTTTGCGTCCCGTTTTCGCAGAAGTATAATCAATAACTTCTTTGTTAGGTGGAAATAAAATTATTATTGTTCCCATTTCTGTTCCCATTGAGGAGATTGTTATGCGCTCATCAAGCGTAAATTTATCAACATCTTCGCCATAAATTTCAACAGAACACTGCAACAAACTGTTAGCTCCAAAACGATTAAGTAAATTCAAAACAACATCTTTTGCAGAGACATTTTCAGGTCTTTTACCGTTCAGATTTATTTTTACAGAACTAGGCACTTTAAACCAAACACTACCTTTGTTAAATGCCACTGCAATATCTTTATCACCCATTCCTTGTCCGAAAGCACCTATTGCACCCATAATATTTGCATGCGAATCTGTTGTTACAGCAGTTGCTCCTGGATATGCAAGTCCTTCTTCAATAAAAGTATGAGTTCCTATTCCGTGATTAATATCAAAAACTTTAATATTTTTTTCACGAGCAAAAGTTCTGCAAATATGCTGATTTATGGCATACTTCTGGTCTGAGCCTGTCGGATTTGTATCAAAAGTAAAAAATGTTTTTGAAATATCATCGACACTCAAATTATGCTCTCTTATATGTTTCACAACATTAGGTCCTCCGAAATCACGTGCCGCTCTTATATCAATTTCAATATCAACAATATCACCAGGTTTTACTACATCAAATTTTGAGTGATTTGCGATAATTTTTTCTATTATTGTCATTGCCATTATTAAATATATTTTATATATATATAAAAAAAACTTTACAAAGTTAAAAATATATTTATATTTGTAAAAAATATTTATTAAAAATTTTATTAAAATGAAAAAAATAACTCAAACTTTGTTCAACACAGTAATAATACTAATTCTAATGATTTTTCCAACATTTATTTACAACCTAACAGCACAAAAGACGAGTGATGAGAGTTCTTTGTTATGGGAGATTTCTGGTAATGAATTAGAAAATCCGTCTTTTCTATTCGGAACAATACATCTGATTCCGAAAAAAGAATATTTTTTTACAGAAAAGATGTCAGAAAAATTTAATTCTTGTAAGACTCTTGTCCTTGAAGCAGATATTGATATGACTATTTCGGAACAAATAGAATTAGCTAAGAAAATGATGCTTCCAGAAGGAAAAACACTGAGCGATTATATGACAAATAAACAGTTCAAACAATTTAAAACATTTGTTATAGATACTTTAAAGATTAAGAAATCAAAATTTAAAAGAATGCAAAAGTTCAAACCTATTCTTGCGATAACATTTATTTTATCTGAGTTGTTGGAGAAGCCTATTGCCTACGAAAAAAAATTAAGTAAAAAAGCAAAAAAAAATAAAATGAACTTTGCGTATCTTGAAACACTTGAATATCAAATGAGTATATTTGAAAAAATAAGTATAGAAGAGCAAATAGAAATGTTTTCTTCTGAAAAAATGGATAAAGATATTCTTGAAAAATACATGAAATTAATTGAGGCATACAAAAATCAGGATATAGAAAAATTGCAGTTAATGTTTGAAGAAGATAAAAGTCTTGTTGAATATGAAGACGATTTCCTGACAAAACGAAATAATAATTGGATACCCAAAATAGAAGAATTATTAAAAAAACAAAGCACATTCATTGCTGTTGGTGCAGGACATCTATCTGGAAAAAACGGATTAATTAGTTTGTTGAAGAAAAAAGGGTATAGTGTAAAACCAGTTAAATAACTGGATAGTTTCAATAGTGTTGTTATGGCTCACTGCGAAAAATCAACAAATAGAAATCGCAAGAATTATAATTCTCACTTTAAACTTCCAAATTTATTTTATATTATTTTTTTTTGTTCAAAT
>JAOZMB010000169.1 GCA_029934515.1 Bacteroidales bacterium
TTTCCATTTTTTTTTTAAGTTTAAATAAAAATATTATTTGTAATTTAGTAATGGTAAAAAAATAACTTCACATTCTATCATAACAGAATACAAATTTATTATTTAACAATTGCTTAGTTTTATAATCTGTTATATTTTTTTATAAAATTGATACAATTAAAGAAGAATTTGTTCCTCCGAAACCAAAAGAATTAGACAAAAATTTATTTATTTTATGTTCTTTTGTTTCTGGAATAACATTAATTTTGGCTGAGTATTCATCAGGGTTTTCGAAATTAATATTTGGTGCTATAAATGAATTTTGTCCCATCAGCATAGAATATATTATTTCGCTTGCTCCTCCCATCCACATTTCGTGTCCGGTCATTGATTTTGTTGAACTAACTGGAATTTTACTTCCAAAGACACGATGAATAGCCTGTGCTTCGTTCATATCGCCGACTTGTGTAGATGTAGCGTGAGCATTTAAATAATCAATATCTTTTGGTTTTAAGTTTGCATTTTTCAAAGCTAATTCCAATGAACGTGCTGGTCCTTCGACATTAGGATTTGATATATGCTCGCCGTTGGAGGAGAAGCCATAACCAAGTACTTCACCCAAAATCACGGCACCTCTTTTTACGGCATTTTCATAACTTTCAAGAATTACAGTTGCGGCACCTCCGCTTGGTACAAGTCCGTCGCGGTCTCTATCGAATGGTCTTGAAGCTTTTGTTGGCTCGTCTTCTCTTATAGAAAAAGCTCTCAAACCATCAAAACTTCCAGTAGCTTCAATATTAACTTCTTGTGCGCCTCCACAAATAATCATATCTTGTAAACCCTGTTGTATAAGCAGATAGCCAATTCCTATTGAATGCGAACCGCTTGCACATGCTCCGCTTATTGTAAAATTAATACCTTTTAGTTTAAAAATAACAGACAAATTCATTGTTATAGTTGAGTTCATAGATTTGAAAATCGAACCCGATCCTATTAATGAAGTATCTTTTTTTGCTTTCATTGTTTCCCAGCCCTGAATAACAGGAACAGAAGAACTGTCATTTCCGTATAAAATTCCTGCAATATTTTTGTTTAAATAATCTTGTTCTATTCCAGCATTTTTTAGTGCTTCAGTTGTTGCAACATAAGCATAAGCTCCTTGTTCGGGCAGACCTATTCTCATACGACGATTCAAAACTCCTTTTAATTTTGGTTGTTCTATGTATCCGCTGAGTGCCGACCTGAAACCAAATTCTTTTCTTTTATGGTCGTAAACGATTCCAGATTTACCTTTGTATAAAGATTTTTTAACTTCTTCTAAATTTTTTCCGAGAACAGAATAAATTCCCATTCCAGTTATTACTACTCTTTTCATTTATATTAATTGAAGATGTAAAAATTGATAATTATTAATTAAATTCCACCGTTTATTGAAATAACTTCACCTGTTATATATGATGATTTTTTTGATGCCAAAAACGATATTAGTTCGGCTACTTCCTGTGCTGTTCCGAATCTTCGCATCGGTATTAAACGCTTCAATTCTTTTTCATTTAGTTCTTTTGTCATATCTGTTTTAATAAATCCGGGAGCTATTGCATTTACGGTTACTTTTTTTCTTGCTATTTCTTTTGCAAGAGCTTTTGTTGCGCCAATAATTCCAGCTTTTGCTGCCGAATAGTTTACTTGTCCGGGTATTCCGCGCAAACCAGACAGCGAAACAATATTTATTATTCTTCCGTTTTTATTTATCAACATATCTTTTATCAGTCGGCGTGTTATATAAAAAAAACTATTTAAATTAGTATTTATTACATCTTGCCATTCGCTGTTTTGCATAAAAACATGTAAATTATCCTTTCTTATTCCAGCATTATTTACCAATACTTCAATATATTTTTCAGGATTTTTTTCAAACCATTTATCTAATTCTGTTTCTGTTTCTTCTTGATTTGAAATATCAAATGGCATTAGTTCGGCTTTTCCACCGTTTTGTTGAATTAACCTTAATGTTTCTAATGCTTCTTTTTTATTTGAACGATAATTTATTAAAACAAAAAAACCATCATTTGCAAGTTTTATTCCAGCAGCTCTTCCTATTCCTCTTGAAGCACCAGTTATTAATGCGTATTTCATTTGTTATTAGAATATTTATTATTTGTGAAACTTTTCGTATATATTTTCAATTATTTTTTTAATACAGAATATATAATTTTAACCACTTTATCAGTTTGTTGTTTTTGTGTTAATAAACTATTATCAATCAAAATAGCATCATTTGCTTTTCTCAAAGGGTTGTGTTTTCTATTTGTATCAATATAATCTCGTGTAGTAATATTTTTTTTTATTTCGGTGAAAGAAATATTTTTACCTTTTTCTTTCAGTTCTTTATATCTTCTGTTTGCTCTTATATCAACATCAGCTGTCAAGAATATTTTAATATCTGCATCAGGAAAAACATCTGTTCCTATGTCTCTTCCGTCCATTACAGTTTTTCCATTTTTGCCCATATTTTGTTGTAGTTCTAATAAATTTTTTCTAACAATATTTATTTCCGAAATTTTACTTACATTATTAGATACATCAATATCTCTAATTTTATCTTCGACATTAATATTATTCAAATAAGTATCGGATTTTTCTGTTTCCTGGTTAAATATAAAATCAATATTTATCTCATTGTTATCAAAAGCTGTCATCAAGGCATTTTTATCAATTTTATTTTTGTTAATAAAATTTTTCTCTAATGCAAATAATGTTACTGCACGATACATTGCACCTGTATCAATATACTTATAAGAAAAATGCTTAGCAACAGCTTTTGCAAGTGTACTTTTGCCACAAGAAGAATGTCCATCAATCGCTATTATTAGTTTTTTCATTGCCAATTTATAATTTTCTACCAATCTTTATCTACTTTTTGTTTTTTTGTTTTAGCTTTAATTTTTCTTACTTTATCTGATGTTTTTTTATCACTCCTTTCAATTAGTTTGAGTAACATTTCTGCTTCTTTGTCCGATATTTTCATAACCTTAGGTAAAGCATCTGGGTCTTCATTATCTTTAATTCCATCGTTATCAGAGTCTAAATCTCTGTAATCTGGCAGTCCGTCTTTATCAGTGTCTTTAGGTTCATTTGGGTTCTCGCCAGCTTCATAACTGTCTGGAATACCATCATTATCAGAGTCTTTATCTTTATAATCTGGTTTTCCGTCTTTGTCAGTATCAATTGGTTTTTGTCCATCTCCTTGTTCTTTTTTATCTGGTATTCCATCTCCATCGCTGTCACTTTTCTTTTCTTTGTCTCCTTTGTCTCCTTTGTCTCCTTTGTCTCCTTCGTCTCCTTTATCTCCTTCGTCTCCTTTGTCTCCTTTGTCTCCTTTGTCTCCTTTGTCTCCTTTGTCTCCTTTGTCTCCATTCTCTTTTTCTTTTTCCAATTGTTTCAAAATTTCCTTTGCATATACTAAATTATATTTAGCTTCTCTATCTTTTGGATTATTTCTCAACGATTTTTTATACGATTCTATACTATTTTTTGTTTTTTTTATCGCGTCTTCGAGTTTTTTTTCTTTTGCTAACGGAACTATTTGTTTGAGTTGCGAATTTCCAAGATTATAATAAATCTTTCCGAGCTTTTTCTTATTTGTATTATTTTCGGCAAGTTTAAGAAAAGTTTTTTCAGCTTGTTCAAACTTTTCTTGTTTATAAAGTGCATCTCCGTAGTTGAAATTTGCTTCAAAAGAAACTGTTTCTGTGTTAATATTTATAGCCTTTTGATACAATTCTTCTGAAACAGAATATTTTTTACTATTATATTTTTCGTTTCCTTCTCTTATTATTTTTTTTTCGTTTTGTGCAAAACTTATAATACTAAAAGAAACGAACAAAATTACTATGCTTAAATATTTCATGTTTTTATTTATATTGATTAATATTAAATTTTGAGTACTCTGATTTTTAAATAAATACTTAATTTTAAAATTAAATAAAAAAATTATTAAAAAATAGATAATAAAATAGCCACAAAAATAAAACAATTTTCAAAAAATAAAAACAATAATCTTAGTACATGACAATTTTACAAAAGTTAAAAAAGTTTTTTTTTTGTAATATTACCAAAAAATTTCATTATTGTTTATTTACTAATCTAACTTTATCATTTATGGCATATAAAATAAATGGTCTAAATTCCGAGACTGCAAAGCTACAAAAAAAATTAGAAAAACAACTACCCAAAGTAAATATGGGAAGAATTAAATTTATTGTTTTTTTCATTTTCGCATTATTAACCAAGTGTACAGTAGTTTTTTATAAATTAGCCTCTGTCTTTTTAACGAATTCAAAAATTTTATCTAACCACTAACCACTAACCACTATAATTTTGATTTATAAATTATTATTTTCTCTTTTGCCAGATAATAAAAATATTATTCTTTGTATTGACAGAACCAATTGGAAACTAGGCAAGCCAAATATCAATATATTGATGTTATCAGTTGCATATCAAGGACTTAGTATTCCTATTCTTTGGACTTTATTAGATAAACAAGGTAATTCTAATACAGAAGAGCGTATTTCAATAATTGGAAAATTCATTAGTTTATTTGG
>JAOZMB010000170.1 GCA_029934515.1 Bacteroidales bacterium
AAAAAAAAGTATTTAAAAGAAAATCACGAAATGGATATTTTAAATGTTCTTCGTTTTCTTCCGCATCGACTTTTGATAAAAGTTCTTTTAATTCAGATTTGAAATTATCAAAATCCGCTCGATTGATTTGTTCTTTTCGGAAAGTTTTATTCAAAGATCCTATAAGATTATTTATTTTTATTTTCATATTATATCAATATCTTCGCCAAGATTACCCAATAAATTTGTATAAAAGAAAGGTTATATATGTATTTTTATCATTGACATAAAAATAACTTTTCCAAATAATAACTATAACAGAAGTTTTAACTGTTCTATCATTAGAATTATCAGGGACAAATTTACATATTTTAATTGAAATAATCAAAGTAATTTTAGATTTCGAGGAAAAATAACTGGTCTTAATATTTCAAGATATACAGATAATGGAGGCAGTTAGTAATGTTAAAAAAATAAGTTCTGGTTTGTTTTTTGTAAAATACTTATTATCAGGTGTAAATCAATTCGTAATTCGTAATTCATAATTCGTAATTTACTTACGGTAATATTCAGCGTTCTTCCGTGTTCCTGTTTATCTGAGTAATAGGAACACTGATAAACACTGATTATACGGATTAAACACTGATTTTTTAGGACAAACGCATCAAAATATTTAAATGTTGAGAATCAAGGAATTACTATTTTGAAAAACATAAAATATCATAAAACTAACAAATAGAAACTAACAAATAGAAATTAAAAACTTGCGTTTTTGATGCGTTTGCCTTTAATGTTTTTATATTTTTATATTTTTTATACGAAAAAAATTATATTTGCAAAAATTTTTTAATTTTCTTACAATTATAATTAAAAAATAAAATTAATCACAATATAATAATCATAAAATGAATAAAAACAAATTTTATATTGCTGTCTTTATAGCAAGCCTATTTTTGTTTACAAATTTACAGGCACAAAAAATATCTGGAAATGCGACAAGTTTTTCGCTTTCCGAAATTCAGGCTTATGCTGTTAAGAATAGTTTGGAAGCCAGAAATGCCGAATTGGATATAAAAATTGCAAACAGTGTAAAATGGCAAACAACAGCTATTGGTTTGCCACAGGTATCTGGTAGTATTGAATATCAAAATTTTCCAAATATTCCAACACAACTAATGCCAGATTTTATTTCACCTGCTGTTGTTGGCGTTAATGAGCAACTATTTGGACTCACAGCTACTGAACCTTTGCCTGAGGCTGGTTCTTTTCCTGTTCAGTTCGGTAGCAAACATAATCCCAAATGGGGAGTTACCGTGTCTCAGTTACTTTTTAGTGGCGAATATATTGTTGGTTTACAAGCCTCAAAAATATATCTTGAACTATCTAAAAAAAGCCTTCAAAAAAAAGAAATTGAAATAAAAGAGACCGTTACAAAAACATATTATCTTATTCTAATTACCGAAGAAAGTATAAAAGTTTTGGACTCTATTTACATTGCCATAGGCAGTCTTCTAAATGAAACAGAAAAAATTCACGATGTAGGTTTACTCGAATACTCAGAGGTAGAACAGCTACGACTAAATTATAAAAATACCGAAAATTCTTTAAATTCATTTAAAAATCAAAAAGATGTTTTGTTTTATTTATTGAAATATCAAGCTGGCATTGATAATAACAAAAATATATCGCTGTCAGATGATATTAGTTTGATAACAAACGATGTAGAAAAAGAAAATCTTTCTTTAAACGATTTTAATATAAATAAAAATATTGATTACCAACTAATGCTTGTAAATGAAGGACTTTACGAACTCAATATGAAACGAGAACAATCAACCTATTTGCCAACACTTTCTGCATATTACTCTTACAGCAAAAATTCTATGAGCGATTCTTTTGATTTTATTTCGTCAGATTCAGATTGGTATCCTACATCAGTTTGGGGATTTAATTTAAATATTCCTATTTTTAGTAGTGGTATGCGAAAAGAAAAAATAAAAGAAAAAAAATTGGAACTCGAGAAAGTTCATAATTCAAAACTACAATTGGAACAAGCACTTCAGCTCGATGTATCTCAAACAAAAAGCGACTATCAGACAGCTTTATTGAAGTTCAAAAATCAGAATGAAACTAAAAATCTGGCAAAAAGAATTTATGAAGATACATTGATAAAATATAAGGCTGGAACAGAATCAAGCCTTGTTCTCACACAATCACAAAACCAATATTTCGTTACATTATCGGAATATTATTTGGCACTTGGCACCTTAATAGATATTCAAGTGAAATTAAAAAGATTATTGAATATTGAATAATAAAAATGGAAACATAAAATTTTGAAACTATTAATACAGTAAAACATAAATTAAATTCAAATAAAAATAATGAAAAAAATCTTAATAATAATAACTGCAATTGTTTTATTTTCAGCTTGTACAAAAGAGAGAACTACAGGAGAGATAAAAGAAGAGATAAAAGAATATAATGAAAAAATAAAAGAATTGCAGACGAAATTATCAGAGTCGGATACTATTGACATAACTGGAAAAGTTGTAAATGTACGTGTTCAGGAAGCGTCTTTTAAGAAAACAACTCACTCGTTTACTATCACAGGAGGCGTACAGGCTGAACAGTTTGCTTATGTAACACCTGAGATGAACGGTAGGATAAAAAAGATTTTTGTAAAAGAGGGTGTTTCCGTAAGGAAAGGTCAATTGTTGGCATCGCTTAATTCAAATGTTATAAAAAGTACTATTGCCGAAGTTGAAACAGGATTGGAACTTGCAAAAACTGTTTATCTAAAACAAAAAAAATTATGGGAACAAAAAGTTGGTAAAGAAATAGATTATTTGCAAGCAAAAAATAACAAAGAAAGCCTTGATGCAAAATTGCAAACTTTAAATGCACAGTTGGAGATGAGCGAAATAAAAGCACCATTTTCTGGAATAGTTGACGAGATTTATCTTAAAGAAGGCGAGATGGCTTCTCCTGGCAAACAATTAATAGACCTTGTGAACATTAATAATTTAGAAGTAGAAGCCTATGCTTCGGAAAAATATATATCATCGCTTGTTAAAGGCGGAGCTGTAACAATCAGCTTTCCTGCATATCCAGATATTAAAGTCGAGAGTGTGATAGACAGGACTGGAAATATAATAAATCTGGCAAACAGAACTTTTAAAATTAAGGTTAAATTCAAAAATATAGGAAACAAAATAAAACCCAATATGCTTGCCGATATACTTTTGTCCGACTACGAAGGAAACAATATAACCGTACCTTCTCTTATAATAAAAAATGACAGAAAGGGTGAATATATATTTGTTGCCAAAAAAATCAATGGTAAAATGAAAGCTCAAAAAATATATATAAAAACTGGTTTACATACTGGGGAGTTAACAATTATTGAAAATGGTGTTAAATCTGGAGATAATATTATTGTTGAGGGATATAACACTGTTAAAAACGGAACTTTAATTGAATTTTAACAGAACTCTAACTCTATATAAATTGCAAGTTTTTATTCATTCGCTTGCAAATAGAAATAATTATGGTAAGCGCATGAAAATATTTAAGTTCTAATAATCAAGGAATTACTATTTTTAGAATAGTGAATTTTGATAATCAAGTATGATTTATTTTTTATGCGTTTGCTCTAAAAAAAATTAAAACTCTGATAATAACATATCATCTCTGTTTAATTTTTTTATATTTTTTCCTGATTGTGTAAAAACCAGAAAACCTTTTTTTTCTGCCGCAATATCAGCATTGTTCTCAAAACCAAGCGCTGCAACGGCACCACAAATTGTATAATCTTTATGCTCTGGGAACAGTTTTTTATATTTTGGTAGTTTGTTATTATAAAAGTCACGTATGTCATTTTTTCTTAATCTGTATTTAACTTCAACTATAAGAATACGGTCTGAATTTACCAAAACAATATCATATTCGCCTCTTTGATTTCCTATTCTTCTGCTTTTGTTTGGGTCAAGATAATTATATTTGACACCGTTGACCAGCATATTTTCTTCGAAACCTTGAATAAAAAAATTCTCTGCAACCATACCGTTGTTTTTACTAATACCGCCAATTTTGACTTGCAAATCATCAAAGTGTTTCTGTCTTGATGCAAGTTTATTCATTATTCTTTCAAACTTTAAATCTGATTTTTGAGATTTTAAATCCATCTTTGCACGCCACTTGGCTTCTTTTGCCAGTTCTTTTGCTCTTTCTTTTGCTCTCGCCTCAATCATCTTATTTATATTTTTTATTTCCTCGCTCAGTGATTTAACACTCTCAGCGGTTTCATTAGAAAGTTTTGCATTCTCGGCTTGCAAAACAAATAATTGTGCAAGCATTTGTTTCATCTCATTTGTTGTATATTCGTGAACTTCCATATTAGTTTTCATTATTATAATAATGAAATTGTGTAACTGTTTTCCGTAAAATAAACTAAAAATATTTTAATCAAAAATATGCAAATATAAAATTATTTTTCAAAAAAAAAATTTATCCTTAAAATTTTTTAGGGCAGACGCATCAAAATATTTAAGTGCTGAAAATTAAGTATGTATCTATTTTTT
>JAOZMB010000171.1 GCA_029934515.1 Bacteroidales bacterium
AAAAAAATAATATAAAATAAATTTGGAAGTTTAAAGTGAGAATTACTGTATTTTTACAAAATTATAATGTATATCTGCCGCAAGTTTTATAATATCATTATCTCTGACTTTATTGATTTTGTCATTAACCGAACTACAAAAATTTTCCAGAAGTGTTGGAATTTTTGTAAAATCAGGGAAATATTTTTTATCAACATAAACCTGAGCAGGTCTTATTTCTCCTTTTGAAGTATCAAAACTGCCAGAAGCGGTATTTGTAAATCTATCTGTATTTTTCATTAATATAGCACTAATCTCTTTTATAAATTTAATTGACAGTTTTCGTTTTTTCTTTGCTTGTTCCTTAATATATTTAAAAGCTGCAAAATGGTCTTTTATCATAAGGTGGTCTTTTAGTGGTTTTCCTGCTGCCGTAATTTCATTTTCCAACAATATTTTTGTGTCTGTTTCTGTTAATGAACAGCCTTCAATTTTTGTTGAATGCCAAACAATTGAAATCATACAAAATTTTTCGTAGTCTGTCACATTTTGTAAATCAAGTTTTATATATTTTTTTTTTTTTTATTTAATTTCGTCCACATATTAATTTTGTTTAACACGGATTTTTAAATTCCAAATTCAGATTTTATAAATTTTCTTGATTCTTTATCAGAACAAATGTAATCTTCTTGTGTTGGTTTTTTTATATAATCAATTTTTTGTATCGTATTTTCAATTATTTTTGGTATTTCTAAAAATTTTATTTTTTCATAGAGAAAAGCATTTACTGCTACCTCATTTGCTGCGTTCATTATACAAGGAACATTTCCAGCTTTTATCATTGCTTCTTTTGCAATTTTTAGGCATATGAATTTTTCTGTATCTGGTTCTTCAAAAGATAAAATTTTGTAATTATTAAAACTGAATCTCTCGAAATTAGATTTTATTCTCTCAGGGTAGCTCATCGCATATTGTATTGGCAATTTCATATCTGGCAGTCCCATTTGTGCTTTCATCGCTCCGTCTGTAAATTGAACTATTGAATGAATAATTGATTGCTTATGAATAATAACATCAATTTGTTCTGGTTCTAAATCAAACAACCATTTAGCTTCAATCATTTCAAGTCCTTTGTTCATCATTGTAGCCGAGTCGATTGTAATTTTTCTTCCCATTGTCCAGTTTGGGTGTTTTAAGGCATGTTCTTTTTTTACCGTTTTAAGATAATTAATACTTTTTCCTCTGAATGGGCCTCCTGATGCTGTTAGGTATATTTTTTCGATTTCGTTTTCTTCTTCTCCTACAAGGCATTGAAATATAGCCGAATGCTCAGAGTCCACAGGATAAATATTTATATTATTTTCTTTTGTTAGTTTTTTAATCAACTCTCCTGCTACGACGAGTGTTTCTTTGTTTGCGAGTGCTATATTTTTTTTTGCTTTTATTGCATTAATAGTTGGTCTCAGTCCAGCAAAACCTACAATTGCAGTCAGAACGATATCAATATTTTTATCTTCCACTATTTTTTCTATTGCTTTTTGTCCAGCGAATACTTTAATTCCGTATTTATATAAATTTTTTTTTACTGTTTTATATTTTGTTTTATCTGCAATAACTACAGCATTTGGTTTGAATTCTATTGCTTGTTTTATAAGTAAATCGGAGTTCTTTCCAGCTGTAAGTATTTCTGCTTTGAAATGTTCTGATTTTTCTCTTATAACCTCAAGAGTTTGTGTTCCAATTGAGCCTGTTGAGCCGAGTATTGCAATTTTTTTTCTCATAAAAATTACTGTTTAAAAAGTGATATAATTTCGTGGGTCCATTGGGACTCCGTTAATCCAAAGTTCAAAATGCAGGTGTGGTCCTGTTGTCATCTCTCCTGAGTTACCAACAATTGCAATTGATTCGCCTGCCGTTACTCTATCTCCAGTCTTTTTTAATAATACGGAGTTGTGTTTATAAAAAGATACTATGTTATTATCGTGTTGTATTCCTATTATGTAACCTGTTTCCAAACTCCATGTAGATAATATAATTGTTCCAGGTAGTACAGCAAGTATTGCGTCATCTGTTCCTGGTGTTATATCTATTCCAAGGTGTCCGCTTTTTATATTGAATTCATCAGATATGCTTCCTCTTAGGGGAACAACAAAATGTAAATTTTTTAAATTTGCAGAGGCATTTTTTGTTCTTATTTTTGAAAATTCTTTGTTCTCATCTTTATCAATTCCTATTTTTACTATCGAGTCAATTTCTGAAGCCTGAAAGCCAAGTTCTTGCGATTTCGTTGGATTGCCTTCAAATATTTCATTGCTCTTAAATGTATCGACAGGTATTTTCCCCTGTAAAATATTTTTTATTTGATTTAAATATTTTTGTTCTGTTCTTATTTTTTCTTCAATACTGTCAATTTTTAACGAATTTCCAATTATTTCTGTTTCAATACCAGTAGAAGAACGCATTGGTAAAAATATTTTCAACGGACTGTAAATTAAAATAAAAAAAGTAATTACCATAATTATCAGCATAAAGATTCCTCCGTATGTAATTAAATTATACTTTGTTAAACGAAGCGTCATTAGTTCTTTTAAGGTCTCATCGTCGTAAACTGTTAATCTATAATTTTTATTTGAATTTTTTTTTGCCACGAGTTATTTTTGAATAATTAATTATCTTTCATTTGATAAAATATCAAATCCTTGATTAATTTTGTAAACTTTGTAATTATTTATAATGTTCACAAATACAGAATGCAAAATTATAAAAATTAATATTTAAAACTACTTTAAAGTAATTATAAAATTTGAATATTTATCAAAAAGTTTTAAATTATCAGGAATTTCCTTAAAAATACCAAATACAGATGCACCACTTCCGGACATCAACGCAAAAATAGCTCCCGCCGAGTATAATTTATTTTTTATTTCTTCTATTTCTGGATATTTTTTAAAAATAATTTCTTCGAAATCATTTTTTATTGTATTCTTCCACATTCTTATTGGTTGTTTTATTAATTGCATAAGGTTTGTTTCTGGTTTTTGTGGTAAAACTTCTTTATAAGCATCTTTTGTAGCAACAGAAATTTTTGGTTTCACAAGCAATAAAAAATATTTTTTTAAACTTAAATTAATGTCTCTAAATTTATTTCCTTTTCCATAAGCATAAACAGGTTTATTTTTAATAAAAAAAGCACAATCGCTTCCTATCTCACTGGCATATTCTTCTAATTTTTTTTCAGAAATATTTAGATTAAATTTGACATTTAATGCTATCATCATAAACGAGGCATCAGCCGAACCTCCTCCCGTACCTGCTCCAAAAGGTATTAATTTATGAAGATGAATTTTTAAAACTGGTATATCAAAATCTTTTTTTAACAAATTATAAGCTCGCAAAACGAGATTATTTTTATCTGGAATATTAATTTTTATTCCAGTATTTGTAAATTCAATTTTATTATTATCCTTATTTTCAACAAATTCAAGAATATCATAAATATTAACAGGATAAAAAATAGTTTCGATATTATGGAAACCATCTGTTCTTTTTTCTGTTATATTTAAGCCAATATTTATTTTTGCGTTTGGAAACAAAATCATATTTATTGTATTAATTAAGTGATATTTTTTTGTCAAGTATGTGATAATTGTCGATAAGTGCAAAATAAAAAACTATTTGTGCTAGGCTCTCTGTGTTTTGTGAAATTGCTAATATATTAAATTAACAATTACTTCTTTTTTGATTTTATTGTGTAATGTACTATTGTTTTCCAAAAACAATATCTACAAACTTAATCAATTCTTCTTTTACAAAAAACTATTTACATGTTTAGTTTCTAATTTCTTTGCTATTCTATCTGTATCCTTTAAATGAATATCTTCCAGATTAAAATCTTTTTTTATCAAATTCATCTCCGATTTCAAAAAATTGTAATACCTTTGTGTTAATGATATTTATCATAAAGCTCATTTTAATATATAAATAAAAAGACGCAAAAATAAAACTCTTTTAAGAATTTGTATAATTTTTAGAGAAAATATTTTTAATTTTTAAGATACAACAAATTATAAAAAAACGTTTAATTAAAAAAATTGTAAATCGTATATTGACAATTCTTTTAATTATCTTGGCGTGAATTTTTATAATTTTATTAATAAATATAGAGTTGAAGAATTTAAATGACTTTTTACAGAAGCAAAAAATAAAAATTTTACTATTCTTGCTTTTGCTTATGAGGCAGGTTTTGCTTCTAAGTCTTCTTAACCGTATTTTCAAAAAAATAACAACACAAACTCCGTCAGAATATCAAAAAGGACAAACTTTTTTATAATGAATTTTGGTTAAATTTTGAGTTGGATTATAGGACAAAACATATTGCAAATAAACTACTTAAAATTTTATCCACTATGATTTAGGTTGTATTAATTAAGTAATGCTATTTTTTTATTATAATCCGCTATGAAATATTTTATAGCTCCAGTATGGTTTTCTAATTTTTTAGAAAAAGATAATGTTAGTCTAACTAATCTACTACATCTTTGTCTTATTGTGTTGTTGAATCTTTCGATATGA
>JAOZMB010000069.1 GCA_029934515.1 Bacteroidales bacterium
TAATAAATATTTTACAAAAAACAAATCATAAGTTATTTTTTAACGATTACTAATTAACATTTTTTCAGATAGCTAAAAAGTTTTTCCGACTTTTTAATTATCTATCTAAGTTTAAAATTCATTCCAAGATATTTTTCTCTAACTTCTGGATTTGCAGCAAGGTCTTCTGCTGTTCCAGATTCCAAAATCCTACCTTCATACAATAAATAGGCTCGGTCTGTGATATTTAGTGTCTCATGAACATTATGGTCGGTTATCAAAACACCTATATTTTTTACTATCAGTTTTGAAACAATATTTTGAATATCCTCAACAGCAATAGGGTCGACTCCAGCAAAAGGCT
This sequence comes from Bacteroidales bacterium, assembly GCA_029934515.1. Lineage (GTDB taxonomy): Bacteria > Bacteroidota > Bacteroidia > Bacteroidales > JAADGE01 > JAOZMB01. The sequence goes on from JAOZMB010000069.1 coordinate 344, forward strand.
CATCGAGCAAAATAAAAGCTGGATCGATAGAAAGCGCTCTTGCAATTTCTGTTCGTCTGCGTTCACCACCCGATAATTGAATACCTTTACTCTTACGAATATTCTGTAACCCAAACTCTTCTATAAGCGTCTCCATTTTATTAAGACGTTCTTTTTTTGATATCTTAGTCATCTCCAAAATACTTAATATATTGTTCTCAACAGACATATCCCTGAAAACAGAAGCCTCCTGAGGTAAATAACCTATCCCCATTTGAGCTCTCTTGTACATAGGTAATTTTGTTATATTTTTATCATCAAGATAAACATTACCCCCATTGGGCTTTATCAACCCAACTATCATATAAAATGATGTAGTCTTTCCAGCTCCATTAGGCCCCAATAAACCAACAATCTCTCCCTGATTAACCTCAATAGATACGCCTTTTACGACAGTTCTTTTGCCGTATTTTTTTACTATTTCTTTTGTGTAAAGTTTCATTTCTGATTATTTTAACGTATGAAAGGAGAACCAAACTTGTTTACAAAATTATAATTTCAGACGTAAGTTCCATAGTTTTTTGATAAACTGCACTTACACCACAATATCTTTCTTCGGAAAGACTTACTGCTTTTTTTATTTTTTTTATATCCAATATTTTTCCAACTTTTGGTAAAAATTCATAAACAATGTGCATTTTATAATAATGTTTTGGATATTCATCAGTCAAATCGCCACTAACTTTAACATTAAAATCTTCAATATTTTTATCTATTCGCATCTTTTTTAGTATTGAAATGACATCCATTGCAGTACAACCACCAAGCGCAGCAAGCATAAATGCTTTTGGTCGAGGCCCCATATTCCTGCCACCAACAGCTTCACCTGCATCTATAACTATTTTAAAATCATCGACTTCCCATTCAAAAGACATCGCATCTAACCATCGAGTATTTACAGTATTTTTCATATATATAATATTTTTTAATATTTTTTTTTACAAAAATAGGTTAAAATTATACATTGCAAAATTTTATAAAGTAAATATTTTGTTTTATTGTGAAAATTATTAGTGAAAAATCAAAATCATAACTATGAAAAAATCAGATTCTTTACCTGTATGCGATTTTTGTTTTAAATATAATGAAACTTTTAGACATTTAACAAAAGATGAAATTGATATACTAAGTTATGTTAAAAGTTGTAATAACTATAAAAGAGGTGATACAGTATACCACGAAGGAAACCGTACAGGTGGAATTTACTGTGTCAGCGAAGGAATTATTAAACATTACAAAACTGGAATCGATGGTAAAGAGCAAATTATTAGATTTTCAAAAAAAGGAGATGTTTTTGGATTCCGTTCAATACTGAGCGAAGAACCAGCATGCACAACAACAAAAGTTATCAAAAAAGCATCGCTATGTTATATACCATCAACACAATTTCTGAAATTTATCAGAACAAATACAAACTTCTCTATGTTTATTTTAAAATTATCATGTAGAGAACTGGGAGATGCAAATCAATATATTATGGATATTGCACAAAAAAATGTAAGAGAAAGACTTGCAGAAATACTATTATTATTGAATGATAATTTCGGAACAGATAAAAACGGAGTACTAAATATTTCGCTAACAAGAGAAGAACTTGCCGGAATTGTTGGAACAGCAACAGAATCGGTTATCAGGTTGTTATCAGAATTTAAAAAAGACGGAATTGTGAAACTTAACAGAAGAAAAATTAAACTTATAGATACTAAAAGATTAAAAAAAATAACTGATGTATATTGAAAATGTAAATTTGATAATTCAAAATATTAACAAAATTTTATCTTATAAATAAATATAAAACAAAAAATCAGAACTATATATTAGAAATTATAATTTATAAATATCAATAAAATATACAAATTAAAAATCAATAAAATTATGTATTCAGTTCAAGTAAACAAAAAAGAATTTAATATTGAGTTTGATAATAAATCAAATAAAAAAGGAAAAATAGATGAGGATAATTTTGATTTAGATCTAATTGAAATTAAAGAAAACAGTTATCATGTTCTGTTTGATGATAAATCTTACAATGTCGAGGTGAGCAATATAAATGAAGTAGCAAAAGAGGTCATCGTTACGGTAAATAATATGAAACACAAAGTCCGTGTAAAAAATGAGTTTGACAATATGTTAAAGAAACTCGGATTTCAAAATGTTGATAATTTGAAGGTTAAAAATTTAAAAGCTCCAATGCCAGGACTTGTTGTAGAAATATTGGTAAACGAGGGAGATAATATTAAAAAAGGAGAAAATATTGTTGTGCTTGAAGCGATGAAAATGGAAAATAACCTCAAAGCAACAGATAATGTAAAAATTAAAAAAGTGATTACAGAAAAAGGAAAATCTGTTGAAAAAAATGATATTTTGATAACTTTTGAATAAAAAGAATAATTAAAAAATTTTATATATTTTTTTATAATATATAAAATATCTATTTTTGCATTTAATTTAATTGCTCAATAATTTGAGTATATTTAATCTTACAAAAAAATATTTGTTTGAGATATAATACTATGAAATTTAGTTAAGTAGCTGAATTTCAGCGTATATTTTTTTATTCAAAATAATAAATTTTAAATTAAAGAAAAAAATAGATAATTAAAGATAACGAAAATAATAATAATTAATAAATATTCAATGAAAGCTTTAGAAAAATACATTGAGAAGATAAAACCGAATTTTGAGAAAGGAGGTAAGTATGAGAGATGGCATGCCATTTTTGAAAGTTTTGAGACTTTTTTGTTCGTTCCAGGCAATACAACGCCAAGACGAGGCGCTCATATTCGTGATGCGATGGACTCAAAACGTCTTATGAGTGTTGTCGTGATTGCATTGATTCCAGTGTTGTTGTTTGGGATGTGGAACGTGGGATTTCATCATTTTTTATCAATCGGCGAAGATGTTGGTTTTATACAAGAGTTTTTTCACGGGTTTGTTAGGGTGATGCCTATTATTTTGGTATCTTACATAGCTGGTCTGGGAACGGAATTTATCTTTGTTTATATCAAAAATAAAGAAATAGAAGAAGGCTTTCTCGTCTCTGGTATGATTATTCCGTTAATTGTTCCAGTTGATGTACCGCTGTGGATGGTAGCAATAGCAACAATTTTTGCAGTTATTATAGGAAAAGAAGTATTTGGCGGAACAGGAATGAATATAGTAAACCCAGCATTATTGGCAAGGGCGTTCTTATTTTTTGCTTATCCATCAAAGATGTCTGGCGACAAGGTATGGATATCAGAAATGGAAAACAGCCAAAATATTGTCGATGGATTTTCAGGAGCTACGCCTTTGGCACAAGTAGCTGGAACAACAAACGAACAACTCGCTACAAACGGAGGATTTAAAATAATAAACGGAGTCCAAGATAATGTCATATCTACATGGGATATGTTTATGGGTTGGATACCCGGTTCGATAGGCGAGACCTCTGTTCTTATGATTTTGATAGGAGCGGCGATTTTGATTTTTACAGGTATTGCAAGTTGGAAAATTATACTATCAGCTGTTATAGGAGGAAGTTTAATGGGAATATTATTAAACATCTTTGCAACAGAAGGAAACCCTTATATGGCACTACCGTTCTACGACCATCTATTACTTGGAGGTTTTGCTTTCGGAGTAGTATTTATGGCAACAGACCCAGTTACAGCAACACAAACAGAAAAAGGAAAATGGATATACGGTTTTTTAATCGGATTTATTGCTATAATTGTCAGAGTTCTGAACCCAGCTTATCCAGAAGGTGTTATGCTTGCAATTTTACTTATGAACGTATTCGCACCACTTATAGACCACTATATCATACGTGCAAACGTGAAAAAACGCCTAAAAAGAATAAGAGCTTAGAAATTGAATATTGGAACACAAAAAATATTAATACATTGCAATATGTTGTGTTTCAAGCAAATAATAATTTTCAAAAAATTATATAATTAAAATAATAAATCACAAATTTCAATAATATGAAAATAAATACAAATTCAAATGTATATACTTATGTTTACGCATCTGTGCTTGTGGTGGTTGTAGCGCTTGTACTTGCATTTACGGCGGTATCGTTACAGCCTTTGCAGGAGAAAAATGTAAGGGTCGAAAAAATGCAAAATATTTTGCAATCGGTAGGTATTGATGCACAGTTTGAGGAAGCGGAGAAGTTGTACGCAGATTTCGTTACAAAACAATATGCAGTAAATGTTAAGGGAGAAGAGATTGATGCTGATGCTTTTAATCTGAACTTAAAAACTCAGTTCAAAAATAAACCAGAAGATAAAAAACTCCCTATTTACGAAGCTACTCTAAAAGACGGCTCAAAAAAAACAATCATTCCATTACAAGGAAAAGGTCTTTGGGGACCTGTATGGGGGTATATGGCGCTTGATGAGGATTTTAATACTATTTCAGGTGCCGTTTTCGACCATAAAGCCGAAACACCCGGACTAGGAGCAGATATAAATAAAGATTGGTTTGAAAGACAATTTAAGGGAAAGACAATTTTTGATGGAGATAAACTTATATCAATAACAATACATAAAGGAGGCAAAGGCGCAGCAAAATTGGCAGGAAACGAAGAACACGGTGTAGATGCAATCTCAGGAGGAACAATTACAAGCAAAGGACTTGAAAGAATGCTTAAAGAAGAATGGTTGTTCTCATATAGTGAATTTTTAAAGAAAAATAAAAAATAGAAATTTAAAATAAAAAATTTAAATAGAAATGGGAAAAAATTTAAAACTTATTACCGACCCTATAAATTTGAACAATCCGATAACAATTCAGGTTCTTGGTATTTGTTCGGCGCTTGCCGTTACGGTGAAGCTTATGCCCGCTATTGTGATGTCAATTTCGGTTTTGTTTGTGATGTCGTTTGCGAATGTTATTATTTCGCTTCTCAGGAACACAATACCTTCGAGGATTAGAATAATTGTTCAGCTTGTAGTGATTGCGGCACTTGTGATTCTTGTTGACCAGGTGCTTAAAGCTTATGTTTATAATATCAGCAAACAGCTGTCTGTTTTTGTTGGACTTATTATAACTAACTGTATAATTATGGGACGTTTAGAAGCATTTGCTCTTGGCAATAAACCTTTGCCAGCCTTTCTCGATGGAATAGGAAATGCTGCTGGTTATGCGATTATTATGATTATTGTTGCTTTTTTTAGAGAGTTCTTTGGTTCGGGAACTATTGCTGAAATACAAATTATTCCACAGGGTTTTTATGACTTAGGATATTTTGACAATGGATTGATGATTTTGCCACCGATGGCATTAATAGTTGTAGGAATAGTTATTTGGGTGCAAAGAGCAAGAACACCAGAACTTGTAGAAGAAAATTAAAAACGTAAAATTACAAAATTTGTAGTTCGTAGTTTTATAAAATTGACATACAGCGATTTTATTATTACAAAAAGTAATATATTTCGGAGTTTACAGTCAGTTTAAAATGAAAAATAATATTTGTGTAAAAATTTATAATTTAAAATATTCTAATTTAAAATTCAAAATAAAATGCAGGATTTAATTAACATTTTTGTGAAGTCTATTTTTATCGACAACATGGTTTTTGCATACTTTCTTGGTATGTGTTCGTATCTTGCTGTGTCGAAAACCGTTGATACGGCAACGGGACTTGGTATTGCCGTTATTTTTGTTCTCGGTATAACTGTTCCCGTCAATTATTTGTTGGAGAATTTTATACTTAAAAAAGGTGCACTTGGATGGTTACTCGGAGATGAAGCAGCAGGAGTTGACCTTAGTTTTTTAAGTTTTATAATGTTTATTGCAGTGATAGCTTCTATGGTTCAGCTTGTTGAGATGATAGTTGAGAAGTTTGCACCGACGTTGTATAACTCGCTTGGTATATTTTTGCCGTTAATTGCGGTAAACTGTGCTATACTTGGTGGAGCGTTATTTATGCAGGAACGAGAGTACGCATCTATAGGCGAAGCAACAATTTTCGGACTTGGTTCTGGAGTCGGCTGGTTCCTTGCAATAGTTGGAATTTCTGCTATACGCGAAAAAATAAGATACTCAGCTGTCCCAGCACCTTTAAGAGGATTAGGAATAACATTTATTGCTACAGGATTAATGGGAATAGCATTTATGACGTTCATGGGTATAAAACTTTAAAAAAAAAAAGACTGTATGTTTGAAGTTGGATTGTTATAAAATAATATTTACAGAATAATTTTTCCAATATTAAACGAGTCGAAAAAAAATAATTAAAAATATAAAAAATATAAAAAATGATTTTACTTGAAGCACAACCAATGGGAACCGTTTTATCGGTGAGTGTGGTTGCATTTTTAATTTTAACATTATTTTTGGTAACAATGCTTCTTATTGCTAAGGCAAAATTGTTACCATCAGGCGAAGTTAAACTGAGCATAAATGACGATGACGAGCATCAATATGTTGTAAATCCGGGAAATACTTTGCTTGCTACTTTGCAGGATAATAAAATTTTATTACCCTCAGCCTGTGGTGGCGGGGGGACATGTGGCATGTGCGAATGCATGATAGATGAAGGCGGTGGCGAGATATTACCAACAGAGAAACCTTTTTTTACACGGAAACAACAACAGTCAAATCATCGTTTGGCATGTCAGGTGAAAGTGAAACAGGATATGAAAATTACAGTTCCGCAGGAGATTATGGGTATTAAGAAATGGGAATGTGAGGTTATTTCAAATCACAATGTTGCAACATTTATTAAGGAATTTGTCGTAAAACTTCCAGAAGGTGAGACTCTTGATTTCCGTTCTGGAGGATACATACAAATTGATGTTCCTAAATTGAATATTGATTTTAAAGATTTTAATATAGAGGAAGAATATCACGAAGATTGGGACAAGTTTAAGATGTGGGATTTAACAATGAAAAATCCAGAAGAAACATATAGAGCTTATTCTATGGCAAATCACCCTGCTGAAGGAAATATTGTAATGCTTAATATTCGTATTGCAACACCTCCGTGGGACAGAGCAGCTGGAGGTTTTATGAATGTTAATCCGGGAATTTGTTCTTCTTATATTTTCTCAAAAAAACCTGGCGACAAAATAACAATTTCAGGACCTTATGGAGAATTTTTTATTAAAGAAACACAAAACGAAATGATGTTTATAGGCGGCGGAGCTGGAATGGCACCAATGCGTTCACATATTTTTGACCAATTTATGACTCAAAAAACCAAAAGAAAAGCAACATATTGGTATGGTGCTCGTTCTTTGCGTGAGGTTTTTTATCAGGATCATTTTGATAAGATAGCAGAAGAGAACGAAAACTTCTCTTGGCAGGTAGCACTTTCTGAACCATTGGAAGTTGATAATTGGACTGGTCCAACAGGTTTTATTCATCAGGTTATATACGATATGTACCTAAAAGACCACGAAGAGCCTGAAGATATTGAATATTATCTCTGTGGCCCACCGATGATGAACGCCGCTGTAGAAAAAATGCTTTACGATCTTGGTGTTCCAAACGAAAATATTATGTTTGATGACTTCGGTTAATATAAATTTTACTGTCAGTGGCATGATAGTAAAATGAAGAAAATTAAAAACTCAAATAACAACAATTAAATTTATAATTGTTGTTATTTGATAATTATATAAATAGTTTTATAAATTTCTAATTATTTCATTTTTTTTATAAAATTATCTATAGCCATTGTCATTGAAGGAGATTCTTTTGTTGGTGCTTTTATGTTTAATTTTAATCCAGCAAGTCTAATTGCTTTTGCTGTTGACGTTCCAAATCCTGCTATTAATTTATTCTTCTGCTCGAAATCTGGAAAGTTTTTAAATAAAGAAACTATATCAATAGGACTAAAAAAAACAAGTACATCATAGTTTACGTCTTTAATATCAGACAAATCATCACTTAAAGTGCGGTACATAACAGATTTAGTAAATCGAATTTTGCTCTTTCTCAATTTATTTGGTATAGTAGGTTTATGAATATCAGCCACAGGAAGCAAAAATTTTTCTTTTTTATGTTTATTAATAATTACCAGCAAATCTTCAAAAGTCCTTTCTCCATAAAAAATTTTTCTCTTTCTGTATGTTATATATTTTTGTAGATAATATGCAATTGATTCTGATGTACAGAAAAATTTCATTGTAATTGGAATTACCAAACGCATTTCTTTAGCAAGTCTAAAATAATTATCTACAGCAGATTTACTTGTTATTATTACAGCTGAAAAGTTCAATAATGCGATTTTTTGTGTCCTGAACTCATATAGCGAAATACCGTCTACTTTGATAAACTTCCTAAATTTTATTGTCAAATTATATTTATCAGCCAAATCAAAATACGGCGATTTCTCACTCTTAGGACTTGGTTGCGAAACTAATATATTTTTGATTTTCTTCAAAATTTATGTTTTTTTTATTAATGTTCAAATCTTATACTTTACTTTACACAATTATATGCTAATAACGGAAACACTCAGAAATTTTACTATAAGTAGTAAAGGCAATATTTCGAGACCGCAAAGATATAAAAATAAATACAAAATATTTACATGTTTTTTTGAATTTATTTCAAATAACCTGTAAATCTTTAATAGATAAAGAAATAGAAATATTCCTCCAGTCATATAAACAACAAAACTCAAAAAATTATAATTCAAAAATGCCATCAAAGTAACAATAGGAAGCAAAATTAAACCAAGTACATTATTAAAAATTGTGATATTGTTGTTATATTCATCAGATAATTGCTTCTTATTAAATACCCAACCAAAAATTTTATTTAAAAATTTATACAGAATTTGTATCATATAAAACAGAAACGAAAAAATTATAAAGAACATAAAAACATTATCAGAAATATAATTTTGCTCGTACAACTTTGCAATCTGACATATAAAAAGAGAGGCTGTTGTGAAATAAAGAAAATTTAATAACGGGAACGCATGAATTTTATTTTTCTTCTTTTCGTAGGAAAACGAAACTGAATAATTAAAACTGAATACAGATATAAAAGAATTTTCAAGAATTTTTTTGTAATAATATTTCAAAAATGCAACCAGCGAAAAACCAAGAACTATTAGTAAAAGAACCCAATCTGTATAAAAAAATGAAGCCGAAAAAATACTCTCTTTTGATTCAATCTTTACTTCATTTGAGGTATTATGTTGAACGAAACGCGCATCAAGAGAAAATTTCTCCGAATTAAATTTAACTCCGTTATAAAAATTTAGTTCTTTATATAAGCTCGAAGCATCAAGCGAATTATGAAAATAATATGTAGACACATCTTTTCCTAAATCATAATTTCTTTTTACATCAGTTTGATTAAAATCTTTTGAAAAAAAGGTGCTATCATTAGGTGGAGATATATTACCGTAAATATTAGAAATAGAATCTTTCATCGAATTTACCTGAGTGTTTGTTATATTCCAAAATATTTTTTTCATATTAAATCTGCAAAATTACTTAAAAATATTTTACTTTGTAAAATAAATTACATTTTTTTATTAAAATTTATAAAATGAAGATTAAAAAAACAAAAAAAATTAAAATTTTACTACCAGTAGTTTTAATAATTACAATTTTTTCAGGATTTAGAATATTCGATGATGGAGATGATTTTGAAATAACAAAGAGCTTGGATATATTTCATTCTGTTGTGAGAGATGTTAGACTTTTTTATGTAGATGAAACAGATATTAGCCAATTAATAAAGGAAAGCATAGATGATTTGCTGAAAAAACTTGACCCTTATACAGTGTTTTATCCAGAATCTGATATGGAAGATTATCGTTTTATGGCAACTGGCGCGTATGGTGGAATTGGTGTTCTTGTTGAAAAAAGAAAAAATAAACTAACAATTATAGAAGTTTATAAAAATTCGCCAGCAGCAGACCAAGAATTACATGAAGGAGATATTATTAAAAGTATTAACGGAACAAAAATTACAAAAAAAAATATTAAAGATGTTAAATTGTTCTTGAAAGGTGAACCTGGAAGCAAAATAGAAATAGAAATAAAAAGATACGGAGTTGATAAAATAATAGTGAAAAATGTTGTAAGAAAAAAAATAGATTTCGGAAATATACAATATAAATGTATGCTGTCTGAGGATATTGCATACATTAATCTTGGGCAATTTAGAATGAATGCTGCAAATGATTTTAAAAAAGCTTTCCTAGAACTAAAAGATTCAAACAACGTGAAAAAATTAGTAATAGATTTACGTGGAAATCCAGGCGGTCTATTAATTGAGGCTGTGAAAATAGTAAATTTATTTATAGAAAAAGGAAATAAAATTGTCAGTACAAAAGGTAAAGTCAAAAAATGGAACATAAATTATTTGGCTACTGCCGAACCTATTGCGCCTGATATTCCTATTGTTGTGCTTGTTAATAATTCATCGGCATCGGCATCGGAAATTGTCGCAGGTGCAATACAAGATTTGGACAGAGGTATTGTTCTAGGACGAAGAACATACGGAAAAGGACTTGTGCAAACAACAAGAGATTTAAGTTATAATACAAAAATAAAAATAACAATGGCAAAATATTATATCCCAAGCGGAAGGTGTATTCAGGCTATTGATTATTCAAACAGAAATAAAGACGGAAGTATAGGCAAAATACCAGACTCGCTTGTCTCTGAATTTAAAACTCTTAATGGAAGAAATGTTTACGATGGAGGAGGAATAAATCCAGATATTGTTGTTGAATATAAAGATATTAGTCCGATATTAATTAATTTATTCCGAGAGCATATTATTTTCGATTACGCTACAAAATATTATCATTCAAGAGATTCAATTAAAAATATTGATGATTTTATTATTGATGACAATGAATATAAAAAGTTTATTGAATTTGCTGATAATAGGAAATTTAAATATACAACAGAAAGTATAGAAATGGTAAAAAAGTTGTATAAGACTGCTGAAAACGAAAAATATGATGAAAAAATTATACAAAATATTAAAAAATTAGAAATAGAACTTAAAAGAAATCCAATAAAAGATTTTGATAAATTTAGAGACGAAATAATTCCTATTCTTGAACAAGAAATTATTTTTAGATATTATCACAAAAAAGGAAAAATTCAAAAATCAATGAAAACTGATAAGTTTATTGAAGATGCAAAAGAAATACTTGATAACACAAATAATTACAACAAAATACTGTCAAATTAGCTTAGTAAATTACGAATTAGAAATTATGAATTACGAATTTGTTTACACCTGATAATAAGTATTTTACAAAAAACAAATCAGGAAGTTATTTTTTAACTATTACTTATGTATAAATTAAATAAAAATATCTGTCCTATTTGCGAATCGGACAGAATAAATAAATTTAGTAAAGATAAACAAAGAGAATATTTTATTTGTTCGCAGTGCAATTTAATTTATGTTCCAGATAAATATTTTATTTCAGAGAAAGAAGAAAAAGCAAGATACGATTTACACAATAATAATTTTGAGAACAAAGGATATGTAAAATTTTTAGAACGACTGTTAACTCCAATGAATAAAATCTTGTCGCCAAAAAGTAATGGTTTGAATTACGGTTCTGGACCAGAGCCTGTTTTGTCTATAATGTTTGAAAAACAAGGACATAATATGACAAACTACGACCCTTTTTATACTAAAAAAATAGAAAATTGTTCCAACAGATTTGATTTTATTACACTTACTGAAGTTGTTGAACATTTTTATTATCCAAAAAAAGAATTTGAGAAAATACAGAGCTTGTTAAAACCGGGTGGAATAATAGGAATAATGACAAAATTAACTGATAATGTAAATAATTTCTCTAAATGGTATTATAAAAATGACAAAACGCATGTATGTTTTTATTCAAAAGAGACATTTAAATTTATCGCAAAAAAGATTAAAGCGACTCCTTATTTTATAAAAAAAGATGATGTTATACTAATGTTTTCAACCAACATATCATAAAACCTTTCAGCTTGTGAAATAAGCGTATCACAACCTGAAAAGTTGTGTTACGCTTGTTAATATTTTTCAAAAGGTGACCAGATTTTTTCTTTATATTCATTTCTATCAAATCTTTTGCATTCGTCTGCCGAGCTTACAAATTTTGTTGTGTAAGCTGTTTGTTGCAAGAAGGAAAGCGCTCTTCCTGCACTCTCGCCTATATTGATAAAAACAGTTTCACCATTATTTATATATCCATTTTTCAGCGCCTCAAACAAACCAAGCAAACCAGCCGCCGATGCAGGACCTATTTTTACTGTCTGTTCGTAAGCAACAAGCCGAGCCATATCAACGGCAAGTTCTTCTTTTACCGCAAATATCTCACCTCCAGTACTTTTCACAAGCGGAGCCATAAGCGGATACATTCCCGGATTGCCAGTTGCTATCGTAGGAATTAGAACTTCTGGGTTTTTATATATCGGATATTCATTTTCATATCCCGTAGGAAATCCTTTTGATTTTGCCGTACTCCACGCATGTGCCATTGGTGCGCAATAATTTCCCTGAGAAAGTAAAAAACGAGGTATCTTGTCGAACATACTTACAGATTTAAAATCAACAAATGCTTTTTCAACTGCAAAAGGACCAGTCCCACCGCTAAGCGCCTGTATATAAACATCTGGTATTTTTCCCATAATTCGCAACATTTCAAAGACCTGAGTTTTTTTAGCTTCAAGACGAAGAGGGTCAAGGTTGCCACCTGTAATTAATATATTGTATTTATTTGCATAATCGGCTGCTATTTTTTTGGCAAAAGCATAATCACCACGAACACGAAAGAGACGCTGACCGTAAGTTCCTATATGCGCTTCACTGTCAAGCAAAGCATTCTCAGGAACAAAAACAGAACACGAAATTCCAGCTTTCGCAAGATAATGGGCAAAAGCTGTTGCTGTATTTCCAGTACTTACAACAACATATTCTTTTATGCCATGTTCCTTAAGCACACTCGCCGCAAGAGATGCTCCTTTATCTTTGAACGTGCCTGTTGCAAAACTTTTATCGTTCCTATTGATATATATTTGCAAATCCAAACTATATTTTCTTTTTGCATAATCTTCGAGAAACAACCAACGCTCGATAGGGACAACTCCTTCGCCTTCGGTAACAATATTTTTTTTGTTGTTCAAAGGCAGAAAATCAAAATAATGCCAAAGACTTTTGACTTTTGATTTACCTCCAAGCAAATCATTTATTCTATTCTTAGGTGTTGAATAAATAGTATATACTTTGCTATCACTACATTGCGGACATCTTTGATTGTTGGAAAACCATTCCTCAAATCCAGATATTTCATAACCACAACTACGACACAAAAAATGAAATTTCTTATTTATCATAAATGTAAAACTTTTATTATATTGATTTTTTTATTAAAAAAACAAAAATGTGAATATTTTTAGACAAAATAATTGAACATAGAAAAAGATTTTATCTTAATTTTACAAAATTAAAACTTATATTCACACAAAAAAAAGTCAATTTTCATTTTTTTCATAAAAAACAAAAAGAAAATGAAAAAATCGGTAAAGTTACACTATGGTAGTTTTCTTATTCCAAAATTTGATTATAATTTTTATCTTTTTCCAATGAAAAAATAATAAATCAAGATGTCCTATCTGCATAAGTCTCTACATAACAACACTGTTATGCAGAGATTATCTGGACATTTTGATTAATATTTTTTTAGTCTTCATATTCTTTTGTTATTTTTGTTCCGTATGATTTATCCTGTAATTTCGTAGCTTCCGTAATAACACTTTTACTTCCTCCGTTTTCTATAAATCTAAGACATGCTTTTATTTTAGGAGCCATATTTCCTTCTCCAAATTTACCTTCTTCTATATATTTTAAAGCATCTGTTTTATTTAAGAAGTCTAATTTTTTCTGGTTGTGTTGTCTGTAATCAATATATACATAAGGCACATCTGTCAGGATATAAAACTCGTCTGCTTTTATTTTTGATGCCAGTAACGAAGACGCTTTGTCCTTGTCAATAACTGCTTCTAATGGCTGTATTTTATTTTCATCATCAATATAAACAGGTACTCCTCCTCCTCCAGCTGTAATAACAATAGCACCGTTTTTTGATATACTATCAATAGTTTTTATATTAAAAATATCAATAGGTTCTGGTGAAGCGACAACACGCCTCCATCCGTCTTTTATTTTGGGGCTTGGTTTAAAAGTCCAGCCTTTTTCTTTTGTTATTTTATCAGCTTCCTGTTTTTGATAAACTTTTCCAACTCGTTTTGTTGGATTATTAAAAGCCTTATCATTCTTATTTACAATAACTTGTGTTATAATTGTTACAATATCTTTATCAATATTTTCTTCTGTAAGTATATTTCTTAACTGTCTTTCTATCATGTATCCTATCCCGCCTTGCGAGTCTGCGACACAAATATCAAGTGGCATTTGAGGTATTTCATAAATTGAATATCCAGCATCGTTTCTCATTAAAATATTTCCCACCTGGGGCCCGTTGCCGTGTGTCAAAATAATACTGTGTCCCTCTTTTATCAAATATAAAATATTTTTTAAGGTATCATAAGTATTTTTTTCTTGTTCTTCTATTGTTCCGTCTTGGTCGCTTCTTAGTAGCGCATTTCCGCCAAGTGCTATCACAATTTTTTTTTTTCTATTCATAATTCAACAATTTTTTTCTTACAATATTAAATGTTCTAATCTTATTTTTAAATTAAACATTGTAAAGTTAAAAAAAGAAAAAATGTTAAGCATTATTTAAAAATTTGCTTAACATTTATTATAAAATATATTCGTTAATTAAATATTTCTAAAAGAAACGATGTCTGTTATCTTCTATTTCAGCATCTTCTTTTAAAGCTTCGTATGCTTCTCTATTTACACGAACTTTCAATCTTTGTTCTGCTGACTTCTTATCATTTTCTACCATCTTATTATCTATTTTATCAATACCAGTAATTGAAGTTACTTTAATTTTATAAACTGCATTTTTTCCAATTATTGGTTCTGATGTTTTATTTTTTTCAGAGTTTAATGCTGTTGCAATTACTATCGGAGCGTTCCCCGCTTTTGGAATAAAAGAAGATGCAAAACTAATATTTTTTGCTTCTCCTTTTTCTCCTCCTACTGCACTTGCGATAGCGTCAAAGTTTCCGCTTGATGCTTTCATTTCTTTGGCTAATATTTCTCCTTTTTTTATTTTTCTAATTTCAGCTATAATTTCCTCTTTTTTATTATCGAGAGATGCAATTCCTTCTTTTTTAATTTCTGTCAATACTGGAACAACAAATCTGTCTCCTGTTTGAAATGCTTTGTCTGAGACATCACCAATTTCTCTCTCTTCGTTAAATGCCCAAGTAATAATTTTTCGAGATTCCTCAAGACCTGAAATTATTTCGGTTGTAGGTGTTAGTTCAGTAACAAGTCTTTTGGCAAAAGCTGTATTACTTTCGATGGCTGCATCAAATTTTTTCAAAGTATTATTCTCTGATGCAAATTTACCAGAAGTGTAATATGCTTTACTAACAGTATTTTTACCCGGAATTATTTGTTTATCAATTATTGCAACTGAAATTTTTTCAATTTTTTCACTTTGCCATAATATTTCTGTAATATGAATACCGTATTGAGATTCTACCGCTTTTATATTTCCGACATTACCATAGAAACAAAAATCACTAAAAGGTTTCACCATTCTTCCTTCTGTAAATTTATCAAGTTTTCCGCCTTTTTTTCCTGATTCTTTATCAACTGAATGTAATTTTGCAAGTTCACCAAAATCTGCACCATTGTCAATAAGTGTTTTGATGCTGTCTGCTATTTCTTTGGCTCGCTTCATATCTGCAATATCTTGTCCGTTTGGTTGAATAAGAATATGTCGTGCTTCAACTGAGTCTGGCAATTGAATTTTTTCAATCAAACGTATTAGC
Organism: Bacteroidales bacterium; assembly: GCA_029934515.1. GTDB lineage: Bacteria > Bacteroidota > Bacteroidia > Bacteroidales > JAADGE01 > JAOZMB01. The sequence goes on from JAOZMB010000069.1 coordinate 16,270, forward strand.
TTAAAATATCCATTTTCTTTGTAAGGTCCGTATGTAAAACCTAACTCGGAATTATATATAAGTGTATCTATTTCTGGATTTCTTAAATCTCCTTTTTTATAATGCAAAGTTTTGAACGGTGTTACGGAGTTTGCTTTTACATAAGTTTCGATATTAGAAAATGCAGAGTCAATTTCTATTTCCGAAAATTCTTTTTTCAAACTATTAATTTCATCTCTTATAACTTTAATATCTTCTGGTGAAGGTATAATATCAAAAGTAACATAAGCAATATCACGAGTGTGTTTCTGTTTGTATTCTTGTTTATGTTTTTCATAATATTTTTTTATCTCTTCTGGCGAAACATTAATAGTACTGTCACTCAATTTATCGAATTTTTTTACAACATACTCAAAATCAATTACGTGTACTCTTTCTTTGTATAACATATTTGCTTCTGCACTTGAAATATTTAATCCTTTTGATATTAGACTTGTATATTTTTCATATTTTCTATTTTCTCTGATAAGACTTTCAAGATATAATCCGAACCGTTTGGCTTCTGGGTTGTTATCCATATAAGAATCGAAAAAAGTTGCCACTGTTTGTGGGTCGAACTCACGTTTTTGGTTCTTAAAAATTGGAATCTGTCTAATTAACTGACTGTAATTTCCTCCTTCACCAAGTACCAGAGCAGATACTTCTTTTTCCGAAACATTTATTCCATTATTATCATAGCTTTCGTTTAACAAATTCTCTCGAACTATCATGTCCCACACCTCATTTTGTATTGCTTTTGTTTGTTCTGAATTTAACGAAGTCATTTGTACTGCAAATTTTGAAAATTCAGAATGTGAATTCATCCTGTTTTGAAAATCAGCAATATCAACTTTATTTCCGTTAATATCGGCAAGCTCAGGTAACGAGCCTCCTCCTCCAGTATTGATAAAATCTCCAAGTATGAAAGCTGCCAATGCAAAACCTATTACTATTGCAAGCAATTTTCCTCTCTTTCTAATGTTCTCTAATGCTGCCATTTTATTGTCTTAATTTTAGATTTTTAAAAACAGAAAAAGAAAACCAGAAAAGCCAGATTTCTATTTCCAATAATTTTAACTTTAAATTTTTAATTTAAAATACGTGCAAAATTAGAATTTTTTTTTTATTTAAAAATTAATTTCTTTAAAATTTATATAAAACAGTTTTTTTTACTAAAAAATAACAAAAATAGAAAATATTTTCTGTATAAAATAACGGTGAAGATTGAAAAAATATGCTGTAAAAAAAGAAATAAGAAATAGTTAAAAAATAACTTATGATTTGTTTTTTGTAAAATATTTATTATCAGTTGTAAACCAATTCGTAATTTCCTAATAGAGTTATTAATATTTTTTAATAATTTAGCATAATTAGATTCTAATTATACATATTGTTTTTGTAGAACAAAATAATATTTATTGTTATCAATATCTTCGCCAAAATAACAAATAAATTTGTATACAAAAAAAGAAAGGT
>JAOZMB010000006.1 GCA_029934515.1 Bacteroidales bacterium
TGTTTTAAGTTTTAAGACCTCATATTTCACTTTCTTTGATACTTCGGCATTTTGTGCATTTATTTGTTGGGCAAAACTAAAAACAAATACTAGAACTACTGATAATAATGTGATTCTTTTCATTATAATTAAAATTTTGATTAGTAAAATGGTTGCAAATATATGTATATTTTTCTAAATAACAAGTTAATATTTGTTTTTTTATTTCTGTCAAAGAAAAATTTGCTTATTACATTGATTATTTTTTTCTTTTTTTACTGAAAATCAGTATATGAACATAAATAATTTTGACATATTTATGAATATATTTAATTTTGAAAAATTGAATTTTCAGACAAAACATAAATGTAAACAGTCAGAATTTAGGCATTGGTAAATTCGGAATGATTGTTGTACATTTTAGCATTAGCAAATATATGAACATAATTATTTTTTGAAATCTTAAAACATAACTATATGAAATTAAAAGAAACTACTGTAATTGTAGGAATTATTACAAGAAATCAACCAAAGGAAAGGATAAAAGAATATCTTGATGAATTAGATTTTTTGGGTGAAACAGCTGGAACAAAAACAATAAAAAGATTTACTCAGAAATTAGATAGTCCAAATTCAGCAACTTTTGTAGGTAAAGGAAAGCTTCTTGAAATTGAAAATTTTATAAAAATAAATAAAATAAATACAATAATTTTTGATGACGAACTAACTCCTACACAATTACGAAATATTGAAAAAAAATTAGAATGTAAAATATTAGACCGTACTAATTTAATTCTTGATATATTTGCAGGTAGAGCAAAAACATCGTATGCAAAAGTTCAAGTCGAACTTGCACAATATCAATACCTTCTACCACGCCTACGTGGTATGTGGACGCATCTGGAACGTCAAAAAGGAGGAATTGGAATGAAAGGACCAGGAGAAAAAGAAATTGAAACTGACAGACGTATTGTAAGAGATAAAATATCTAAACTCAAAAAAAGACTGGAAAAAATTGACAAACAAAAATCTGTTCAAAGAAAAAAAAGAGGTAGAAAAATACGTGTTGCACTTGTTGGATATACAAATGTTGGAAAATCAACATTGATGAACATTTTAAGCAAATCTGATATTTTTGCCGAGAATAAATTGTTTGCAACACTTGACACAACAGTACGAAAAGTTGTTATTGATAATTTGCCGTTCCTGATGTCAGATACTGTTGGATTCATAAGAAAACTGCCACACAACCTTATTGAATCTTTTAAATCGACACTTGACGAGTTGAGAGAATCCGAAATACTACTGCATGTTATTGATATATCACACCCAAATTTTGAAGAACAAATGGAAGTGGTAAATAAAACATTGATAGAAATCGGAGCAGGCAACAAAAAAATATTCTTAGTGTTTAATAAAATTGATGCCTACACTTATGAGAAAAAAGATGAAGACGACCTAACTCCAAAAACAAATAAAAATTATAGTTCAGAAGAACTAAAAAAAATGTGGTTTGCAAAAAATAAAAATAGTATATTTATTTCAGCAAAAACAAAACAAAATATTGATATTTTAAAAAAAATGTTATACGATGAGGTAAAAAAAATACACATAAAAAGGTATCCTTACGATAATTTATTGTATTGATTTTTTTTTATCAATATCTACATGCCCTGCACCTGTGCAGTGTTTTCATTGCATATTTTTTTTTTAATAAGAAATCAAAATTTATACAATAATATTTATGAAAATTATAAGTGTTATAATAATAATTCTATTGTTTAATTTTTCGTCTATTTCACAGAACTGGAAAATATTTGAAACAGATATGGTTCGATATTACAAAGAAGGTAATTTGAGAAGTGCAATATATATGGGCGAAAAAGCAATTGAGATTTTGAAAAAAGATAAAAAAAACAAAACTGATTATACTTCTGTTCTTAATAATCTTGCATATATTTATTTTGAAAATAATAATTATTTGAAAGCTGAGAAAGCATATAAAGAGGTACTTGAAAATATAGAACCTATTCTGGGCAAAGAAGATAAAATAACAGCGAATGTTAAAAATTATATTGGTATAATTTATTTAAAAACGTTTAGATACAACGAGGCAGAGTATTTTATAAGAGAAGCCAAAAGAGTGAGAGAGAAGTTATTGCCAGAGAACGACAAAGATATAATACAATCGTTTCGTAATATGAAAGATTTGTGTGTTGCAAGAGGTGATTATGAAGATGCCTTCAAATATCAGGACACTGTAATTAACAAAGTTTTTAATGAACATGGAGAATATAACTCTTTTTATCTAAATATGTTGAACGAGAAAGCTTTGATATATCAGGCACAAGGAGATTTCAAGAATGCCGTGAAAATGCTTGAAAGTGTAATTAGTAAAGAAGCAAAAATAAACGGCGAATATAATGAAACATATATTAGATATATGCAAAATCTTGCAGAAGTTTATCAAAATATAAATAACTACGAAGCTGCATTAAAAATATTGAAAAAAATAATTGTAAATATTGAGATAAAATTCAAAAAGAAAATAAAATATGCAGATTGTAAAAACCAAATTGGAAATTTATATGTCAAAGTAAAAAAATACGATGAAGCAATGAATTGTTACAATGAAGCAGAAAAAATAATAAAAAAAATATTGGGAACAAATAATGCCAATTATGCTCTTGTGCTTAACAATAAAGCGTTCTGGTTCTACTCGAAAGGTTATTACAAAAAAGCGAAAAAAATATTTTTAAAGGTAAAAAAAATACAAAAAACTGTAATAGGAGAGAAACATTACGATTATGCAAATACGATAACTGGTTTGGCTTTGATTTACTTTGAAACAGAAAAATACAAAAATGCAGAAACACTATTCCTACAAGCATTGGCTATTTACGAAGACGCAAGCAACGAAAATAAAATCGGATATTTCGAACTACTTACAAATATTGCAACTTATTACGAAACAATAGGTTTTTATTATTTGGCAGAAGAATATTATTTGAAAGCTCTGGATGTTGGAAAAAAAAAATTAGGAACTTCAAATCTTAAATATGCAAAACTACTTAGCCGTGTAGCAAACTATCTTAAAATATCAGGTAAATACGAAATCGCTGATTCGCTTTATAAAAAATCGATAAACATGCAGATTAAAATATGTGGGAAAAAGCACACAGACTATGTTCGTAATCTTAACAATATAGGTGCTTTTTATTTTACTGTTTACAAATATGATAAAGCAGAAAAAATAATGCTCGAATCGGCAAAAATACAATCAAATATGTTTGGTGAAAAACATATTTATTATACTATTGCAATAAATAATCTTGCACTTTTATATTTTGATATGAACAAAATGAGTGAATGCGAAGTATATATGAAAAAAGTAAATAATAATTTAATAGATTATATGAACAATAATATTTCTTATATAACAGACTTTAAAAAAGAAGCATTCAATTATTCTGCTGATTATTTATTTGATATAAATTATTCATTCTATTATACAAGATACAAAAAACAATCAAGATATTCTGAAGACGCATATAATTTATTCTTGTCGAGAAAGAAATTTACGATGCAATTGGAAGAAGAACTAAAAAGAAAAATAAAAAAATTAAACGATTCTGCTGTAAATATTGATTTCTTTGAATACATGAAAACAAAATCAAAACTCGGAGAAATATATTCTATACCAGAAAAATATGATAAAACAAAAATATCAAAACTTGAAAAAAAATCATATAGTCTTGAAGAAAAATTGATAAACATATCACCAAATTTTAAAAAATATAAATCAGATAAATCAATAAATTGGAAAAAAATTAAAAATAAATTAAAAAAAGGAAATGCAATAATAGAATTTGTTAAATTTGAATATTATAATCCAGAAAAAACAGACAGTATTTTTTATATAGCGTTCATTATGCGAAATAAATATAAAAGCCCTAAGATGGTATATATGTTTGAAGAAAACGAAATTAATTCTATTATTCAAAAGAAAGATAATATAAGCCAGAAAGATTATATAAACACGCTTTACAGTAAAAATAAAAAAATAAAACCCATAAATGCAAAAGGTCTAATTTTAGATAGTTTGATATGGAAACCACTGGAAAAATATTTACAGAATGTAGATACAATTTATATCAGTACAACAGGAATATTACAAAAAATTCCTTTCGCTGCATTAAAAATAAATGATTCTACATTTGTTTCTGATAAATATATTTTGAATACAATTAATTCATCTATCGAACTTTTTAAAAATAAAGAAGAAAAAAAATTAGAAAATATATCGGTGGCTATTTACGGAGGTATTGATTACAATGCAATTCCTGAAATATCTGATGAATTAAATGATATAAATAATAATTCAATTTTTTTAGATAATAATAAATATTTACCCAGTTTACCAATCGAGGATAAAGAATGGGATTTAATTGACGAAACACTTATTGAGGTTAAAAATATTAATAAATTCTTGAAGCAAAAAAATGTAGATGTTTATACTTTTTTCGATGATAAGGCATCGGAAGAGAGCATTAAGCAATACTCTGGAAATAAAAAATCACCTAATTTTATATATATATCAACAGCTGGTTATTTTTTTTCAAAAAAAAATAATTTATATGAAAATTTAACATTTAGCGAAAGAATAAACAAATTCAAAACAGCTCATAATCCATTTTTACAAACAGGATTATTATTTGCAGGCGCAAATAGAACAATAAATGATAAGAAAATGCCGAAAGAAATAGAAGATGGTATTCTCTCTGCTTACGAAATAAAAAAATTAAATCTTGACAGCACAGAAGTAGTTGCAATTTCTCTTAACAATGGTAGTTTATCAGATATTAATTATAATAATAAAATTTTTAATCTACAACGTGCATTTAAGATTGCAGGAGCAAATTATATCATCACAACACTTTGGCAAGTTCCAAACAAACAAAAAACAGATTTTATTAAGGCTTTTTATAAATATAAAAAATATGGATTTGATACTAAAAAAGCATTCTGGAAAGTTCAAGAAAATATGAAAACAAGATATTCACCATATTATTGGGCAGCTTTTTTATTAATTAATTGATATTTTAATTATTTAGACTATTTTATAAAAAAATATCATAAAAATCTTTAAAAAATTTGTAAATAATAAAGTAAACTTTATTTTCGCAAAATATTTTTTTAAAATAAAATAAAAACATAATATTATTACGAACTTATTTTTGAGCGTATAAACAAATTTTTAGCTCAATATAATGAAAAAATATTGTTATTGTTTTTTAACAATTCATGCTGTTCAACAATATTGTTATTTATGAATAAAATTAATGCTGCAATAACTGGTGTAGGGGCTTATGTTCCTGAATATATTTTGACGAATGATGAAATATCGAAGATGGTAGATACCTCAGACGAATGGATAATGACAAGAATAGGAATAAAAGAGCGACGTATCCTGAAGAAAAAAGGACTTGGTTCTTCTGATATGGGTACGAAAGCTGTAATAAACCTGTTGGAAAAAACAAACACTTTGCCAAGTGAGATTGATTTGTTAATTTGTTCAACGGTTACTCCTGATATGCAGTTCCCTGCAACGGCAAACATAATTAGTGATAAAGTAGGTATAAAAAATGCTTTCAGTTTTGATTTAAATGCTGGTTGTTCTGGTTTTTTATTTGGAATGTCAACGGCAGCAAAGTTCGTAGAATCAGGTAATTATAAGAAAGTTGTTCTTGTCGGGACTGATAAAATGTCATCGATAGTTGATTACACAGATAGGTCGGTTAGTCCTATTTTTGGTGACGGAGCAGGTGCCGTTCTATTTGAACCAACAAATGAAAATGTTGGAGTTATTGATGAAATTTTACACACAGATGGAGCTGGCAGAGTACATTTACATCAAAAAGCCGGAGGCTCAGTAAAACCAGCTTCACACGAAACAGTAGATGCAAGAGAACATTTTGTATATCAGGAAGGCAGACATGTATTCAAACATGCAGTCATGGGAATGGCTGATGTTGCTATCGAAATTATGAAAAAACATAAGCTCACAGTAGAAGACATTGATTGGTTGGTTCCGCATCAAGCAAATATGAGAATTATTGATGCAACAGCAAGACGAATGGGACTAAAAAGAAATAAAGTTATGATAAATATTGAAAAATATGGAAACACAACAGCTGGAACATTACCATTATTGCTCTGGGAATGGGAAAACAAATTAAAGAAAAATGATAACTTAATTTTTGCTACATTTGGTGCTGGATTTACGTGGGGAACTATATTTTTAAAGTGGGCATATTGAACATAGATAAGTAAATTACGAATTACGAATTGGTTTACACATGATAATAAATATTTTTTCTAAAAATAAAAAATATGCAAATTACAATATAACAATAAGCGTATCACAACCTATTGATAAAAGTTAATTATAAATAATTAATCTCGAAAATTATTCTTCGAGAAAATAAATAAATAAATAATATGGATTTTAAAGAATTAAAAGATTTTATAAAATCAGTTTCAAAGTCGGGAGTTATTGAAGTTAATATTGAGACAGAAAAAATGAAACTTTTAATAAAAGTTCCACCAAAAGGTAAAGCAGCTGTAACTCACACAGAAACTGTTATTCAACAAATTCCTATTGCAACACCGCTTCTACAACAACCATACCAACAACCTATTCAACAAGCTATCCAGCCAGTTGTTCAGAACCAAGTCAAAGATAATGAAAAAGATAAAGAAGAGGATACTTCAAAATATGTTGAGATTAAGTCGCCAATGGTTGGAACATTTTATAGAAAACCATCGCCAGACAAAGCACCTTTTATTAATGTAGGAGACATCGTAACACCAGACAGTATTGTTTGTATAATTGAAGCTATGAAATTATTTAATGAAGTAGAATCTGAAGTTTCTGGTAAAATTGTTAAAATACTTGTCGATGATACAACACCAGTAGAATTTGAACAAGCTTTGTTTCTCGTTGACCCAAGTTAAAATAAAGAAGAAACACACGTAAAATAATAAAAACTAAAAAAATTTTTTTTTTAATAAAAAAGATTATACTTTTGTCAAGTTATTTTTTTGTCTCTGACAGATATATGTTTTTATCTGGGGTCGTAATGGTTTTGACAGCAGGGATAATGGTAATGTAAGCATGTCGAGCAATGTGGATTAACTCGAAAAAATGTTCTGCAACCTATAAACGGCAATAACTATAATTATGCTCTTGCTGCTTAGTTGAAGTATAGTAAACTAATGCTTAATTCCGTTGCAGGCAATGGAACGAGACGTCTCGCCAACAGGACTTTCTGATTCCTGTTTGTATAAGAGGCGCGGACAATTTCAGAATAGCTTCGGCAAAGTTTCGCTGTCGTTGCGAAATAAAGAAACTAAGGTTCATCTTCGGGTGCTTTTTCTCGGAATGTTCTCGAAAACAAATAATTAAGCTAAACATGTAGAAATCATTACAGTTACTTGTTTGGACGCGGGTTCGACTCCCGCCGGCTCCACTATTATATATATTTTGCCAAAGTTAATATCATTAACTTTGGCAAAATATTTTTTAGCTCTTCACAATTGTTTACTCACCAAATAAAAATGCAAAAAAATAGATTAATTTAATTTTTTGGCAAAGATAAAAAAATTAATAAATAGCATTACTTAGTTAGCACAACTGATAATATCGTGGAACAGGTTTATGAAAAAAGAACAAAATTATAAATCATAAAAATAGGACAACCATAAATGATTGCCCTATTTTCAAAATTAGTAATATTATTAATTTTTTACATCATACCACCCATTCCTCCCATTCCGGGTGCTGCTGGTGGCATCATTGGTTCGTCTTCTTTTTCATCTACAAGTACAGTTTCTGTAGTTAAGAACATACTTGCTATTGAAGCTGCATTTTCGAGTGCAATTCTTGCAACTTTTGTTGGGTCTATAACACCTGCTTCGAACAAATTTTCGTATTTATTATTTTGTGCGTTATAACCTAAATCGCCTTCGCCTTCTTTTACTTTCTGAACGACAACAGCTCCTTCTGCACCTGCATTTTTAGAAATCTGTCGCAAAGGTTCTTCTATTGCACGTTTAATTATTTCGATACCTGTTGTTTCGTCTTCGTTTAAACCTTTTAAACCTATAAGAGATTCTATTGCCCGAATATAAGCAACACCGCCACCTGCAATAATACCCTCTTCTACGGCAGCACGAGTTGCACTTAGAGCATCATCAACACGGTCTTTTTTCTCTTTCATCTCCATCTCAGATGCAGCACCTACATATATAACCGCTACTCCTCCAGCAAGTTTTGCAAGTCTTTCCTGCAATTTTTCTTTGTCGTAATCTGAGGTTGTATTTTCAATTTGTATTTTTATTTCTCTTACTCTTGCTTTGATATTATCTTTGTCGCCGTTTCCACTTACTATTGTTGTGTTCTCTTTGTCGGATACAATTTTTTCTGCTTGTCCACACATATCGAGTGTTGCATTTTCAAGCTGTAAACCTTTTTCGTCTGTAATTACAGTTCCACCAGTAAGTATAGCAATATCTTCTAGCATTTCTTTTCTACGGTCTCCAAATCCGGGTGCTTTTACAGCAGCAATTTTAAGCGAACCTCTTAATTTATTTACGACAAGCGTAGCAAGTGCTTCACCGTCAATATCTTCTGCAATAATCATTAATGGACGACCAGATTGTGCCGCTGGTTCGAGAACTGGCATAATATCTTTCATCGTAGATATTTTTTTATCAGACAATAAGATATAAGGATTTTCCAGTACAGATTCCATTTTGTCAGCATCAGTAATAAAATAAGGTGAAATATAACCTCTGTCAAATTGCATTCCTTCAACAACTTCGACAGTAGTATCAATACCTTTTGCTTCTTCGACAGTTATAACGCCGTCTTTTTTCACTATTTTCATAGCCTCTGCAATATGACTTCCAATTTCGGGGTCATTATTTGCAGAAATTCTAGCTACTTGTTCTATGCGTTCGCTGTTCTCTTTAATCACCCTCGACTGCATTTTTAAGTTTTCGATTACTTTTTTAACAGCTTTGTCAATACCTCTTTTTAAGTCCATCGGATTTGCGCCAGATGTTATATTTTTTAGACCTACACCAATTATTGATTGGGCAAGGACTGTTGCAGTTGTTGTTCCGTCTCCGGCATCGTCTCCTGTTTTTGAGGCTACTTCTTTTACCATTTGTGCACCGATATTTGCATAAGCATCAGCTAGTTCGATTTCTTTTGCAACAGTAACACCGTCTTTTGTGATTTGTGGGGCACCATATTTTTTTTCTATAACTACATTTCTGCCTTTCGGACCGAGTGTTATCTTTACTGCATCAGCAAGTTGGTCAACACCTTTTTTAAGCAAGTCTCTTGCTTCTATGCCAAATTTTATTTCTTTTGCCATTATTTTATTTAATTTTAAATATTGAATTTTTATTTTTGCAAATTATTATTATTAATAATACTGCTTTGAAAATATCATATTTTATGCCAAATATTAGTTAGGTATTTTTTTTGTTTATTAATTGTCGATTTTGTATAAATTATTTATAAATATAATTCTAATTATTTGTATATCAATATATTAATATTATTAAATAAATAAAAAACAAATTGAATTATTTGTCATATAAACTGACAAATCGACACAAAAACAACAAAAATGATATATAAATTTGATTTTATTATTTTATATTATTTAACAAAATCTTTGAGGTATTTAAAATGTTTACCAAGTTTTCCATTTTTAGTTATAGTAGCTCTTTCGATAATTCCTTTATTGTCATCGCCAAAAAGAGAAGGGAATATTTTATCTATAAATCCGTTTCCAAAATCAACTGAGGCATCGCGCGGCACTTCACCGGGCAGATTATCAACAGCCATAACAGTAATATTTTTTTTATCAAAAGCATCTCCTTCTTGTTCTGTTTCTGGGTTATAACCATAAAAAGGATTTGCTATTTCGGAAGACCGCAATGTAGATGGTATCGGCGCTGCAATATCACAACTAATATCAGCAATAACAGAAATTTTGAAATCATCGTTTCTCATTTCTTCTTTGGTCATAAAAACGGGAGATTTTTCGTTCCAAAAATGACATGCTATAAATAGGTCTGTTTTTTTTGTATATGATAAAAAATTAGATTCGTATTTTTCTGGATTTTCGAAAAAATGATGCAACTCAAATTCACTACCATCTTTTCGCTTCACATAATGCTGAGGGTCTAACTGAGCATAAATTGGTTGGTTAAAATCTTTTGTTAAAAATTCTTTATGTGAAACTTTTTTTATTTTTAAAAAATCTAATATTTCCATCGCTCCGTGTGCTACACGTCCACCACCTGTTATCAATATTTTTATTGGCGGTAGTTCTATTTTTTTTAGCTCTTGGAACATTTCTTTTAGATTCAGACAGTCAATTGCTCTTTTCAAATCGAATAGGTTATTTCGTTTACCGAAAGCTATCAGACCGTTATAAGCTCCCACTAATCCAGCCCAATAACCAAAAGCAACAAGTCTTGCACCTTTGCTGTTTGTAAAATATTCGTAGTCTAACATACGAATATTTTTTCGTAGTAATTCTTTAAGTAAAGGACGATTATATTTTTGTTTTTTAGCTGTATGCGAGAAGAACAAATAAGTTTTATTATTAATAAGTTTAGATATTTCAACTTCCTTAACACCAAGCATAATATCACAATTATTTATATCTGATACAACATTTAGTCCTAAATCAGTATATTCTTTATCTTTGTAAGCCCTAATATTACTTGACTGTATGAATAATTCTACATTCTGGAATTTTTTTTGAAGCTCAATACCCTGTTTTGGCGCAATTAAAACTCTCCTATCTGGTGGTATTTTTGTTTCTTTCAGAACAGCTATTTTAATTTTTTTCATATTTTTCATATTTGTTTAGTGTTCTCTAATACAATTTAAATATTAAAGAACACTATTATAATTTTACTAATCAATAAGCTCTATGCTTCTTTTTACAAATTCAGTAAGTGCCTTCCCTTTTAGTAAATTATTTGCAAGTAGTCCAAGGTCTATAACTTGATTTACTAGTTTATTTTCTTTTCCGTACTTGGTCAACAATTCTTCTTTTTCGTTTTCAAGGTCTCTTTTCTTTTCGCTTAGTTCGTCTGCTTTATCTTTTTCTTCTTGTGGAATTTCTTCTTCTTTTTTGTCTTTTTTAAGAACTTCAAGAGCTTCTTCGTCTTTTGTAACAGCATCAATTTTTTGTTTGATTACTGCAATTTCTTCGCCAACAGCTTCTTCTGTTTGTTTGCTTATTCTTACTATTAGTTCGTGGTTTGAATTTACAACAAGATTATAACTGTCTGCGAGGTCTCCGTAATAATTTGGTTGTCCTCCAAGTTTTGACATATCTTTCATTCTCCTCATAAATTCATTTTGAGTAATAAGAACTGGATTTGCATTTTTATCCATTGGTTCGAAATTTACAAAAAATGTTCCTTGCTTTGGCACTTGACTTTTGAAAACAGCAGTCAAATTAGCTTCTTCGTATGAGCTTAGTTTAGATTCAAAACCGTCTTCTTTGGCAATAATTTTTTCGATAACATCAGCATCTACTCTCGAAAATCTTTTACCCGTAAGTTTTGGTTCTACTGTATTGATAAAATGAGAATCTAACTGTCCGCCCATTTCAAGAACATCATAACCTTTTGTTTTTGCCTGCTCTATGAAACTGTACTGTGCATCAGCATCATTCGTATAAAGGAAAATAATATTTTTATCTTTGTCTGTTTGGTTTGTTTTTACCAATTTTTCGTATTCTTCTATCGTAAAATATTTACCTTCTGTATTTTTAAATAGGAAGAATTTTTTTGCTTTTTCATAGAATTTCTCATTTGAGAGCATTCCGTATTGAACAAAAATTTTGAGGTCATCCCATTTTTTTTCAAAAGTATCTCTATCTTTTTTAAAAATATTATTAAGCCTATCAGCAACTTTTTTGGTGATATGATTAGATATTTTTTTTACATTTGTATCGCTTTGCAAAAAACTTCTCGACACATTAAGCGGTATATCTGGCGAGTCAATAACTCCGTGAAGTAGTGTTAAAAATTCAGGTACAATTTCTTCGACAGAGTCTGTAATAAATACTTGTCTTGAGTATAATTGGATTTTATTTTTCTGAATTTCTATATTATTTTTTAGAACAGGAAAGTATAAAATACCAGTCAGGTTAAAAGGATAATCAACGTTTAGATGTATATTAAAAAGTGGTTCATCCATTGTTGTAGGATAAAGTTCTTTGTAGAATTTTTTATAATCTTCTTCTTTCAGGTCTGCTGGTTTTACAGTCCATGCTGGGTTTGGATTATTTATTATTTTATCTTTTTCTGTTTCGGTTGATTTTCCGTCTTTCCATTCTGTTTCTTTTCCGAATGCTATTTTAACAGGTAAAAATTTACAATATTTTGTTAAAAGTTCGTTAATTCTTGGTTCTTCTAAGAACTCGCCTGACTCATCGTCAATATGTAAAATAATATCTGTTCCTCTGTTTTCTTTTTCAAATTCTTCAATAGTATATTCAGGACTTCCATCGCATTCCCATTTAACAGCTACTTTGTCTTCTACATAAGATTTAGTTTTGATTTCAACTTTTTTGGAAACCATAAAAGAAGAATAAAATCCGAGTCCAAAATGTCCAATGATAGCATTTTTGTCATCTTTATATTTTTCGAGGAACTCTTCGGCACTCGAAAAGGCTATCTGATTGATATATTTATCAATTTCTTCACTGCTCATGCCAATACCTGCATCAGAAACAGTTAATGTTTTGGCTTCTTTATCAATTTTTATTTTGATAGTTAGATCGTCAAGGTCGCCTTTAAAGTCTCCTTTTGAAGATAAAGTTTTTATCTTTTGTGTTGCGTCAACAGCGTTCGAGACGAGTTCTCTGAGAAAAATTTCGTGGTCTGAATAAAGAAATTTTTTAATTATTGGAAAAATGTTATCACTTGTAACATTAATTTGTCCTTTTTGCATTAGATTTTTTTTTAGATTTAAAAATATTTAATTTATTTCTGAATAATCAAAAAATATGCCGACAAAAAAAACCTGTCAAATAGTCATAAATAACATAGAAAAGATGACATTTTTTTCAATCGCTGTACAGTATTCCACTGTATTTTGTCTGATTTATATTATCAATCAAAATAACAACATATTTATTTTTTCACATTTCTTTTTTTAATTTCATCTCTAATTATAGAAGCTGTTTCATAATCTTCTTCTTTTATTACATCTATCATCATTTCGTTAAGTTCATCGTTTGAATAATCTGATATTTCTCGTTCTTTTTTTTCTTCTTCTTCTTCTTTGTCTTGTTCTGTTGTATGTAAAATAGAACCAGATTTTTCATCAAGTAGTATAGCGGCTTTTTTCATAATTTTTTCGTTTACGTATATAGGACAATCAAACTTCATCGAAATAGCAATAGCATCAGATGTTCTTGCATCAATTTTTATTTCTTTTTTCTTTCTTTTGCAAACAATTTCTGAATAAAATATACCATCTTTAAGTTTAATAATATTTACTTCAATAACTTCGATACTAAAAGCAGATGCCATATATAAAAATAAATCATGTGTCAATGGACGATAAGGTTTCATACCTTCCATTTGAATTGCAATAGCCTGTGCTTCATTTGCGCCTATTACTACTGGAAGACGACGTTGTCCATTTTCTTCTGTCATTATCAGAGCATAAGCGCCTGAACTTGTTCGACTATAAGATAAACCTATTGGTATTAATTTAACTTTTTTCATAAAAAAATCTAATTTCAATAATAAATATTAGTAAAAATCAAAATACAAATAAATAAAAAAAAAATGAATTATTGGCATTTTTCATTTATAAGTTTACAATTTTTGTAAAAATATGTACAAATTTGTAATTTAGCATTTTGCTAATATTTACAAAAAAACAATTTATGTACAAATAAGAAAAATTTTCAACAATTGTTATTTCAAAAGAGAAAAGATTTAATTTTTCAAATATGTTTTTTAATTGCGTATATTATTTTATTTCAATATTCTTGGGGAACGATAACCCGTTTATCTGACAAATATAATGTTTTTCGTCAATTTTTTTTTTTTTTATTTTTTTATAAAAAAACAAAATATTACATTTGCGCTGTCATATTAATTTAATATTAAATTAAAAAAATCTTATAACAGGTTAATTTAAATTCTAATAATTCTAAATTAATATGTTAGTTAAATTATTAATATTTATTAAAAAAATTAATTATGAAAAAAAAAATACACTTAATTGTTTTATTAGCATTTATGGGTATCTTTACAGTTAGTAATGCACAACCTTATAAATTTGGAGTAGGAGTAAGATTAGGAAATTATGATAATAATGCAGGACTAACAGGAAAATTATTTCTAGCCAACGACCGTGCATTAGAAGGAATTTTATATTTCCCATATCAAGGTTTTCATTTCACATTATTGTACAAATATCAAAACCCTGTGCCGAATGTAAAAGGTTTGACTTGGTTTATAGGTGCTGGACTTCATGTAGCAAATTGGGATGAGTATTATTACTGGAAAGGAACAAAAAGAGGAACAAAATATTATTATGTTGAAGAAGATAGTAGGCGTACTGTATTTGGCTTAGATTTTATTCTTGGATTGGAATATACATTAAAAAAAGTACCATTTAGTTTTGCTTTGGATTGGAAACCGGGATGGAATTTTAATAGAGATTATAATCGTAACTGGGGAAGTAATGTTGCATTATCAATCCGATATACGTTCTAAAATAAACAGTTGATAATGATAGAAAAATTTAAATTTAAAATATAATTATTTAACATAGAGACGCACTACACAGTGCGTTTTTATGTATAAAAAAACTTTACAGTTACAATACAAATTTTGACTTATAAACTTTCAGAATTTACAGATGAAATTATCAGATTTAAATAACGGCGAAAAAGCAATAATTGTAAAAGTCCGTGGACGAGGTGCTTTCAGAAAACGAATAATAGAAATGGGATTTGTTCGAGGCAAAGAAATAATGGTTATTAAATCGGCACCATTAAAAGACCCAATAGAATATTCAATAATGGGATATATGATTTCATTAAGAAAAAGTGAAGCCGAACTTATTGAAGTAGTATCCGAAACAGAAGCACAAAAATTTATTAAACCAGAATTTAAAGGAACAATAGGAAATAATATCCTGAAAAGAACAGTTAATGTAAAAAGTAAATTTATTAATGTTGCACTTGTCGGAAATCCAAATTGCGGAAAAACAACATTATTCAACCATGCAACAGGTGCTAAGGAACATGTGGGAAATTACAGCGGTGTTACTGTTGACGCAAAAAAAGCCAAAATAAAACGTAACGGTTACACTTATAATATTACAGACCTACCCGGAACTTATTCATTAACAGCATATACGCCAGAAGAATTATATGTAAGAAAACATATTCTGGAAGACGTGCCAGATATTGTTGTTAATGTTGTTGACGCTTCAAATTTAGAACGAAATCTATATCTAACAACAAGGCTTATTGACATGGATATAAAAGTGGTAATCGCTTTGAATATTTATGATGAATTGATAAAAAAAGGAGACAGATTTGATTATGAAGCACTTGGAGAAATGATGGGAATACCTATAATCCCGACAATAGCATCAACAGGAAAAGGTATTGATAAACTACTAGAAAAAATTACAAATGTTTATGAAGATAAAGACCCAATAGTAAGACATATACATATAAATTATGGAAAAGCATTTGAAAAAGCAATAAAAGATATTCAACAAAAAATTAGAAATAAAGAAAATTTAAAAATAATAAACAGAGTTGCACCAAGATTTTTGGCGCTAAATATGCTCGAAAAAGATGAAGATACAATAAAAATTGTAGCTAGTTTAAAAAATAATAAACAAATTGACAATACAGCCAAAAAATATATAAACAAAATAGAATCTCATTTACAGGAAGATACAGAGACACTAATAACAGATGCAAGATATGGTTTTATAAATGGGGCATTAAAAGAAACATATAAACCGGGTAGACAAAAAAAACAAGAAACGACAAAAATAATTGATGCTTTTTTAACTCATAAATTATTTGGTCTGCCTATTTTTGTTATTTTCATGTGGATAATGTTTCAGGGAACATTTACACTTGGAGAGTATCCACAACATTGGATTGAGAAAGGTGTAGCAATGACGGCAAAACTTTTGCAACAATATATGACAGATGGAATGTTAAAAGATTTAATTATCGATGGAATTATAAGCGGAGTCGGTGGAGTGATTATTTTCCTTCCTAATATTTTAATATTGTTTTTTTTTATTTCGCTGATGGAGGATACAGGTTACATGTCGAGAGCAGCATTTATTGTTGATAAAGTAATGCACAAAATAGGTTTACACGGAAAATCATTTATCCCGCTGATTATGGGTTTTGGTTGCAATGTTCCAGCAATTATGGCGACCAGAACACTCGAAAACAGAAACGACCGATTACTGACAATATTGATAAATCCGTTTATGTCGTGCAGCGCAAGGCTTCCAGTATATCTTATTATAACTGGTGCAATATTTCCAGAAATAGCTGGAACGATTTTATTTATAATATACGGAACAGGTATTCTTGTTTCGATTGGAATAGCAAAAATTTTCAAAAAATTGATATTCAAATCAAAAGATGCCCCTTTTGTGATGGAGCTACCGCCATACAGAAGACCAATAATGAGAACAACTTTAAAACACATGTGGCACAAAGGTTCACAATATTTAAAAAAAATGGGAGGAATTATTCTTATTGCATCAATTATTATATGGGCTTTGGGATATTTCCCGATTCAAAACAAAATAAATCTTGTCGAAAACACGAATGAAACAGAAAATAAAAATTTTGAAAATTCTTATATCGGAAGGATAGGACATTTTATTGAACCAGTAATAACTCCTCTCGGATTTGACTGGAAAATAGGTGTGAGCATTGTCTCTGGAATTGCGGCAAAAGAAATCGTTGTAAGCACGATGAGTGTTCTATACGAAACTGATTATAAAACAGAAAATTCTAAAAACGCTTTACAACAAAAAATTAAAACAGAGAAATATAAATCTGGTAAAAGAAAAGGACAGTTAGTTTTTACGCCACTAACGGCTGTTTCTTTTATGATTTTTATATTAATATATTTCCCGTGTATTGCAGTAGTTGCAGCAACACGCAAAGAATCAGGAAGTTGGAAATGGGCAGCTTTTATGGTCGTTTACACAACTGGATTGGCTTGGATACTTTCTTTTTTAATATATCAAATTGGAAGTCTCTTCTTGTAACAAAAAAATCTGGTAAATTTTAATCGTTCTAAAAACATATCATAAAAATTAAAAATTATAAATTAAAAACTAAAAATTAAAAACTAAAATATGCGATTTACAAAGAATAAAGAACAACGAAGACAGAAATATCAAAAACGAAGAACAAGATTTAATATAGGCAGTTCAAAAAATGCAAGAGCGCTTCCTTTTTTTCTAAAATTAAGTGTAATGCTTAGCGGAGTGATGCCAATAATTAGCATCTCATTTGTTGTAATAGGTGGTATTTGTTTTGCTGTTTTTATGTCAGTACTTGATTTTCAAGACCTCTCATTTTCAAGTTCAGACCCAAAAACAAAAGGTAAACTGTTACAAATAAACAGTACTAACTCTTTTGAAAACGAAAAAAGAGTTTTTGAATATACGTTTACTTTTAAAGACGAAGATGGAAATTCTTATGATGGATACTGCTATACAACTGGAAATGTTAATTTTCAAGACAGTATTGTCGATATACAATATTTAAAGAACGACCCTGAAACATCAAGAATAATAGGTACAAGAAAAGGATTGTTATCTTTTTGGATAATAATTTTTCTAGCAATCTTTCCTCTGATAGGAATTATTACAATGTTTTTTTCAATTAACAATGGAATAAAAAAAATTAGAATATTAAAATATGGAAAACTTGGATACGGAAGGTTTATAAATATGGAAGCAACAGGTTCAAAAATAAATGAGCAAACAATATATAGATTATTTTTTAAGTTTACAGATGAAGAAGGAAATGAACACACGGCAATTGGCGAAACTCATAAAGTTCATAAATTAACTGACGAAGAAGAAGAACCATTAGTATATGACCAGAACAATCCAGAAAATGCTGTTATGTTAGATGCTTTACCGAGTGTAGTAAGACGTTTTTTTTTGAAAACGTAAAGTTATGAAATTTTTAAAATGTTTTTTTTATTAAATTTTACTTTTACTTTTGTATTTTTTTGTAGATATTTTTATTGTAAAATTATAAATATCTATTACAGATTTTAATAAAATATCAAAAAATAATTATGAACAAAACAAACAAACAATTTGATAAATCCGTATCTACATGCAGACAGTTGTTTACGAAAAAATTAAAAGATTACGGAACAGCTTGGCGCATTTTACGAACAAGCTCGCTAACAGACCAGATTTATATAAAAGCACAACGAATAAGAAGTATTGAAATCAAAGGTGAACAAAAAATCGATGAAAGCATAAACGATGAATTTATTGGAATAATTAATTATGCTGTTATTGCGTTGATTCAAATAGAACTCGGTGTAAGCGAAAACGTTAATATGAAAACAGATATTGCAGAAAAATTATATGATAAATATGTAGAGAAAGCAAAAGAATTAATGATAAAAAAAAATCATGACTACGGCGAGGCTTGGCGAAGCATGAGAATAAGCTCGTTCACAGACCTAATTCTAATGAAAATTTTTAGAACAAAACAAATCGAAGATAACAACGGGAAGACTTTAATTTCGGAAGGTATTGATGCAAATTATTATGATATGATTAATTATGCTGTGTTTGCTCTTATTAAAATGATTGATAAAAAAAACTGATTATACTGATTTAGAAAAATAAATTATAAACTAAATAAATTAAAAAAAATGAAAGTATTTACATTAATAAGCAGACTGATAACCGGAATTGTTTTTACTTTCTCTGGTTTTGTGAAAGCAGTTGACCCCATCGGGACACAGATTAAATTTGGTGATTATTTTTTTGCAATGGGTTTGGAATGGCTGACTCCAGCAGCTCTTATTTTTTCATTTCTTATGAACGCAGCAGAGTTTGGAATAGGTTTAATGTTGATTTTTAATGTCTTTCCTAAACTAACAGCATGGACTGCTTTATTATTTATAACTATTTTTACGCCACTGACATTTTGGCTCGCTTTTGCAAATCCCGTTTCAGATTGCGGTTGTTTCGGTGATGCAATTACGCTTACAAATTGGCAAACATTTTGGAAAAATGTAATATTGCTTATTTTTATTGTTACATTATTTCTGATGAGAAACAAAACGAAAATGTTCTTTAAATACAAAACAGCATTTTTAATTACAGGCGGTATTACTGCCTTAGTTTTTTTATTCCAATTTTATAATTTCTACAACCTGCCAGTTATTGATTTTAGAGCTTATAAAGATGGAACAAATATTTATGAAAAAGCTATCGTTCCAGACGATGCACCAAAAGATGAATACGAGACTGTTCTGATATACAAAAATCTAAAAACAAATAAAACAAAACAGTTTACAATTGAGAACTGTCCATACGAAGACACGCTCACATGGGCTTTTGATACAACTATTAATAAGCTGATAAAAAAAGGTTATGTGCCTCCTATTCATGATTTTATAATATCCGATTTGAATGGTTATGATGTTACAAAAGAAATACTTGAAAATAATGGAACTTCATTTATTTTGATATCGCCAGATTTAAAAAAAGCAAACGCTTGTAATATGGAAAAAATTGAAAAGATTGCTAATTATTGCGATGCTAACAATTTAATGTTCTTTTGTTTTACAGCATCAGGAGAGTCAGTTATTAATGAATATAAAAAAATATTACCGAAAAATTTAATCTTCTGTACAGGTGATAAAAAAATGTTAAAAACATTTATTCGTTCAAATCCCGGATTTGTGATACTCAAATCAGGAGTAATACATAAGAAATATCATTATAGAAATATTCCTGATATTGATGAAGTTTCGAAGTTTTAAAATTTCGTATTTAATCATTTATTAAAAGAAAAAATGACAAGAACCATAATTTTTGTTTTTGTATTAATATTTTATTCTTACCAAAACGCTGACGCACAGTATAATAAAACAGTTGTTGAGGTTGATAAAATAAGCTTCCAACAATTTTCTGATAAAGATTGGAACGGATTAATAACAACAGGAAAGGAGGCAATAAAAAACGGTATTGATTTTTATTATCTACGTTATAGACTTGGAATTGCATATTACGAAAAAAAAAATTATGCAAAAGCAGTTGTTCATTTTGAGAATATTTTTAGAACAAACCCTAATGACCAACTTATTGGAGAATATTTATATTTTTCGTATAAATTTTGTGGACGAACAGATGATGCCGAAATAATAAGTAGCAAGTTCTCTGAAAATCTTAAAAATAAAATCGGAATAAAAAATCCAATTATTGAAAATGTAAAAATAGGAACAACTTATTTGTTTAACAGCGAAAAAGATAATTTGTTGGATACATACATTGCTGGCAACGACAGTGTATATAGCGAACAGGTTGTTGCCGAGAATCAGATAAAATATTATTTCGGTATTGAACATAAATTGTTTCGGCGTGTTCGCATTAATTATTCGTTCAGCCAAATAAAACACAATACAGTTCAATCAATTTTTGATAATAAAAAAGATAATTTGTTTAATCTACAAAATACTCAAAATCAATATTATATAAATGCAAATGTTCACCCCGCAAAGGGTTTTGATGTCAATTTTGCTTTTAATTTTTTGAATATAAAAGGAACAAAAAAAATTATTAATTATAGTTATGAAAATTCTGATTTGACAGAACACGAGACCTACGAAATTTATGACAGCATCTACAATGCAAATGCAACTCTTGATATTTATGATACAATTTATAATTATATACAAACTGTCGAAAGTAGTTTTTCCGACAACAATTTTTCGCAAAACGATTATGCGGCAGCACTGAGAATATCAAAAAGTTTTTCTATATTTAGAGCATCAATTTTTGGAACATATTCTAAATTAAGCAATAAAAAATACAAACAAATAGGAGCAGAATTGATTGTCCTACCTTTCGGAAATTTGAACTTATACTCAATGACAAAACTGACAAATAAGATGGGAAAAGAAAGCTCTTCTGTTCTTAGTCAAACAGTAGGCGTAAAAATAACGAACTTTCTTTGGAGTGAATTTAATTTCAGTATAGGCGAGATGAATAATTATACAGATATTATGGCTTCGATGGTTTATAATACAGAAGAAACAACAAAAAAACAAGCTGGTGTAAATTGTAATTTTTATTTGTTCATAGACAAATTAAATCTGTCTATAAATTATACTATTTTACAAAACGAAAGTCAATATATTAAATATATATTTGACAAAGAAATAAATGAAGAATATCCAATCGTTGTTAACAGTAAATACACATACGAAAACGGTGACAGTTATTTTGGCGAGCCAGAACAAAAAATTGTTACAAAAACAACCCCAACTTACAAGGCAGAATATATTAACAGAAATAGCATTAATCATGTTATTTCAGTAGGATTAATCTGGAATTTTTAAATTTCAATTAAAAATAAAAGAATAATCATTAACTTCAAACTAAAAATATGTTAAAAGAAAACGAAAGATTATATAGTAATGTTCTAATATTATTTGATGTTTTATTATCGTTATTAGCTTTCGTTTTGGCATATTACATTAGAATTTTTACTGTCGCAAAATCATTTATTTATCAACAACAATATTTGACATTAGGCATATTTATAGTTCTGGTTTGGTATATTCTTAGTAAAATTATTAATCTAAAAAATTTTAGAACAGTAAAGGCATATTCGATTATTTTTATTGAATATTTCATAATGATAATTGTTGGAATATCAATATTATTTGTTTTTATCTTTGTTTTTAAACTTGAAAATATAAGCAGGCTTTTTGTATTAATTTTTGGTATTACTAATTTTTTATTGCTCTTCTTATCAAAAATTTTTCTTTATAAAATAATAAAATACAAATTTTTAAAAGGAAAAAATCTTAAAAACATAATTATTATTGCTGATAATGCTTCAATAAAATTTATTGATAAAATTATTAATGATAGGTATCGTGGTTATAAAATATTTTCAATAATTTCTGTCTCTCCAAAAATCAAAGAAAAATATTCAGAAAAATATTTAATATTGAATAAAATTTCTGTTGTTAATAAAATAATTGAGGAAAATACAATAGATGAAATTATATATTGCAAAGGTGAAATTGTAATAGATGAAATTAGAAATTTGATATATTCATGTGCAGAAGTTGGAGTTAATATTCAAATACAATCAGAATTTATTAGTCTAATAGCTTCTAAATCTCATATAAATTATTTCGATGAAATACCAGTTATGTCTTTTAAAACAACATCAAGCGACTATATGGCATTGGCGGCTAAACGAATTATTGATTATTTAATTTCGTTTTTTGCTGTTATATTCTTTTCTCCTTTTTTGATATTAATAAGTATTATAATTAAAATCGAATCAAAAGGAGCCGTTCTTTTCAAACAAAAACGTGTTGGATTGCGTGGAAGGATTTTTACAATGTATAAGTTCAGAACAATGGTAAACAATGCAGAAGAACTTAAACAAAAATTAATAGAAAAAAATGAAGCTGATGGTCCAGTTTTTAAAATCAAAAAAGACCCAAGACTAACTCGGTTTGGTTCTTTTTTAAGAAAAATAAGTATGGACGAATTTCCTCAGTTCTTCAATGTTCTTCTTGGCGATATGGCAATAGTTGGACCAAGACCGCCTATAAACGAAGAAGTTAAACAATATAAAAGAAATCAGTTAAGACGGCTTTCTATGAAACCGGGTATCACATGTATTTGGCAGGTCTCTGGAAGAAATGAAATTAGTTTCGAGGAATGGATAAAAATGGACTTGCAATATATTGACAACTGGTCGCTAAAATATGATATAATATTGATAATGAAAACAATAAATGCTGTTTTTAGAAGAACTGGATATTGAAGGTAATTTTGTCGGAAAACTTTAAAATAATTTATTCAAATAATCACAAATTTAATTATTATAAATTTTTATGAATTTACAAGAACTTACAGCTATATCGCCTATCGATGGCAGATATAGAGGCAAAACAGAGGATTTTGCTCTTTATTTTTCTGAATTAGGATTAATAAAATATAGAGTAAAAACGGAAGTAGAATATTTTATTGCTCTTTGTAACATACCGCTGTTGCAGTTGAAAGACTTTGATAAAAAATATTTCAAAGTTCTTCGCAAACTTTACGAAGCACTTTCGACAGAAGATGCTTTAAGAATTAAAAATATAGAAAGTATAACAAACCATGATGTCAAAGCAGTTGAATATTTTTTGAAAGAAAAATTTGAAAACCTAAAAATATCAAAATACAAAGAATTTATACATTTTGGCTTAACTTCTCAGGATATTAACAATACAGCTGTTCCGATGTCTATGAAAGATGCAGTAAATGAAGTTTATTTGCCAGAACTTAAAAATGTAATCGCAAAATTATTTCAACTTGCACAAGAATGGTCTGATATTCCTATGCTTGCACGAACACACGGACAAGCAGCTTCGCCTACTCGTGTGGGAAAAGAAATTGAAGTATTTATTGAACGAATAAACAAACAACTATCTAACTTACAATTAATTCCATATTCATCAAAATTTGGCGGTGCAACAGGAAATTTTAATGCTCATTATGTAGCGTATCCAGAAATAAATTGGGTAGAATTTGCAAATTCTTTTGTGAACAATATTTTACAATTAGACCGTTTACAAACAACAACTCAAATAGAACACTACGACAATATGGCTGCATTTTTTGATTGTGTAAAAAGAATTAACACAATATTAATAGACTTGAACAGAGATATTTGGACATATATTTCGTTAAATTATTTTAGTCAAACAATTGAAAAAAATGAAGTTGGTTCATCTGCAATGCCGCACAAGGTTAATCCTATTGACTTCGAAAACTCAGAAGGTAACCTCGGAATAGCAAATGCCTCCTTTGAACATTTATCACGAAAATTGCCAATTTCACGTCTTCAAAGAGACCTCACCGACTCAACAGTTACAAGAAATATAGGTGTTCCTTTTGCCCATTCTCTAATAGCATTAAAATCGCTACTCAAAGGATTAAACAAAATACGTATAAATAAATCGGTGATTATAAACGATTTGAATAATAACTGGTCGGTAGTTTCAGAAGCAATTCAAACAATACTAAGACGCGAAAATTATCCAAATCCTTACGAAACATTAAAAAAATTAACACGGAAAAATATAAAAATAACAGCAGAAACAATTAGCAAATTTATTGATACATTAGATATTAATGAACAAATTAAAACAGAATTGAAAAATATAACTCCCGAAAATTATACAGGAAAATAAATTATCAGTTGTAAGTTGTGGCACAATTACACAACTTACAACCGACTCAAAATATTTATTAATATTAATTTACTCCTGAATACAAATTTCGTGTTTTTTTATATGTATAATTGTTTGATATATTACAATTGCAATTACAACCGTAATACCAACTATCATAACATAAGACAGCAATAAAAAAGTCATTTCTTCTGTTTGTGCATACATTAACATTGTACTAATTGCCATCGCTGCTATTGGAAATACAAATGCCCACCATGATATAAAAAACCTTATCTTTAAGAATTTTTTGTAAATAAATATTACAAGTAAAGTAAAAAATAAAGCTAAATTAAATAAAATTAATGCAAATGTATCAATTACTCCAAACATTTTAAAATAAGCAATAAATCCTACTGCGGGAGGAGCAATTAATATAAATAATGTTGGCATAAATTTAACAGATAGTTGATGATGAAAAATAATTCTATTTAAAATAATCGAAAGTAAAACTATCCAAAAAAATATACCTACACTAAAAAAATACATTAATATACCTTGACTTGCAAAACCTACACCCGCAACAGGAACTAAAACATTACCAACTATTGGAATAAACCATGCTGGATTTGAATGTACAAGTTTTTGATTGCTATTTATCCAATATGAAATTGTGTACATTGTAAGATAAAAATGTAAAATCGTTCCTGGATACCAAAAAAACGAACTAATCATAGGGTTTATTTCTTTGTAAATAATAGCTAACATCAACATAGAAATTGATATTGCAGCAAAAAAATTTATACGAACAGGATGTTTAAATTCTTTTTTGACAGCCATTGGATATTTTATATATTTGATTAAATATATCACTGAAATTATTATAAAAATTATTGTTGTTATAATCATCAGTAAATCACCAAAAATATGAGAAAAACTTAACCATGCTCCTGCTTTTTGATAAATAATTGTTAATCCACACATACCCATTACAATTGCGTACATCATAATTGGAAAAAATTTTAATCTGTTTTTCTCTTTCGCTTGTTCTTCCATTTTTTTTTTATAATTTTATTTTTCAAATTTATAATTTTTCTTTTCTGCTTGTTCCTTAACTGTTTCAATCATTGCATCTTCGAGAGTTGAATTTTCGGCTTTATTTTTTTTGACTTTACTAACGTATGCTTCTCTTTTTTTATTTAGTTCAGAAATTTCATTTTGTATTATTTCACGTTCTTCTTTTTTGTCATCAATATATTTTACTTTTTCTTCTTTTGTCATTCCTCTCATTTCTTCTGGCAATCTTTCTTCTTCTATTTCTTCTACTTTCATTTTTTTGTCTTTTGAGGCATCAACAAGATCCCATTTAGAATTTTTATATGCCCTTGAACTTTTTGAAATACCTCTGTTTACTGCGGCATATTTATTTAGTCCAACTGCATTTGCATCTTGCATACTTTGTCGTTCGCTCATTTCTTTACCATACGAACCATAAGCAATATATGTTCCGTTAAGTTCATTGCTTAATTCCATTATCTTATCATCGAAAGGAGATTCTATATAAGCAACGGTTTGGTTTTGGTCTATATTCAAATATTTCCCCTCGGCAATATCGGCTCCGTTTTTCCACTTTGTATTGATACCTTCATCCTTGTTACCACAAAAAATTGTATTAATAACAATATCTTTATCAATTGCCGCTCTACACGATTTTTTATAATTAACCTCTCCTTGTGTAAACTCTTCGTTTCCAGCTATGAATATCAATTTTAAATCTTGATTTGACAGACTCCACTTTAACTGAACAGTTGCTCTATCAATAACCAACCCACAAAATTCAGAACCTCCATTTGTTTTTAGAGCGAACAAATCTTCCGAAATTTTATCTAAATCAGTTGTAAGTTCAGCAACCAGTCTCAGGTAACCTTCTTCTTCTGGGAGTCCGTCGTTTCCGTATTCGTAAAGAGCTATTTCCAATTCAGGTCTTTTTCCTTCGTATTTTGTTGTGGTAAGTTTGTTCACAACACTCCAAAGCTGTGTCTTTGCTTGGTCTATTAATCCGTCCATACTGCTGCTTGTGTCAAGAATTAAAGCTACCTGAATTTTTGGTTCGTTTTGTGCATAAATAGAAAAACTAAATATGTTTAACAATAAAAACATAACAGATAATTTAAATACATTTTTCATAATTTTTAATTTTAAATTTAAATTTTTTCTAATTATATAAATGATGCTGTATAATGTAAAAATCCATATTTTTCATTCATTTTGAATAAAATTTTATTTTCAAAAAAAATTATTTATATCTTTATTTTTCAATAATTTCTTTTATCAAATTTACTTATATTTCATAAGTAATGCGAATTAACAGTTAAAATTTGTAAATTCTAAGTTAAATTATAAAGTTAGTAAAATATTTTTTTAAAAAACATATAAATCAATATATTAGAGGATTCTTTCAAATATTAACTCTTTTAATCAATGATTCATATGGATAATAAATTAAAATTAGTTGCTATATATTATTATATCAGCGATTTATACGATAATGTATTAAAATATTCTTGTCAAAGATTTAGTAATAATAATAATCCTGGTTTTACAGATGCAGAGATTATGGCTATTTATCTTTATGTAATGACTGAAGAAAAACGTTTCAAAATTAAAGAAATTTACGAATATACAAAAAAAACATTTACTTTCTTGGTTTCCAAAATTGCCTGGTTACACTGCTTTTAATAAAAGATTAAATCGCTTAAGTGAAGCATTTAAACTCTTGGGTATTAGTCTAATTACCGAGTTTCAACCAGATGACTGTTGTAAAAATATAAGTTTATTAGATTCAATGCCAATTATAACTTGTTCTGGCAAACGAAAGGTAAAAGTTGCGACTGAAATAACAGATAAATGTTATGCTAACAAAGGGCATGCCCAAAGTGTTGAGACAAAGAGATAAAGCATATAATGATTTGTTTTCAACTGCCGTCTCTAAAATTAGACAGCCTATTGAATCTTTATTTAATTGGCTTATTGAAAAAACAGATATTCAAAGAGCTTCAAAAGTACGTTCTACAAAAGGACTTTTTGTTCATGTATTTGGTAAAATTGCTACGACTTATATCTTTCTTATTTTTTAACTGTTAATTCGCATATTTTATAATACATTAAGTTGAGTTTTAATTTTTAACAAATCTAACTCTAAGTAAATTACGAATTGGTTTACACCTGATAATAAGTATTTTACAAAAAACAAATCAAAAAGTTATTTTTTAATGATTACTAACCGTTCATTAAAATTATTTTTTTATAAGTTCGATTTCAAAAACCTTAGGCCATTTCTTTCCTGTTACGAACAATCTTTTGTTTTTATTATCATAAGCAATTCCGTTCAAAACATCGGTATCAGATTTATAATCATTTGCTTGTAATATACGTTTTAAATCAATATATGCGATGACTTTGCCTGTGGTAGGGTCTATCTTTGCTATTTTTTCAGATTGATATATATTTGAATAAATAGCGCCGTCAATATATTCAAGTTCATTTAAATATCTAACTTCGGCTTTGTCATCATATACCTCTAATTTATCAATAACAGAGAACGACTGTTTTTCAAGTATCTTAATTTCATTTGTACCATTTGTCATAAAAAGTTTATCCTCTCCGTATGCGATACCCCAGCCTTCGCCAGAATAAGAAAACTCATCAATTAGTTTGAAACTATTAAAATCATATACAAAACCAATCCCAGCCTGCCAGCTTAACTGAACAATTTTATCATCGAACTGTGTTATACCTTCTCCGAAAACTTCTCTCGAAATAGCAAAACTTTGAATAACTTCTCCTGTCTCTAATTTTACTTTGCGTACTGTTGATTCGCCTTTTAAACCTGTGGCTTCGTATAAAAAACCTTTGTCATAAAAAAAACCCTGAGTGTAAGCTGCACGGTCGTGTTTAAAAGTTTTTTTTATTTTATAACTGTACATTTCTGGTTTTATATCTGATAATAAAATTATTTCTCTAACTGCTTTAAATTCTGACTTTTTTGTCTTAAAAATAACTTTTATAATATTTGTTCCAGTCTTTGCTTTGCTACTGTTCCATACATAATCCAAATTATCTTTTTTCAGAACTTTCTTCTTTATGTTATTTATAAATAAAAAAACTGAATCATTTATAGAAATATTTTCTACATCAATATTTATTTCTATATCATCTCCAATAGTATGATTTATATTTTCGTTTATTTTTATTGAAATATTTAAAGGATTTTTTTCTTTAATATTTTTCTCTATATTTGTTTTATTTTTTGTTAAATTATCATTATTCTTTTTTTCCTTTTCTACATCGCATACAAAAAATAACAAAGATAGCAATATAAATAAAATAATTTGTTTTTTCATTTGATTGTTAAATTATTTATTATTTTATAATTATAAATCTGTGAAAAATCCGTATAATCTGTGTTCCTATTATGTTATTGCAAGTAACACCTATTACATATGCTTAACGAATTAATACTATTTTTTTTATAGTTAAAAAATACAAAAGTAGAAAATAATTATTAAATAACCTATTTTTATATTTATATTTCGCAAAATTATTATCTTATATTTGTAAAAATATATATATAAAATTTGGAAATATTTTGTTGTTAGTTACCAACTTTTTGACTTTTATTAAAAAAAAATTTCTACATTATGCAACCTTATTATAAATAATGTATCATTTTTCTATAAATATTTTTTATAAATTTTAATTCTAAATTCGATTATGAAAAAATCTGTATTTGTTTTATTTTTTGTTTCAATTCTGTTTTCAAGCGGTTTTGCACAAAAAGCACAAAAAGGGGTGATTGATCTTGGAGCGGAAACCAGCTCAATAGAAATGACTGCTAACAACTATCAAAAGTTGGCTTTGAATTTTACACACGAAAAAATAACAAGTTTTACTGTGGAGACAAAAGAAGGTATCTTTGACAAAATTGTTATACCTGGCGCAAGATTTATTGGAGAAATAGGAAGTCCTAAATTACCAGCTTATAACAAACTTATTGAAATACCTTTCGGTGCAGAAGTAAGTATAAAAGTTATTAATTATTCTGTAAATGAATATAAATTGTCAGACTACGGAATTAATAATAGAATTATTCCTACACAGCCAGATGTAAGTAAAAGCGAAAACCCAGCCGATGTAAAATTTCATTACTCTGCCAATAGTTACTCAAAAGGAGAAAATATTGAATTTGACCTTGCAAGTGTTGATGTAATGGGTACAATGCGCGGCGCTAGAATAGCTAAATTAACTATTGCTCCAGTAAGTTACAGTCCAAATAGTGGAACAATAAAAGTTTACAATAACATTCAGGTTGAAGTTGAATTTAGCGGAAGCGATATATCAAATACAAAATATATTAAACGGTCAACTTACTCTCCATTTTTTCAGCCTGTTTATAATAAACTTTTAAACAGTAAGAATGTAATAGATGACCATCCCGACTTAACAAAATATCCAGTTAAAATGTTAATCCTCGCAGACCGTATGTTTGAAGACGCACTACAACCTTACATTGCTTGGAAAACTAAAAAAGGATTTAACGTAATTGTTAATTATACAGATGAAGGTTATTCAAATGTTCAATCAATTAAAGACTGGGTACAAATGCACTACGAAGCAGGAACACCAGAAGACCCAGCACCAAGTTTTTGTTTATTTGTCGGTGATGTTGCACAAATACCAGCTTCGCAAGTTGGTGTAAATTCTGGAAGACAAACAGACCTTTATTATTTCAGTCAGGACGGTGATTATTTTCCTGAAATGTATTATGGTAGATTTTCTGCTAACAATTTAGAACAATTGCAGCCTCAAATTGATAAAACTCTTTACCACGAGAGATATGAATTTGAAGACCCTACTTATCTTGATGATGTTACTCTTATTGCAGGAGAAGACGGTTCTTGGAACCCAAAGGTTGGACAACCTACTGTTCAATACGGAACAGAAAATTACTTTAATGCTGAACACAATTTTGTTAATGTAAATGATTATTTGAACTCATACTCTGGTTGTTACGATAATGAAAGAATTTCAGTATCATTTATTAATTATACAGCACATTGTAATGAAACAATGTGGGGAGGTCCAAGTCTTTCTATTTCTGATGTTAATGCGTTCACAAATACAAACAAATATCCTCTTGCTGTTGGTAACTGTTGTATGTCGGCAGATTTCGGATATGGTGAATGTATAGGCGAAGCTTGGATGCGTGCCGAAAACAAAGGTGCTGTTGCTTATATAGGTTCTTCGCCGTCAAGTTATTGGTTTGAAGATTTTTACTGGGCAGTAGGTGCATTTCCCATTGTTGGAGATAATAATGGTTATGTTCCTACTTTTGAGGAAACAACACTTGGCGTTTATGATGCAATGTTTGTCAGTGATTACGTTACAGTTGATGCAACAGTTTTTCTTGGTAACCTTGTCGTAACAGAGGTCGAAGCAGAAGGCTATCCAGCACATTCAAATCCTCTTTATTATTGGGAAGCATACAATTGCTTAGGTGACCCGTCACTTGTTCCTTACCGTACACAAGGCGAAATAAATGAAGTCTCTCACATGCCTACAATTCCAATAGGTGTTACTATTTACGAGGTTACAGCTGAACCCGGTTCTTATGTAGCTATTTCAAAAGACGGTATTTTACACGGTGTTGCACTTGTTGATGAAAGCGGTGTTGCAGAAGTTCAAATAGAACCAGTCACTTCTGGAGGTGATGTAGATATAGTTGTTACAAAACCACAATACCAACCTTATATGGTAGTTGTTCAAGCGGCTTCTCTTGATGAAGCTTATTTAACTGTTTCCGGATACACAAATACAATTGATTTCGGACAAACGGAGAATATTGATTTAACAATAGAAAATGTAGGCTCAGAAGACGCAACAGATGTCTCAGTTACGGTTTCAACAATAGACGAAAATGCAAACTTTACAAATGAAACTTATTATTTCGGAACAATAGCAGCAGGAGCATCGGCTGTTTCAACAGAAGTATTTACACTTACTGTTAGCAATGAAATAGAAGACCAATATCAGGTAAGTATTGATATTGAAATCACAGGTAACGGAAAAACATTATGGGAACAAACAAAATCTGTTACAGTTAATGCACCAGTATTAGAAGTAGCACTTGACGGAATTAATGACAACTCAGATGGAGTTACATTTATGTCAAATCCTGTAATAACTGTTGATACAGATGAAAATTACTCTTATGATATATCGGTTGAAGGAAATACTGGAAACGGAAACGGATTATTGGATGCCGGAGAAACAGTAGGTATTACAGTTAATGCAACAAACAACGGTCATGCAAGTTCTTATCCAGTAACATGCACACTTACAACGACAAGTCCTGAATATGTTACAGTTAATTCTGGTGAAATAAATCTTGGTGTGATTGCAGTTGATCAAATATTACCAGCATTGTTTAGTATATCTGTTGATGAAAGCACACCTGTGGGAACAGTTGTTGAAATTATTGTTACTCTCGTGAGCGGTCAACATTCAGAGGAAATTGTTTATAACCTTGCTGTTGGATTACAAATTGAAGACTTCGAAACAGGCGACTTCACTGCTTATCCTTGGGAAATGAGTGGTGATGCTGATTGGACAATTGAAGACTCCGAAGTACACGAAGGTGCATATTCTGCTAAGTCGGGTTCTATTGATCATGACCAAACTTCTGAAATGTCAGTAAGTATTAATGTTGTAGCTGATAGCGAAATTACTTTCTGGAACAAAGTATCTTCTGAAGGCAGTTATGATTATTTAAAATTTTATATTGACAATAACTTGATAGAAGATTGGAGTGGCGAATTAGAATGGGATGAACAAACTTATACAATAACAGCTGGAGTACATACACTAAAATGGACTTACGAAAAAGACGGCTCTGTTTCAAACGAACCTGACTGTGCATGGATTGATTATATAATATTTCCCGGACATACAACGGCAAAAGGAACTCGTTCTATATCAATTACAGGTTTAACATTGCCAACATGGCTGACACTTACAGACAACGGAGACGGAACAGGTAATTTAAGCGGAACAGCTCCAGCAAATGCAGAGCTTTTTGATGTTGTATTACAAGCACAAGACGGTGGTGCATCTGTTAATCAGGAATTTACAATTTCTGTTAGAGATTATAATTCTGTTGGTAATTTGGAAAAAAGTATTAAAATATTCCCAAATCCAAATAAGGGAACATTTTTAATTAATTCAAATGGAGTAAACGAAGAACTAAATATTGAAATATACAGTATTAGCGGACAACTTATTTATAAAAATATTAGCAGTAATAATGTAATTAGTGTTGATATGAACGATGAAGCAAAAGGTGTATATCTAATAAAAATTACTTCGGGAAAAGAGGTTTATAACAGCAAAATTATACTTAAATAATATACAAGAATTTATAAAACACTCTAAAATGTTGTCGAAAGATAGCATTAGGGTGTTTTTTTCTTTATTATAAATATACATAAATTTAATTTAAATAAAATTCCATGAAAAAATCATTTTTACTGTTTATAACAGTTATCATTTTATCAGTATTTACAGCTTTTTCCCAAAAGCAAACGATTACATATACAGATAGTTGGGGACAAGAAGGATATACATTAATTAGTTCAAAGAGTTCTGGTGTTGAGGTAAATTATTCTATAAATGAGTTTTCTTTGAAAAATGCGGAGATTAAGGGGGAGATGATGCAAAATATTGAATTATCTGGAAATTTTCTTTTTAATAATGAAGGAATGCCAGACCTTCCCGGCGGTGGTAAATACATTGCTTTGCCTGAAGGAGCTGAGGTTGTGTTAAATATCAGTGATTTTAAGACAGAAAAATATCAAAATATTAATATGGCTCCAGCGCCAAGAATACCTTTCGATACAGAAGACGGCGAATTGGAATTTAATAAAAATACACAGGTTTATTCCGAAAATAAATTCTATCCAGAAAACCCTGTTAATATTTCAGAAATTACTCAAATAAGAGGAGTCGATGTGGTAATGCTTGGGATTACACCTTTTCAATATAATCCTGTTACAAAAGAGCTTATAGTATATAAAGATATTAAAATTGAGCTTGAATTTAAAAATGGAACAGGACAGTTTGGTGATAATCGTTTAAGAAGCCGATGGTGGGATCCTATTTTACAAGACGCACTTTTAAATTATTCTTCGTTACCGAAAATTGATTATAAAGCAAAAGCAAAAAATACAAAAGACGATGAATTTGAATATGTTATAATAACACTTGATGACGATACTTTTGTTCAATGGGCTGATTCAATAGCAGAATTTCGCAGACAACAGGGAGTATCTACAGGAGTTTTTACGATAACAGAAGTAGGAGGGAATACTGTAAATGCAATTGAATCGTGGGTAGATAATGCCTACGCAAACTGGGAAACACCGCCAGTGGCTGTTCTTTTGCTTGCCGATTATGGAAACGGAACTTCTGGTATTACTTCACAATCTTATCCGCATCCTTATTCGGGAACTTTTATTACTGATAACAAATACGCAGATTATGACAATGATGATTTACCAGATATTGCTTTTGCAAGAATTGCAGCAAACAACGAAACACAATTACAGGTAATGATTGAAAAAGATTTGAACTACGAAAGAAACCCTCCAACAAGTGAAAATTTTTATAATAATCCTATTACAGCACTCGGTTGGCAGACAGAACGTTGGTTTCAGATTTGTTCGGAAGTAATAGGTGGTTTCTGGAACAGTCTTGGCAAAGAAACGGTTCGTATAAATGCTGTTTATTCTGGAAATCCAAATTCAGACCCATGGTCAACTGCAACAAATACGTCAGCAGTTATAAATTATTTCGGACCAAACGGACTTGAATATATTCCAGCATCGCCTTCAGCACTTGGCGGTTGGACTGGCGGAAACGCTTCGGCTGTAAATAATGCCTTAAATTCAGGAGCATTTATGCTTCAACACAGAGACCACGGAATGGAAACAGGATGGGGAGAACCATCTTATGTTAATTCAAATATAAACTCACTTACAAACACAGACCTTTCGTTTATAATGTCAATTAACTGTCTCACTGGACAATTTGATTACGGTTCTGAATCATTTGCCGAAAAATTCCAGAGACACACAGCAGGAGGAGAAGGAGCTGGCGCACTTGGTATTATTGCGGCAACTCAGGTATCTTATTCGTTTGTAAACGATACTTATGTTTGGGGAGCTTATGATAATATGTGGCCAGAGTTTATGCCAGATGAAATTGCAAATCCTGAAAGTAGAATGATTATGCCAGCATTTGCGAATGTAGCAGGAAAAAATTTCTTATATCAATCGGGCTGGCCTTATAATACTGATAATAAACAAATAACATACAGATTATTCCATCACCATGGCGATGCTTTTATGAATGTTTATTCCGAAGTTCCACAGGAATTGATTGTTGAATGTAATGAAGTGCATATTTATGGTACAACTGATTTTGAAGTAACAACAGATGAAGATGCTTTTTTGTCGTTAACTTATTTTAACGAAGAAACAGGACAAACAGAAATAATTGCAGTAGTAGAAAGTGACGGAACAGAATCTGTATTAAGCATGGATAATTGTCCAGAAGTGGAAACTATTTTACTTCTAACAATTACAAAACAAAATTATTACAGATACACAAAAGAAATTCTTGTTATCTCTCCAGCCGGTCCTTATGTTATTGTAAATGATTTTAATAATTCTGTTGATTACGGTCAAGCCGTTAATATGAATATTAGTGTTAAAAATGTTGGAACAGAAACAGCAAATGATGTAAATTTGACTATATCGACAACAGATGAGAATGTAGTTATTACAAACGGAACTTTTAGTTATGGTGATATTGTTGCTGGAGGAATAGGAACTGCAAATGATGCCTTCACTGTTACTGTAAGTGATAACCTTGAAGACCAATATAAAGTAGCTATTGATATTGAGATAACATCGGGCAACAAAACTCTCTGGGAACAAACAAAAAGAATTACTGTAAATGCTCCTGTGCTGGAAGTAAATTTTGATAATGTTGTTGATAGTTTGGGTAAAGTTAGTTTCATTTCGGCTCCTGAAACAACTGTTATAAATACAAATGATTATTTGTACGAGATAACAACGGAAGAAATAATAGGAAACGAAAACGGTATGCTGGATCCAGGTGAAACAGTTTGTGTAATAATGAATGCCGCAAACAATGGACATGCAACATCTTTGCCAGCAACATGTACGCTCACAACTACGCACCCTGAATATGTAACTCTTAATTCGGATACAATGAATATAGAAGCAATTGAAGTTGGCGAATCGTTGCCTGCCGAATTTAGTATTTCTGTTGATGAGAACACTCCAATAGGAACTTTTGTTGAGATAATATTTACATTTGTAAGTGGAGAATACGAAGTAACATTACCTGTTAATCTTGCAGTTGGTTTACAGGTAGAAGATTTTGAAACAGGTGACTTCTCTGCTTATGCATGGTCACATGGAGGAAATTCGGATTGGACAATTGTAGATACAGAGGTAAACGGAGGAATATATTCTGCAAAATCCGGAAGTATTAGTCATAATCAAACAAGTGAATTATCTATTACAATTGATGTTACATCCAACAGTGAAATATCATTTTGGAGTAAAATTTCATCTGAGCCTTCTTATGATTTTTTGAAGTTTTATATTGATGGTTCAATGCTTGACCAGTGGAGTGGAACAGAAGAATGGGCTGAACATATTTATGATGTCTCCGAGGGCGTACATACTTTAAAATGGTCTTATGAAAAAGACGGTTCTGTTTCAGGCGACGAAGATTGTGCATGGATTGATGATATTATATTCCCTGGACATATTACAGCAAAAGGAACTCGTTCTGTTACAATTACGGTACCAACATGTCCAGAATGGTTAGAGCTAATTGACAACGGAGACGGAACAGGAACATTAAGTGGTACGGCTCCTCTCGAAGCTGGTGATTTTGATGTAGTATTACAAGCCGAAGGCGAGGGCGACCCTACTGTTCAGGAATTTACTATTTCTGTCGGTGGACTATCTGTTAAAGATTTGAACAACGATATTAAAATATTTCCTAACCCAAATAAAGGGACATTTATGATTAGTTCAAACAAATCAAAAGAAGAACTAAGCGTAGAAATATATAATACAGCTGGTCAAATTATTTATAAAAATGTAAGTAAAAAAGACGGTAATCTTAGTGTTGATATAAGCGATAAAGCAAAAGGTGTTTATTTTATAAAAATTACTTCAAATGATAAAATTTATAACAGTAAAATATCAATTAAATAAAGAATTATTGAAGTTTTTTTGTGGTTGAGCCATTAAGAAACAAAAATAATCATATAAAAAAATTACCCGACATCTTTTTAAAAGTGTCGGGTAATTTTTTTAAATTATGGATTTTCAGTAAATTTTTATTTTCGTATATCTTGGCGATATTTTAAAACTTGGCTTAAATGCCTTGTCAACAGTAATTTTATTATAAGTAAAATCAAGTGTTATATTTTTATCTCTTTCAACAATTTTTACATCTATACTTTTCGGAAATAATGTATTGTCTAATTTATAAAAATTTGAGTATTTAATATCCAATTTTCTTTTTTGTCTTGTCATCTCTGACAATATAGATAGAATTTTGTTATTTGTTGATGATATTGATACTTCTTGTTTTTCGGTATAATTATTCAAGTTCCTGCTTTTTGAGAGTATATTCTTTCCAGTTACTTTTGATAATTTAAAACCAACAAGTCCACTTCTATAAGTTTTTTTTGCTGGATATATAAAAAATTCATTTGTTAATATTGCTTGAATTGTTTTATAATCAAGTTTAATATTCAATTGCTTCTCAAAGTATTTATAATCTTCTACAAAATATTCTGATTTCATTCTATTTATAAATTTTATACTATCTTTTGTAAGCAACAATCTAGCAAGCTCTATGCCAAGTCCAGGACGAATTGAAACCCAAATACAAGAATCCTTTTGTATCTTTATAATACCTTTTATTGGCAAATCGCTGTCTCCGTTTTTGTATCTACTCGCAAATTTCATTTCTAAAAATTCATATTTTAGATAGCTTTCTTTTAATTTTTTTGTAAAAGTTACTATCTTCATATCTGGATTTGAAGTCATTTCATTTGCTCCTGTGTCCGAGCCATTATCAACATCTAAAACTTTCTTTATCAAATTGCAGGAGCTTAATAAAACTGCAATTATAATTACTGTCAAAATTTTTATTCTCATTTAATTTAATTATTTATTTATTTATAATATATTATGATTTTTAATATTCAATAACTGCGATTTTTTTCTTCCCGTCTGTTTGTATTTTCAGGTTCTTTTTAAATTGTATATGTTTTACGAAATTTGTTTGTTCTTTAATTGTTTGCTCGTTCAATTTGTTCCATGCTATGTTTGACTTCTCTGAGCTGTGTTGCACCGATATATATCCTACGTTCATAGATGTTACATTATGAAAAAAGTGTGAACCAGATGATGCTTCTAATGGAAATTCAAAAAGACTTGTTTCAACAATAATTTTTGCATTTGATATTTGTGTCCATTTTACTGGTATTCCTATCCATTTGTCTCTTGTTCCCCATCTTCCTGGACCGATAAGGACATAATTTTTTTTATTTTTTACCATTTTTTCGTTTATTGCTGATATTTGTGTTGCAATTATTTCTGTTTTTGATTTATCAAATGTCTCAGGCGGAACGAAAACAATATCTCTTATATTTTCAATAATTCCGTTTCCCATTGCATTTTCAGAGAACAATAAAGTATTGTCTTTATCAATCTTTTCTAAGTCTATTCGATAATCTCCATCATTTCCAACAAGCGGTTTTACTTGTAATATATAAAAAGTTGCTTTTCCGTTTTCGTCTTTGTTTAGGTCAACAGCATATTCAATTTCTACTGATGTTCCCATTGCTGCTTCCATTTGTTTCAATATTTGTTTAATTGTATCTGCAAGTGGGATATAGTTATATTTCAGTATGTTAGCAAAATTTACTACTCTTTTTCCTGCTCTGTCTATTCCTGGTGCGAGGATATCATTGTCTCTGCTATATACTGATACGCAATGTTTAAAAGATTTATAATTTACTTTTTCGGCACGGCTGATATCTGTTCTTATTAGACCAGCTATTTCGCTTTCTAACAGTTTTATGTCTTTTTGAGATAGGTCTATGGCATAAAATTTTGTTTGCGAATTTTTCATTAAATCTTTAATTGTATTATTTTGAAGAGTCGGGTGTGCTGGCGAAAACCTGTATGCTTTTTCTCCTTCGACAATATATATTCCAAGCCCTACTGCTGTAACAGCTGAACCATCTTCTGGTTTTATTCTTCCGAAAGGATAATAATTATACGATTGTGCCGTACCGCTGATATGCGGGTAATAAATATCTCCGTACTTATTACCAACAACTTCCTGAATAACAACAGCCATTTTTTCTTCTTCTGGTTTGTAATTAACAGATTTTATAAAATTTTGTGAAATATCAGAAAAAATAGATGCAAAGACAAGCTTCACTGCATCTTTTAATTGTTTTGTTCTTTTGTTTATATCAATGTTATTATTTGGTAAAATATATGTTGCAAAAACACCTGCAAAAGGTTGCATAAGTGAGTCCTCAAATAATCCGGATGAGCGTACCGCTAATGGTTTTTCTACAATTTCTAACATTCTAACAAGTCTCTCTCCAAGTTCTACCGAGAGTTTTGCATTAAGAAAAGCAACTTTTATTTTGTCATATTTTTTTTCTTTAAATATTAAATCATATAACTCGTTATCTCTAATAAAATTATCGTATTCGTCTGTTCCTATAATAAAAGTAAGTGGCGATTTTAGATTTATCTCTGGTGTAAGATGTCCGATATTTAGATTATATATCATATTTACAATAAACGCAATTCCTCTTCCTTTTCCTCCGAGTGCTCCTGGTGCCAGTCTTCCTATATTACTTTCATATTTTACAATTTTATCTTCTATACCAATTATTTTGCCTCTATTTTGTTCAATTCTATTTTCTGTAAATGTATTTATAATAGAAATTCTAAAATCATCTATATTCTTAAAATCAGATAACTTTATGGAAACAACTTTTTCGGCAAGTTTTATTTCGCCTCTTGCTCTAAGCCAGATAGAGAAGTGATTTTTTGAGGCATGATAAATAAGACTTTCATCACTAATTTCTTTTTTATATTTCAGCTTTTCAAAGAACTCTATCATATTAGAAGCTCTATTTACTCTTACTCTTTTATTATTACGAAAAACAAAATCACCAAAACCAAGATTATATTTAATAAAATAACGAATATCACGAGCCAGACTATCTGAATTTTTATTTATAAAAAGAGAGAACAATTCTTCCGATTGTTTTTTATTATTTTCATCAGAAGATTGCACAGCTGTTGGTAATTCTGGTGTGATACTTTTAACATATTTCACAAGTTTAAAACCAGCTTTTGTATCGCTTTTATTGTCCTTATAATATTCAACATCAGTGATAAGGCAAAGCATATAATTGCGATATCTATTGTAGATATAAATTGCTTCTTCGTAAGTCGTTGCGAGAATAACTTTTGGTCTCATTCTCATTTTGAGTACTTTATGCAAATTATTATCTGTATTTGTTTCATCAATAACTGCTTTTGTCTGTTGGGTAACGCTTCTATATAAAATAGGCAGATATCTTGAATAATACTTCTCCGAGTCCTCGACGAGCAATATTATCCTTGAATATCCTATTTTTGTGTCATTACTAAGATTTTTCCTGTCCTCTAACAATTTAATCATCACAATGAATATACTTGAGTCGCCGTTCCAAACAAATATATTATCAATATTGGAATGATGTTCGTTATTTTTTTTAAAAAAATCTATATCTGAGTTGTTATTAACAAGCAGAAAGATTGGCAATTTTTTAAATTTTGTTTTAATTTTTTTACTTATTGTAACTGGTTTTTTCTTGTCGGCACCAGCAATAATAATTGCCATA
Source organism: Bacteroidales bacterium (assembly GCA_029934515.1). Taxonomy (GTDB): domain Bacteria; phylum Bacteroidota; class Bacteroidia; order Bacteroidales; family JAADGE01; genus JAOZMB01. The sequence continues at coordinate 40,646 of JAOZMB010000006.1, forward strand.
TCAATTTTCTTATTTGACTTTAAATATTTTTCTGCTTCTTCATAAGAGTTTACATTAATAATTCTTGGTGCTGATGTAAGGTTCATTTTATAATAATCACCCATTACTTTATCAGCCGTAGTTCCTTCACTTTCAATACTTAGCGCATCGTATAGGTGCGAAATAAGTAATATATTTTTTACTTTGTGCGGCATCATATCATGAAAAAAATCTCTTTCTCTATAATTCCTTTTCATTAATTCTGATATAAGTTTTGAATCTGCCATATTTTTTATTTTTATTAAAAATGATAATTGTATATAAACTATCGGCATGACTTTAAGCCACACCGACATTAATTTGAATTCTACTTTTTGTGTTTGTAATATATTTTCAATATCCTCCTATTAATGTTTTCTTTTGTAAGTATAAATATGTATCTACTTGTGCTCTATATAGTTCTTCGTTTTCGTTTCTTACTTTGTCAATATTATTTATATTTTTATCCAAGAACTTTGCTTTTGTGTTATCTTTAAGTTGTATTTCGAGAAGGTCTATAACTTCTCGTTTTATTTTTTTATTATATATTGGTATTCCAGCTTCTACTCTTCGTCGTAAATTTCTTGTCATCAAATCAGCTGACGAAATATATACTTCCCAGTTATTGTCATTGTAAAAAGCAAATATTCGTGAATGCTCGAGGTAGCGGTCTACGATTCTTGTTACCTGAATATTTTTGCTGAACTCCATTCCCGGTCTTAGGCAACATATTCCTCTAACTATTAAATCAATCTTAACACCTGCTGAGCTTGCGGCGTACAGAGCTTCGATTTTTTCTTTCTCTTCGAGACCGTTCATTTTAAATATAAGCCTAGCTTTTTTCCCGGCTTTTGCATTATCTACTTCTCGTTGTATTTTTTCAACAATTGCTTTGTTCATATTAAAAAGCGGCACCAGAATATGTTTAAATTTGAATCTTTTGACTGGCTTTTCAAGATATGTAAATAATTTTACGAGGTCTTTAATAATTCTTTTATCAGATGTAAAAAGTCCTTCATCTGAGTATTGTTTTGCCGTTTTTTCATTAAAATTTCCTGTACTAAGGAATGCAAAAGACCTTTTGCTTCCGCTGCCGTTTTCAGATTTTCTTGTAATAAGTGCTGTTTTTGAATGTACTTTTAAACCGGGAATTCCAGCATTTACATTAATCCCAGCTTTTTTCATTTTATGAGCGAAACGAATATTTGTTTCCTCATCGAAGCGAGCTTTTACTTCTACAAATACTGTTACTTTTTTACCGTTTCTTACTGCTGTTATCAAAGCATTTACAATTGCCGAGTTTGTTGCTACTCTATATTGTGTTGTTTTTATTTCTTCAACATAAGGGTCTAATGCCGCTTCATTAAAAAATCTCAAAACATAATCGTATGTATGGTACGGGAAATGTAGCATAATATCATGTTTTTTAACAGCTTTAAGAATAGAACTATATTTGTCCAGAATTGGGTGGTTTAACTGTTTAAAAGGTGGAAGCTCAAGTTTAGGGCTTTTAGGGTTCGGAAATCCAAAGAAATCATTAAAGTTATGATATTTACCAGCTTTGACGTAATCATTTTCGGAAAGATTAAATGCCATTTTTAGAACATCAAGTAAATCACTTGGTATATTTTTGTCATATTTAAACCTTGCTGGCGCACCTGTTTTTCTTTGTTTTAGAACTTTTCTTAGTTTATCAAGAATATTTCCAGAGAATTCGTCCTCTATTTGCAAATCAGCATTCCTTGATACTTTAATACTAAAACTTGATTCTATATCGTAACCGGGAAAGAGTACATTCAAATTATACCTAACAACATCTTCTAAAAAAAATATAAAATGTTTTCCATTTAATTTTGGCAGTGTTACAAAACGAGACAGTTGTTGTGAAGGAATTTTTATCGCTGCGTAGTAAGGTCGTTTGGGGTCTTGCTTAGGATTTTTCTTATACATTTTTACGGCAAGATAAATTCTATTATCCTTCAAAAATGATAAGACATTTCCAGAACGAGAAAGTAAAACTGGTTGCATCTCTGGTAATACTTCTCTCAAAAAAAAATCTTTTAGAAATATTTTATGTTTTTCTTTTAGTTCATTATTTTGATATAAAATTATACCATTCTCGGCAAGCTCTGGAATTATTTCATTATAAAATGTATCTTCATATTCCTGTTGTCGTTCCTGTATATTCTCTTTCATTTTTTCCAGAATCTCTTCCGGATTGTAATCTAATTTTTTTTTGTTTTCATTCGGAATATCAACAAGACTTCTATAAGAGGCTACTCTAACACGATAAAATTCGTCAATATTTGAAGAATAAATAGCAAGAAATTTTATTCTTTCAAAAAGTGGAAGTGTTTTATCATGTATTTGTTCTAAAACTAATTGATTAAAACTTAACCAACTCATCTCTCTGTTGTAATATCTTTGTTCATCGTTCATTTTCTTGTTATTTGGGTTATAAATTTATAAAAGTAACAAATATATAATATATTTATTTTAATTAAAAAATAAAATAAAAATTATTTTTTAGTTAGTAATGTTAAAAAAATAAATTCTGGTTTGTTTTTTTGTAAAATATTTATTACTATGTGTAAACAAATTCGTAATTCATAATTTACTTAGTAATTGTTAAAAAATAACTTCCTGATTTGTTTTTTGTAAAATACTTATTATCAGGTGTAAACCAATTCGTAATTCATAATTTATAATTCGTAATTTACTTATTGGTTTTATTATTACATTTTTCAAAACAATTTTTTTAGAATATTCAATAAATTTGTTTTGTTTATTTTTCTGGGATTATTTTCTAATCTTGCCATTCCAACATTTTCAATAATTAAATCAAAATCAAAATTTTTTTGTATTATTTCCCCGATATTAATGCAAACTCCGAGAGATTCTATAAATTTGCTTAATACATTTTTTGCATTTTTTGCATCTGTTTTAAGCAAGTCAAATATTATTTCAATATTATTTTTAACAAATAGAACTCCTCTTTTTTCATTATTGTCTATCTCAGATAAATTATAATTAAATTCCAAAAATGAAGGTAATGTTAGAGCAACGGCGTGTCCGTGCAATAATCCGTAGTGTGTTGTGAACGGATACGAAACAGCATGAGGTGCGCTTGTTTTGCTTATATTTATAGCTTTCCCAGCAAGGAAAGATGCTTTCAACATTTGTTTTCTTGCAATTTTATTTTTTTTAAGAACAGCCTGTGGCAAGAATTTCAAAATTAAAGAAACCGCTTCTTTTGAATATTCAATTGCTTCTTCGTTTGTATCAATTGCCCAGATAGCTTCAACGGCTTGGCTTAGTGCATCTAATCCAGTATAAGCTGTCAATTTTTCAGGTAAATTATATGTTAATCGTTCAGCAAGGAAAACATAATTAGGCAAAACATATTTATGAGTAAGCGAGTATTTAATCTTATTAATATAAACAACAGCAAAATGTGTAGCTTCGCTTCCTGTTCCAGCAGTTGTTGGTATTGCAATAATAGGTACGGATGGATGTTTTATCAATTTACTATTTTTTATAATCGCTTCTGGTTCGCCTTCCTGAAAAGAAAGCAAATTAATTAATTTTGCAGTATCAATAACACTGCCGCCCCCAATTGCAATTACCAACTCTGGTTTTATTTTATGATATAATTCTATTCCTTTTTTAATATCTTCTATTTTCGGATTTTGTTCGAACTCAAAATACCTTATTATCTTCTGTTTCAGATACATATCGTTAATAATCTTTTCGGCACCAGACGAAGAATAAGATTTCTTAGCACTAACAAGTAAAATCCTTTCCGAAGAGTTTTCGTTTATAATACGTTTTAAATCACGTAAATTATTATCAAAAAAAACGGTCTGTTTCATACAAATTGTAAATATAAAATTAAATTTATGTTTGCATTATATTTATTTATCAAATTTTTTGCTCTTTATCAAATCTTCAAATATATTAATTAATTCATCGCTGATTCTTTTTTTATCATTTTCGATATTTTCTTTTTCGGAGGACAGTTTTTTATATGATTTTTCCAAAATATCTGATGGAATTTTTTCGTTATCCATATTTTCAATTACCGTAAATGCTTCAAAAGCTGTCAAAAAATCAGATATTATAAATATATCCGTAAAAACATCAATATATTTTTCATATTCCAATCCAGACATCCAGCAGCTTGTAAGCAAAATATATAATGATTTTGAGAACCTTATTTCTTTTATTGCACTTATAATAACTGGAACAACGTCTTGAAGTTTAACATTGTTTATTATATCTATTATTTTATCTCGGATTTTTTCATTTTCTTCAATATTCAGCAACTCCAAAATAATATTAAACAATTCAGCATCTCCATTTTTCTTAATAATATCAAGTGCTTTGAGAACTTTATTTTCTTTCTGTGAAAAAATTGCTGTTGTAATTTCTTTTTTTGTTATAATTGGGTTCATATAATTTTAAATTAAATATTACTATAATATGTAAAAAACAAAAATACTGTATTATGTTTAATATAACAATTTTTTTATAATAAAAAGTGTTTTGAGTAGTAAGATATTGTATTTTATAAATAAAATATTTACTTTGTAAAAACAAAATAATAGCATAATTATGTCTAAAAATGCGAATCAATAATAAGTAAAAAATCAGACCACAAAATTGATGACAGAAAATATAGACAAAATTTTTGAAAAAAAGAAAAAAATAATATCTTTGTGAATATATATTACAATAGAATTGATTAAACTATGACAGATAAAACAAAAAATGAAGCAAGAACAGATATAGATGTATTTATTTTTTTGACAAATGAAAGAATATTTGCGAAAAAATGGAATACGAAAAAAATAAATAATACTCATGTAATTGAATGTTTAAGTATAGCAAGCAAATCAGGAAAAGGAAATAGAGGAGAACCAGATTTAATATATCTTAACGAAAATAAAAAAATCTTAATTTTAATTGAAAATAAAGATAAAATAAAAGACCATGACTCAAAAAAAGGAAATAAACCTCAGCTTTTTGCATAAGACGGAATAAAACATTATTTGAGTTTTTTTAAAAATAATGAAAATATTCCAGAAATAACAAAAAGGTATTTTACTAACTTTAAAATAATTGGAATTGCATTTTCAGGTAATATTAATGATAAATTAAATCGTCTAATTACTACATTTATTATTAAAAATTCAAAAATAGAAAATATCAATATACAAGAATTTTTAAACGAAAATGATTATCTATCCTTATTTGAAAACCTTGATTTAGAATTAATAACAAACAATATATCAAAAAGTTCCAGCGAAATTAACAAAGTTTTGAGAAATGTAGATTCACAAAAACGACCTGTGTTATTAAGTGCTTTAATGGTTTGTCTTTACGAAAAAGATAATTTTAAAAACGACTTTAAAGCAAGTTACCAAAATTTGAGTATAAAAAATATTATAAGAAATATTCCTACTACAATAAACGATATTTTATTAAATGAGTCAATCTTCCAATCAAAAATTGATGTTTTTTTAAACGAACTTGCATTTATAAAAACAGATAAAGACTTAAACGATACCGAAATTTTAAAAGAAATACTGCAAGAACTTGAAAATAATGTTATTCCACTTTTCAATAAAAATACAACTTATGATATTATCGGGAAATTTTATGAGGAATTTTTAAGATATGCTGGAATTTCAAATGTAAAACGAGGTATTGTTCTAACTCCCAATCATATAACAAAATTATTCACAGAACTTATTGAAATAAAAACTAATGATATAATTTTTGACCCCGCATGTGGAACAGGTGCATTTCTAATTGCTGGAATGAATAAATTAATAGATACAATTTCAAATTCCAAAATTTCCAATAAAAAAGAACGCATAAAAAACATAAAAGAAAAACAAATAATTGGGTTTGAAAAAAGTAATACAATGTATTCTCTTGCAATATCAAATATGTTATTTAGAGGTGATGGAAAATCAAAAATTAATAATATAGATTTTTTCAGCAGTGAAGCAACTGAAATATTAGAAAAAATAAAGCCAACAATAGGATTTATTAATCCTCCTTATGGTGGCAATGATAACAAAAGTAATCCTACTAAGAAAGAAATCCAATTTGTAGAAAGAATGTTAGATAAAGTAAGTAGATATGGAATTGTTATTGCACCGCTTTCTACTTTTTTTAAAGATAAATTAGAACGAAATAGAATACTTGAAAAACATACACTCAAATATGTAATAAATATGCCTTATGAATTATTTCAACCAAATGCTTCTACGCATACAGCTATTGCAATCTTTGAGACAAACCTACCACACAATAATAAAAAAGTAATATTTACAAGAATTAAAGAAGACGGGTTTCAACTTTCAAAACACAAAGGACGAACTGATATTTTTAATAAATGGTCGAGTATAAAAAAAGATTTAATAGAAAAATTAAAATTTCCAGATAAATATCATGATAATATAAATGTTGTTTACAAAACGATAAGTGAAAATAAAGAATGGATTTTACAAGCACATCAAAGAGCTGATTATGATAAAATAACAAAAGAAAAATTTGTCAATTCTATAAAAAAACATATTATATTTTCAATAAAACAAAAATTAGATATATTATTTTCAGATATAGACGAATTAAGTTTTATGGAAATATGTATTTCAAATAATATTACAACAAAACCTTTTTTTCAAAAATATAAATTAATCAATAATTTAGAATGGCGAGAAGTCCGATTAAGTGATTTATTTACAATAAAAAAAGGCGAACGCTTAATAAAATCTGATAGAAAAAATGGTGACGTTCCATTAATTACTGCCTCTTCCATTAATAATGGAATAACAAGTTTTATTGATTTTGAGACTTTTAAAAGCAAAAAAAAATATTTTGAAAATAAAATAACCATAGATATGTTTTGCAATGTATTTTATCAAAATTTTAAATATTTTAGTGATGATAATGTACATACACTTATTTTTAAAAATAAAAAATTTGATATTTATTATGAAAATGAATACATAAATATTTTTTTACAAACTATTATAAAACAACTATTCTACAAATATGGATACGGAAGACAAGTTCGATTAAAACGATTAGAAGAAGAAATTATAAAACTTCCTTATAAAAAAAATATACCTGATTGGGAATTTATGGAAAATTTCATAAAATTATTACCATATAGCTCTTCACTACAAATAGATTGAGATGATAAAATATATTAAAATAATGATTTTCAGCCTTTTAGAACTTTACAAAAAAAATAACGAACTATTATTGTTAATAATTAAGAAATAAACATGAAAATAATAAATATAATATTATTTTGTCTGTTTTTAGAACTTGTAAGTTTTGCACAAGGAAGTTTAGAAACAACAATAAAGGTAGTAAACGTAAATGGTTCAGCAGCAAAAGGCTTATATGTGGTGTTGCGTGAAACATCTACAAATAAGAAAATTACATATAGAACTGACTCTTATGGGAAAGTTGTTATTAATTTAGATGAAGGACGTTTTTGGTGGTTGTCTATTGGTAAGTTGCGCAATATGAGACAATTGGAAGTACCAGAAAATGGTAGAGCAAGTGGTTCGCAATACATCACATACGATGTAGCAAAATGGGAGCGTGAACACAGACGAATGCCCGATAGAAGTAAAATTAATTTTACTGTTGAGAAGCAAAAAATTAAGGCAAATCACAAAGCCACAAAAACTCATTCTGTCGTAGAGCTGAAAATTAAGAAATTAGACAAAACTCCACTACTTAATTTTCCAGTCCGTTTTACTTGTCTTGCTACCAAAATTCAATACGAAGGAAAAACAGATTATAAAGGAGTTGCACGCTTCTTTATACCTATAAACAACGATTATGAAATTGATATTGATGGAATTGACAGTTATAAATTTATGGATTTTGGTAAATATTCAGGCTATGAAAGTTTTAAATTTACTTATGAACCTACAAATATTAAAGAAAAAATTGTTGGAGATACTATTTATCAGGATTTGCCTGAAAGTACAAAACCAAGTTCTTCTCGTTTCTTACAGAAAATTAATGTGAAAGATACTGACGGAAATATGCTTGCAGATGAAACTGTTTACCTCAATCATTTGCGTTCAAGTAAAGTCTATCTAGCAAAAACTAATCAAGCTGGCGTTGCCGTTTTTATGCTACCAATAAAACGTAAATACATGATTCATTTTGAGTACAGAAAGGATATTGATGTTATTAATCTGATGTATATAAAAGGGATTGGTAATGGAAAAATGACCTTAACATATCGTCCCAATCCAAAACTATCAACACCAGAACAATTTATTCCTACAACAGAAGAACTTATAATTACAGATTTTAATAAGTTTTTGGAAAAACAATTTCCCGAACCCGAAAAAGAGAAAGCTATCAGAATAATACTCGAATGGGGAAATAATATTATTAATGGAGCTTCAAAAGAAGCTATCTTAAATGTTGGTTTTTCAGTAACCGATGATAGTTCAAATAAATACGGATCTCCTTTAAATCTCGCTTTTGTAATGGATAAAAGTGGCTCAATGGAAGGTTACGACCGTATAGACCAACTCAAAACTTCACTTGTTACTTTTGTTTCTTCTTTGCGTTCAAAAGATATTGTTTCTCTAATTATCTTTGAATCAGAGCCAGAATTACTTGTAAGTGCAGGTAAAATTGCCAGCCGTAAAAGAAGTATGATAGAGAATATCGAAATGATAGAAGCTGGAGGCGGAACAAATATTCATAAAGGTATGATACTCGGATACAAGGAGGTAGAGAAAAACATGATTACGGGTGGAACAAATCGTGTAATATTACTTACTGATGGTTATGGAATAACACCTGTTGATACAATAACTGCCAAATCAAAAGAATATAATAAAAAAGGAATTCAACTTTCGGCTATCGGTGTTGGACTTTCTTATAATCAAGCATTACTGCGTTTGCTTGCCACCGATGGAAGCGGAACATTTCAACAAGTAAGCGAAACATACAGTATGGAAAACAGTTTCAAAAAAGAACTTTCAAGTATACTTTACCCAGTTGCAAAAGATGTAAATATCGAAATTGAATACAATGATATGATAATTTTCAAAAACTTATATGGTTTTGAATTTAAAAAGAAAGCTACAAACAAAGTTTCACTTTCGCTTGATAATATTTATTCTGGACTAAATAAATTAGCAATAGTAAAGTTTAATTTGAACAACGCAAATAAAAAAATTGAGAAAAAACCAGTAATAATAAGAATGACATATTTTAATTATCGAACTAATAAGCAGGAAACTATTATCGAAAAAGCTTATTTAAAATGGAGCAAAGAAGTTGGTAAATATGAACTAATATATGAAGCCGAATATAAACGACTTTATGCTATAGCTATAATGAATCAAGCTCTAAAAGTGATGGCTGATGCTTTCCAAAAAAATAAATTTATCGAAGCACAAAAATCTATTGATGTAGCTATTTTACAGATAGAAAAACTTTATCCAAACGCCAAACAAAGTGATATCGAAACGCTATACAAACAACTTAAAGAATATACTCAAATATTGACTCAATACAAAAAAAACAAATTCAAAAGAAAAGCAAAACCTTGATTATAAAATATTAATTTAATCTGACTGAGAAAAAGACATATCAAAAAACATTTGCGACATTGCTTAATATACTGTTAAGTAATTGTTAAAAAATAACTTTTTGATTTGTTTTTTGTAAAATAATTATGCTAAATATTTTTTATTTTCAATTAAATTTGTTATTTTAAACATAATACAATATTTTTGTTTTTACTACTAAATATAGTAATAGTTTGTTATTAAAAAAAATAAGAATTATGAAAAAAAAACTGTTAATAATATTATTAATTTTTCTTACTGGTCATATTTATGCAACACATATCTTAATACCAATGGATGAGGAGCAGAAAAACCATTTGAAAGCATACGGAATTGCTTATTGGATATTACAAAATAATATCGAAGTAAATTGGCTTTTAAATTATCGAGGTGGTAGTTTTGAAGTTCAATATTCAAAAGATATAGAAGATGAGTGTCATGTTCGAGGTGTTAGTTTTGAAGTTGTTGGCGATGCCCAGATAGGAATTATTTTTAGCAAAATTGCACAACCTGAAATTAATATGGACAAAGTAAAACTCGAAAAAGTACCTAAAATCGCTGTTTATGCTCCAGATGGTAATCAACCATGGGACGATGCTGTTACACTTGTTTTGACTTATGCCGAGATTCCTTACGACCGTATTTACGATGAGGAAATAATAAAAGGTGAACTGTCAAAATATGACTGGTTACATTTGCATCACGAAGATTTTACTGGACAATACGGAAGGTTTTATGGAGCTTATAGGAATGCAACATGGTACATAGAGAACCAAAAAGAAGCAGAAGCAGAAGCTCAAAAGCTTGGTTTTGAGAAAGTATCAAAGATGAAATTATTCGTAGCCAAAAGAATAAAAGAATATGTATTCAACGGAGGTTTTTTGTTTGCAATGTGTTCGGCTACTGATTCTTATGACATTGCACTCTCGGCAGAGAATACTGATATTTGCGAATCTATGTTCGACGGAGATAATGCAGAACATGATTGTCAAAAAAAACTTGACTTCTCAAAAACTCTGGCTTTTAAAGATTTTACATTAATAAAAAATCCTTTCGAATATGAGTTCTCAGATATTGATGCTACACGTTCAAGAGGAAGAATAAAAGAATCAGAAGACTATTTTACATTATTTGATTTCTCGGCAAAATGGGATCCTATACCAACTATGTTATGTCAAAATCATACAAAAATAGTAAAAGGATTTATGGGACAAACAACATCATTCAAAAAAAGTTTAATAAAATCAAATGTTCTAATAATGGGAGAATTAAAATCAGCAAAAGAAGCCAGATATATACATTCAGTATTTGGAAAAGGAACATGGACATTTTACGGAGGACATGACCCAGAAGATTACAGACATTATGTAGGAGACCCAAAAACAGAACTTAGACTGCACCCAAACTCGCCCGGTTATAGATTAATTCTTAATAATATACTGTTTCCAGCTGCAAAAAAGAAAAAACTTAAGACTTGATTTTTTTTATAGATTATATATTTAAGGAAATTACGAATAACGAATTACGAATTACGAATTATGAATTACGAATTATGAATTATGAATTACGAATTATGAATTATGAATTACGAATTATGAATTATGAATTACGAATTACGAATTACGAATTA
>JAOZMB010000070.1 GCA_029934515.1 Bacteroidales bacterium
AAAAATAATTTCTTATACAATAGAACAAAAGAAAATAATTGACAAAATATTTATTAGTTCACAATGATTGAAAAAAAACAAACACCTGCGATTGACAGGTGTTTGTTTGCTGATATTTAACAAAATGAAAAATTATAAGAACATTAACGTTCACTTTTTTACAACTCCAATAGGAAAATCGCGTATGCTTTGCGGAATTACCATTGTCGGAGATTGTTTGCCACCGGTAAGTTCTTTTACGCGCTCGGAAATGTAAGCATCTAGAGTTTTTACTGTTATTTTGCCTTTGTCGAATAAATCAGCTTTCCCGTTCATGCCTTCTATTAAAGCTTCGGTAAATGCGCCGTTTGACCATTTCGCATCTTCTAATGAAAATTGCTTGACTGTCGAAGAAGTAAAAACAACAGCACCGCTTTCAGCATCGCTAAGCTCGTTAACAAGGCTGTTTACATCAGGAACACCGCGCCTGCCTCCCATAACATTCCCAGAATGACAAGCATCAACAAACAAAATAATCTTCCCAGCTACGGCAGAAGTGGTATATTTAAACTCAGAAAATATAAGACCAGTACGGCGAAGACGCTCTACATCAGCTTCGTAAGGCAAATAATAAAAAGAACCTATATTGTCGTTTATGCCGTGTCCAGCTATAAAAATCATTGCCAAATCGCGAGAAGTACATTCTTTTTGTATCCAATCCAAACCATCGAGGATGTCGTTTTTTGTTGCTTCGCTGTCGGTTAAAGTTTTTATAACAACATCTTTATACAAACCACCCTTTTGGGCTTGCATTACAGAACTAAAATCGCGGGCATCTTGGGCGGCATAATTCAAATCGTAAGCATCGTTTTGATAATCGCTCACTCCAATTGCCAATACATAAAGTGTTGGTTTAAGCAAATCTGACTGTTTAACTGTTTGACCGTTCCATTTTATATGAACTTTCGCAGGCTCGCTCCAACCGTGACGATTCTGGGCAAGTACCTGTAACATAACATCTTGCTTGGGAATAGTTATTGTCTTGGTAGAATTATTTGACGTGCCGACCGGCTTAAAACCGCGCTGAGTCTCATAAGGACGACCGTCAATTAAAAACTTTACATTCGTTATGCTCTCTCCACTTGGAGACAATGCCGTATATTCTATTGTAATATTTTGCTTTGTAAATTCCTGATGATGATAAGGTTTTATGATACTTACAACCGGCGGAAGCATATTTAATATTTCGGTGGTATTTTGTTTACGATTACTTGATATGTTAGCAATACGAACAGCTTCGTCAATATCAATTGTTTGCAAAATATTATCTATAACATCGGGACGATAATATTTATTACGAAACTTTGAGGCAGGAAAAAAATAGGATGCATTATCTGCTCCATTGTTTAGATGCCAGCCAAAAAGACCCTCGGCACCAGATGAAGCATCGTAGTATCCGCTTGGAGTAAACAAAACCCAACGATTATTATCGGGATGAGCATACAGCGTAAGCAAAAGCTCACCATCGCTCATGTTGTACCAGTTGATTACACCATTATGAAGTGCCGCAGTAAGCAATTTGCCGTTACCGCTTATATTTACAGCCCAAGCTGTTCCTTGCACTGGTGCTTTCCACAGTTTATTTCCAGTTGCATCTGCACAATAAATATTCCAACCTGTTCCTAATATTATTTTATTGCCGTTGGACGAAATATCGGTAGAACTGCATCTTTCGTATTGTCTGAGAAAGCTAACTTTTGTGCCATTTATTTTTGGCGAATAAGTATTTTTCCAATTGCTTACGCTAATGCCAGATTTATTGTCTGTGTAGCTTTCCAAATTAGACTGGTTTTCAAAATTAGACAGTTTTCTATCTGCTACCGAAAACAACATGGCTTCTTTGCCCAAAGGAGTAAAAGCTATTTTGTCGGCAGAGTAATTTGTTTTGAAATATTTAAATTGAGAGTTCGTAAAACTATTAATTTCTCCAGCTTTATAAAACCGTTTATCTCCGTATTTGTTCATTCTGCCGAAGTCTGGTTGCGCACCAGCAAAGAAAATATCTCCGCTTGCCGATGTTTTTATATCCATAACAGAGTTGTCGCAAGCCTGATAATCTCTGTAAGAGCCTTGTCCAGCATTTGTCCACCTGCGAATATGAAACCACCAATTCCCATCAATGTATTTTGAATACCCGCCTCCGCCGTATAAATATTTCCCGTCTGCCGAGAATGATAATATGTCTAAACCTCCGTTTTCATTCATTCCGTCAAGTTCTGCTTTGTATAGTAGTTTTAAGTTTTTGCCAGAAAATATATCTATATCAGGAGCATCTTCGTAGCCTACTGCGAGCTTACTGCCGTCTGGCGAAAAGGCTATTGAGAAAGGCTGTGTTCCTGCACCATTTGTTTCTTCTGTCAGATTAAAATATTTGTCGTATAAGCGTATTTTACCGTCCCAGCAAACTGTGGCAAGCCTGTTAGAATAATCAAAAGTAATGTTGAGAGAACTGTTGCCGTATCCGGTAAGTGTTTTGTGTTTTTCAATACTTAAACCTTCAAGGTCTTCAAGACCTTGAAGGTTTGTTTTGTAAATAACTACTCCTTTTGTGCCACCCAAAGCCGCAGCAAGATAATCTCCCTTTGGCGAAAATTCTAAATCACTAATCACATTGCCAAGTCCTGTAAGCCTTTGTTGTATTTCGCCAGTAGAAGTATTGAAAAGGTAAATATCATCATTTTTAGTCCATCCTGCTACCGCCGCAATTTTTCCGTTTGGCGATAATGCACTGGCGTAGAGCATACCTTCTTTTCCATGCCCTATTGGTGTTCGTAATGTTTTTAATAAGTCCCCGCTTGCTGCACTCCACAGCTTTGCTGTTTTATCATTTGAGGCTGTTAAGATATACTTTCCTACGGCATCGATGCTTATTCTGTTAATAAAAGCTGTGTGCATTTGTGAGTTTAGTCTCAGTATCGGCTCTTTTGTTTGTGCATAAACATTTAAAATAATAAAGTTTAATGTTAAAATTGTTATTATCTTTTTCATTTTTCAATAAATTTATTTAGTAAATAAAATAATTTGATTATAATTTTTCAATTTCATTTTTAGACAATTTAGTTTCTATCTGTATCTCCTTTATAGTTTTACCACTTATTTTTAGAATTTTTGCAAACTGTAAAATAATTTTTTTATTTTCCTTACTCATTTCAAGTTCCTTCTCTAATTCCTCATTTTTATTTTGCAATTTTTGTTCTGTTTGTTTTTTGTTCATTAAGAACCAGCTTATTTTGTTGTCTCTTCGTAATAGTGTTTTTAGATAGTAGTCTTCTGCTTTCATTTGTTCTTCCAAGTCTGGATTATCAATATCAGCTGACTGTAGCCGCCTGACTATTTGATTATCAAGAAATTTAATTTCGAACCCACACTTTACAAAATTATAGTAAATATTCCAGAAAGTGTAAAATATTTTAAGTTTTGATACAATAAGACATTATATTATTGAAAGTTGAAGGCAAGGTCATTGCTTGTGAGGATAAATCTGAAATAAGCTTTTTTGTTGTATATTTCACACAGGTCAAAAAAAATTCTTATTAATACAAAAGCCAGTTAATCAATTGATTAACTGGCTTTATTAGTAGCGGGGGCAGGACTTGAACCTGCGACCTTTGGGTTATGAGCCCAACGAGCTACCAACTGCTCCACCCCGCAATATATTCTTCTTTTTACAATCTTCCTTCTTTTCAGAATCTTTTTTTCTTTAGATTGCGGTGCAAAGATAAAACTAATATTTTAACAAACAAAAAAAACTTCACTTTTTTTCATTTTTTTTTCATTTGGTCATTTTTTTGTAAAAAATATTTTACTATACACCTCTAAAGTACTGCTGTTAATAAATTAATATCTTTATAATTTATATTAAATTTATTCCCTAGTTCAGCATTTGTAAGTATTCCTTTGTATATGTATGTTCCATTTCTTATTTCAGTATTTTCTTTTATTATTCTGATAGCTCTATTTTGTTCGCTTATTTTCATAAATACTGGTAATATTGAATTACTTAACGAAATAGATGCAGTATGCGCAGCTTCAGAAGCAATATTTGGAACACAATAATGAATAACGCCGTATTTTTTAAAGATAGGATTTCCAAAATCAGTTACTACTGAGGTCGAGAAACAAGAAATATTATCTATATTCAAATCAATTATAACAGAACCAGTTTTCATTTTTTTTATCATACTGTCTGTAATATTATATTGCAATGGAGAGCCATTTGTATCAACAGCTCCTATTATAACATCTGCATTTTTTAGTATTTTTGTGAATAATTGTTTTTGAAAAACAGAAGTGAACACTTGTACTCCGAGTTTATTTTTTAATCTTTCCAGTTTTGCAATTGAATTATCAAAAATTTTAACATTAGCCCCAAGTCCAATAGCTGCCCTTGCTGCATATTCGGCTGCTGCTCCTGTACCTATAATAATAATTTCTGTTGGTGGGATTCCTGTAATTCCACCAAGTAAAATACCTCTTCCGTTATGATAATTACTTAAATATTTTCCAGCAATTGTAACTGCAAGTATTCCAGAGATTTCGCCAGTTGAATGCGCAAAAGGGTAAAAATTATTTTCATCACTAATTAATTCCAATGCTATTGCTGTTACTTTTTTGGATATTAAATTACGAATATTATCAGATGTTTGAGTATTTGGTTGTAGCGATGAAATAATTGTTTGGTTTGTTTTCAGAAGGCTGATTTCTTTTTTATTAAATGGAGCGACCTTAGCTATTGTAGTACATTTATAAACTTCTTCTTTTGATGTAATTCTTGCGCCAGACTTTCTATATTGTTCGTCTTTTATATTACTTCTCTCTCCAGCTCCTTTTTCTATAAAAACAGAATGTTCTTTGCTAATTAGTTGTTTTACAGCTTCGGGTGTTATTATTACTCTGTTTTCAAACATATTTATTTCACGAGGAATACCAATTGACAATTTACGGAAGAACTGTCCTTTCTCAAGCATCTCTGCTTGAGGAAGCAATTGTGTTTTTGCCATTGTCAATTTATGCGGAGAAAATCGAGTTACAGTCATTTTTTTAAAATTAGATATTTCGCAAATATAATAAAAAATAATATTTTTGTCAATATTTATCTAATTTTTTTTATTTTTTTCAATATTAATATGTCATAAAGAACAAGCGCAATAACAGTAATCAATCCAATTAAAGAAAAGACGAGCCAGATTTTTGATGGATTATATGTTTCCCATAAGAAATGAGTTAGTTCTGTCTCCGACATTTTCGTCATTTCGCAAGCTTGTTCTATGTAATCGTTTTGTGTAAATCCGGTTTCTTTTGATATTTCTGGTATTTGCAGACCTCTTTTTTTTATTTCAATTTGCAGTAGCGAAATTTTATCAGAAATACTTTGATATACTCTTCCTGATAATATTCCTGCAACAAAATTTCCAACAGCCATAGGAATAAACGAGTAGCCCATATATATTGCTATTTTTTCTTTCGGTGCTATCATTCCTATATATTCGGTTATTTTTGGAGAAGTTGCCATTTCGCCAAGAGCAAAAATAAAAATTCCAAGAACAACAAATGCAATATTACTTGTAGCAAAAGCCAAACCAACACCAATAGCAGAAACAATAATCCCGCTTATCATAGAGTTCACTGGTTTAAAACGCATCACAACAGCAGAAACAATTATTTGAAAAAAGATTATAAATCCAGCATTAAAACTTACAATTATTTCTGGCTTAACAGTACCCTCAGAACCGAAGAACCAAATTAAACCAGAACCAATAGAAGCAAAGAAATCATAAACAGGTTTTGTGTCTATCCACTGGTCTATAAAATTTGGAATAGTATATAGAATCTGGTTATACATTGTCCAGAAGCCTACAATTATAAGAAGGAAAGTGATAAACTTAGGGTCGTTGAAAACGGCTGTAATATTTGAAAATATTTTTTTATTATGCTCTCCTGCGGGTAGTGTATTAAACCAATTGGCAAAACGGAAACTTATTTTTTTGTGTTTAAAGAAGAAAAATAATGTATCTAAGAAAAAGAGTATTATAAATGTCGAAAAAAATACAAGATAGATTATTATTGACGAAAACATTACTCCTATCATTTTTATAAAATCAAAGATAAAATTTATTGATTTGTCTTTATCTTCATCATCACGTTCTGGCTCTTTGTAAAAGAAAATCAAGAGAATAAAATTTATAAATATAGAAACACCAGACATTATAAAAACGTAGTTCCAGTCAATAATTCGCATCTTAGAAGCAATAACTGGACCAATAAATCCGCCTATATTAACCATCATATAAAAAATACCAAAACCTATTGAAGAGTTACTTTTATCTGTTGTCTTTGCTATTGTTGCAGACAAAACTGGTTTGAACAATGCCGCACCAAGTGCTACATATAAAAATGAAAAAAATACGGCTCCGTAAGTTGTTACTGTTCCCATCATAAAATATCCAGAGGATAGTATTATATATGATAGTAATAATACTTTTTTGTATCCAAAACGGTCTGCAACGGCACCTGTAACGATAGGAAGGAAATATAAAATTGCTGTTACAATACCAAGTATATTTCCTTTTTCTATTTGCGAAAAACCGAGTGCGCCTTCGTCAGTTGATTTTGTTAGATATAAAGCCAAAACAGCAAATAATCCGTACCATGCCCATCGTTCAAATAATTCCATTATGTTGGCGACCCAAAATGTTCGTGGAAAGTTCTTAATAAATTTTACAAATTTACTCATGTTTAGAATAGTTAAAATTTTAGAATAGTGTTGAATAGATACATATCTGCAAAGTAAACAAAAATTGAATAAAAGACAATAAATTTTTTATATTAAAAAAATATCAGTAAAAAATCTCCGTGTTTTATGTTATGCCTATCTGCATAATGTTAAACACAGGATTATTATTGCTTTTTATACCGAACTCATATTTTTTTTTTAAATTTCTATTTTATTTCAATATTTGTTATATGCTTGATTATTAGGCATATAGGTAAAATAGGTAAAAAATAATTAAAAAATATTATGTAACTCTTTTATTTTTAGAAATATATGATATATATTTGCAAACTTTAAAAGTTGTAAATAATTGATAATTAAAATATTCAGAAAATGACAAAAGCAGACATTGTAAATGAAATTTCAAAAAAGACTGGAACAGAAAGGGCTATTGTCCAATCAACGGTAGAAATTTTTATGGAAAGTGTAAAGGAATCCCTTGCAGACAATAAAAATGTATATTTAAGAGGTTTTGGCAGTTTTATTGTAAAAAAAAGAGCAAAAAAAACAGCACGAAATATTTCTAAAAGAACAACGCTCATTATTCCAGCACATTTTATACCTGCTTTCAAACCATCAAAAACTTTTGTTAAAAAAGTAAGAAATTCTGTAAAAGTGGAAGATACACCAGCAAAAATAAAAGTAAAAGAACATGTAAAAGTAAAAGATACACCAGTAGAAATAAAAGTAAAAGAACCTGTAAAAATAGATGCAATACCGACAGAGATTAAAGAAGAAGCATCTGTAACAACAAAAAAATAGCCAGCCAGAAATAAATAAATCTGTGAGTGAGATAAAAGAATAAAGAAAAAGAACTGGTAATAGCTTATTAAATTTTTAATTCACAAATAAAAAGTAATATTATGCCAAGCGGAAAAAAGAAAAAAAGAAAAAAGATGTCAACCCATAAGCGCAAAAAGCACTTGAGGAAGAATAGACACAAAAAAAAGAAATAAACTCTTTATAGGTTTGTATAACAGGTAAATAAACAAAAGAGCCAAATTGGCTCTTTTTGTTTGTATAAATAATTTAATAAAAAAATAAAAGAAAGAGTTTTGAATAATGAATTGATTATTAATGTTTCATCATCGGAGATAGCAATAGCTTTAACAGAGAATAAAAAGCTCGTTGAACTTCATAAAGAGAAAGGAAATAATAAGTTTACGGTAGGTGATATTTATGTTGCAAGAGTAAGAAAAACGATTGACGGCTTAAATGCCGCATTTGTTGATGTTGGTTATAGACGAGATGCTTTTTTGCATTATTTTGACTTAGGGGCTCAGTTTAATTCACAACAAAAATATTTGAATGAATCATTAAATCCTAATGTATCTAAACGAAAGTTGGAAGATATAATACTTGAAAAAGAAATTAATAAACTCGGAAAAATATCCGATGTTTTGGCGAAAGGACAATTAGTTTTTGCTCAAATTGCAAAAGAACCAATCTCATCTAAGGGTCCACGTCTAAGCTCTGAAATATCAGTAGTAGGTAGGAATTTGGTAATTATTCCGTTTTCGAATAAAATATCAATTTCACAAAAAATAAGTGAAAAAGCAGAACGCAAAAGGTTAAAAAATTTAATACAAAGTATAAGACCAAATAATTACGGTGTAATTATCAGAACAGCTGCAAAAAATAAAAAAGTTGCCTTACTTGACGATGAAATGAGAACTCTTGTCGAGAAATGGGAAACTATTTTTGATAATCATAAAGAAATTTATCCTCCAAAACTTATTATCGGAGAATTGAGCCGTCCAGTTGCTTTGTTGCGTGATGTTTTTAATAATTCTATTATTAATATACATATTAATAATAAAAAAGTTTATACGCAAGTTAAAGAATATATATCGAAAATCGCCCCAGATAAAACAAAAATTGTTAAATATTATAATGGTAATCTTGATATTTTTGAATATTTTGGTATAATAAAACAAATAAAAGGACTCTTTGGAAAAATTGTAAATATAAAAAGCGGTGCATACCTTGTGATAGAACAAACAGAGGCTTTACATGTAATTGATGTAAACAGCGGTAACCGTGCAAAAAAAACAAGCAACCAAGAAACAAATGCACTTGAGGTAAATATGCTTGCAGCAAAAGAAGTAGCAAGGCAATTAAGAATGAGAGACCTTGGCGGTATTATTGTTGTCGATTTTATTGATATGAGACAGAATGAAAATAAGAAAAAAATTTTTGATACGCTGAGAAGTGAAATGCAAAAAGACCGAACAAAACATTCTATCCTTCCACTTAGCAAGTTTGGAATAATGCAAATAACAAGACAAAGAGTGCGACAAGAAACAAAGATTAAAACAAAAGAAACATGCCCGACATGTGATGGAACAGGAGAAGTTATTCCGAGTATTCTTTTTATTGATGAAATTGAAAATCACCTCAGATATATTCTTAACAAATACAAAAATAGTGTAACAATTAAAGTACATCCATACATTGCAGGATATTTAAAAAATGGATTTATGTCAAGAAGAATGCAATGGTTCAAAAAATTCAAAAGATATGTACAGATAAAACATGTAATGACGTACAGTCTGCTTGAATATCGTTTTTTTAACAAAAAAGGTAAACGTTTAAATTGATGTATATATAAAAAACTGTCGGCGTGGTTATAAGCCAGAGCCGACAATAATTTATTGCCAAAGTTAAAAAATCACCATAATGAAAAAAAAATATCTTATTTTTACTGTAATTATTTTAATTGGAATTTGGGTTTCTTGTCATAGCGAACCAAAACAGAAAAAAAATAAACCAGATGAGGTTAATACTGAAATAAATTACGGAAAAGAAATAGAAATGTTTGCCGAGAAGTTCTCTTTGCCAGCAGAATATATCAAAGCGCTAGCTGTTATTGAATGTAGTGGAAGAAAAATAATCCCGCCCCGATTTGAAAAAGGTGTATATGAGAAGTTAAAACTTGTGAAAAAAAGTGATACTGCGAAACTTGAAAATATTACGCATAAATTACTTAAAAATACACCAGATAGTGTTCTTCTTGATATGGCAAAATCTTGGGGGCCTCTTCAACTAATGGGATATAAATGTGTTTGGTTGAATGTTGATATTGAGGAACTTAAAGGCGAAAAAATTTTATTCTACTCGGTAAAGTGGATAAACGAAACTTATGGTGATTATTTGCGACAAGAAAAATATAAAGATGCTTTTCATATCCACAATGCTGGAAAACCTTATCCCAAAAATGGAAAGCCAAATACGTTTGACCCAGAATACGTTAAAAACGGTATGAAATATATGAAATATTTTCAGGAGCAGGCTGTAACAAATAAAATTGAAAAGAAGATTGAAAAAGAAGATTTTTAAGAAAAAAAGATAACACAAAACATAAAAAAAAGGGTTTCACATCTAGCAAAACCCTGTTACAATTATTTTTTTATATTCTTATTAAGGAATTTTTCCATTGCTCTGTAAAAATCAAATCTGTTTTCTTCGTTTCTAAATCCGTGACCTTCATCGTCTTTTATAAGATATTCCACTTCTACACCTCTTTTTTTCATTGCGGCAACCATTTGGTCTGCTTCGTCAATATTTACTCGTGGGTCGTTCCTGCCTTGTGCTACAAACAATGGTGCTTTTATTTTATCTGCATTGTAAACAGGCGAAACTTGTACAAACAAAGCACTATCTGTTTCTGGATTTCCTACCATTTCGTACATCATTTCAAGCATTGGTTTCCAGTAAGGTGGTATTGTTTTCATAAAAGTAAAAAGGTTCGATACGCCAACGTAATCAATACCTGCTGCATACAAATCTGGCTCTCTTATAAGTCCCATCAATGTAGCATATCCGCCGTAGCTACCGCCGTATATAACAACTTTTTTGGGGTCTGCAATTCCTCTTTTAATAAGTTCTTTCGTTCCATCTGTAACGTCGTCCTGCATTTTTCTGCCCCATTGTTTGAATGATTTCATCCAAAACTCTCTGCCATATCCTGTCGAACCTCGATAATTCATTTGCAACACAGCATAACCTCTATTGGCAAGGAATTGTATTTCTGGATTAAAACCCCAACCGTCTCTTACCCAAGGGCCCCCATGTGGGTTGATTACAACTGGAAGGTTTTTTGCGGTCTCGATTGTATATCCTTTTGGAAGACTTAGATATCCGTGAATTTTCAGTCCATCTCTTGCGTTGTATTCAAAAGGCTCCATTTTTGCCATTTCGTTTTCGTCTAACCAAGGACTAACATCTGTAATTTTTTCAATTTTTTCTGAAACTTTATCATACACATAATATGCTCCAAGCGAACGGTCGCTGTATGTTCTTACAATATATTTATCTTCTTCTCTTGTAATTCCAGTTATTACACTTTCGTATCCGGGTAGTTTAGTTTCTATATTTTTTTGATGTTTTTTGCTTTCTTCATCAAAATAATGTCGTTCTCTTTTCCATGATGTATATGATGCAGATGTTAGGACTTTTCTTTTTCTTGAATAATATATTCCTGTTACATCGTATTCAGAGTTTTCGTATAAAATTTTTTCTTTTTTTGTAGTTATATCAAATTCAACGATAGCTTTTTTATCTCGACCTATATTTGAAACACCGATTAAATTTTTATTGTCAAAAGTAAAAAAATATGGCGAGAAGCTTTCTTTAAAATTAGCAACTGATATAGGCTCCCACTTATCTTTTTCGCTTGTTCTATATAGAAGTTGTTGATTTACACCATCTACCAATGCTGTTGCTACTCTTAATTTGCCATCGTGGTCTGTGAGCCAGCCCTGAATATTACCCGGATTTTCAGCTATCATTTTTAATTTTCCATCGTATAGATACAATCTATAAGCATCAAAGACTTCTGGATTTCTTTTGTTCAATCCAATAATAATTTCGTTTGGAATATCTCTTAGTCGGTCTATAATTGTTGTTTTAACTTTGTCAAAATTTGTATAACAAATAGAATCAGAACCGTCAATATTTACTCCAAATAATTTATGATTTTCATCTCCACCTGTATCCTGTAAATAAAGTATTTTATCATTATTTGTCCAAAAATAAGCAACAATATCTCTGTTCACTGCATTCGTAATTCTTTTACCTTCTTTATCTCCAATCTTTTGTATAAAAACATTAAGTCTTTTATTGTGTGGTGCAAGATACGAATAATATTCTCCGTTTGGGGAAATTTTATAACCTGTTTTTTCAGGGTTCTTAAAAAAATCTTCAATAGGTATCATTTTCGCTGTTTTTATTGAATCTCCATTTGTATTGTCTCCTTCCGTCTTTGTTTCGCAAGCAAAGAATAATATACTTAATACAATTAGAATCAAAATTAAACTAAATTTCTTCATAATTTTTATATAAATTTGATTAATAATTTGATTTTACAAAATTACTATTCAAATTCGGTTTTCCCAAAAAACAGCTATGCTGTTTGGTAAACATAATTAACAATTCGTATGTTTTTTATTGTATTTTGTTTTATTGAGCAAAATTAATTTTAATATTAACTATTTCTGAATGATTACCTATGCGTATAGGTGGTCCAGCTGTGCCGTATCCCGATGTAACAAAAAAATGAGTATTTCCTTTAAGTAGATAACCATAACTTACTTCAAACATTGCTTTTGTTATAAAATGAAATGGCCAAAATTGTCCGTGATGTGTATGCCCAGATATTTGAAGGTCTATACCGTTATCGACGGAAGTCTGCAAATTATAAGGCTGATGGTCAAGCAAAATTATAGGTAAATTTTTATCAATCCCGTTGAGAAGTTCTTTCTGTGTTTTTCGGTCTTTTTTGTATATTTCTTTGCTCTGAATATCTTCGCGCCCTACAATATAAAAACTATTATCTATAAGAACTGCTGAATCTCTTAATAATTTTACACCGTTATTGTTGTAATAATCCAATTCTTTGTATGTAATTCCGATATATTCATGATTTCCAGTTATTGCATAAATTCCATATTTTGATTTAACATTTTTAAAATGTTCCATTAATTTATAATGTTTTACAACTCTAATATTATCATCTGTAATATCTCCAGCAAATAAAACAATATCTGGTTCTATTTTATTAATTTCATCGACAAGTCGCTTAGTTTTTTTTGTATTAACATAAGTGCCGAGATGTATATCGCTCACGGCAACAACATTTAGACTTTTAAAATTAGGAACTTTTTTATCTACTTCCAAATTGAGTGTTGTTATTACTGGACTCGCCGCATTTATATATCCATAGATAATAAAACCAGAGACAAATAAAGCCACAACAATACCTAAATATAATTTTATCTTAACTATATTTGCCGTTATAAATTTAGGATAAATAGGAATAACAAAATTAACAAGTCTTACGATATCTATAAAAATAATAATAATAAATGAAAATAAAATTACGGCAAGACCAATAGCACCAACTTTAACTAAAATATTTCCAACAATATTTATTGAGATTAAATGGTCTATTAATTTTCCAGCAATAAGCGAAACAGAAATTAAAATAAACAAACCAAGAAATGCTTTTTGCACAATACCACGCATAGAAAATGCCTGTACACTCCTCGTATATACATAAAAACAAGTCAATGTATATATAATAATAAAAACTGTAATAAAAATAATCGCTCTCATATTGATTTTAATTTATGATTTATAATTTTTTGATTAAACTGATTGTTTATGGATTTTTAAGTGTTCTGATTTTCTTTCATTTGTAAATATTTTTCGTTTAAATTTTGCATTTTTTCCGAAACTAAGAAGTATTCCAACTTCTATTTCTGTAGCTTTTAAATAATTCAGCAATTGGAACACATGTTCGTTTATTATTGGGCTTGTCTTTAGTTCGATTATTATCTTATCTTCGACAACAATATCTGCATAATACAAGCCAACTTTCTTTCCTCTATAGAAAACTTTTATTTGTTTTTGTGGCAGACAATTTACTCCTGCATTTCTTAGTTCAATACAAAGAGCTTTTTCATATACTTTCTCCAAAAAACCATATCCAAGCGAATTATAAACTGTATAAAAGCACTTCAATATTTTATCTGTAATATTCTCGTGTAATAACATAATTTACATTTTTTTTGTTGTAAAGATATAAATATTTTAAAAAATCAGTGTTTAATCCGTATAATCAGTGTTTGTCCGTGTTCCTATTTATCGGAGTAATAGGAACGCTGAAGAACGCGGATTGTACGGATATTCACGGATTTTTGTTGCAAAAGTATGAATATTATTTTTTTTATAAAATTTTAAGAACAAATTTTATACTTCCTGAATTTTTAATACACTCATATTTTTGTAGATTTTTGTAATCATTAAAATATTTTTCAGAAATTCTTTCTCCAGAAGAGCGTCTGCAATAAAATTTAATTTTTTCTTTTTTGCTCACATTTATAAAACCTAATTGTTTGAATGCCTTGCCTTTGCCCCAATCAATATCTACATAAGTCATAATATCGTTTGGTTTATATAGTGTTTTGTATGCTTTTATAAGTTTGCCCAAACCACCAATAACAGTTGTAAAATTTCTGTTACAAAAACGTAACATCTCAGCTGACCTTCCTGATTTGAAATTCCTTTGTCCAGCAAAAGTTGCTATTGCAACCAAATTATTTTCAATAAATAACCCTAAACGATGTTTTGATGTTGTTGTACCGTAAATATGATTTTCGTTCAGAAATCTATCTGTTGTTGGTCTGTCAATTTTGCGAATAACACAATGGCGTGCATAAATCCTGTTACTTTTTCCAAAAATAGAAATTATTTTACTTTTTATGATTTCTGGTTTATGTATCCATTGGTCTTCGAAAACAACAAATTTTTCATTCAAAGAGTTGAATAATCTATAATTTTTATAAGACAGAAAAAAGATTTTTTCCGCTGCCTGTTTAGATAAATTATTAATAATAAATCTGTTCAACCATGTATTAAAATTTTCTTTTTCACAGCTTGAAAATTTTTCAAATTTTTGTGGCTCTTGAATGCCAATTGTTTGGAATTTATCAAAAAATGGATGTTTGAATTTTAGTTCAACAGCACAAAGAAACAATCCTTTACCGTATAATATTTTGTCTTTTTCTCCGTATAATTTATCGCCAAGTATTGCAAAACCAGAGTTTGCAGTATGGATTCTTAGTTGATGCGTTCTTCCTGTTAATGGATACAAATCAAGCAATGTTAAATAACCAAATCGGCGAGAAGTTTTATATCTAATACGTGTAAAATTTGTAACTGATTGTTTTCCTTCAATATTGCTTTTTATAACGCCTTTTTCAGGAGTCATACCGATTACAATGGCGCGATATTTTTTACTTATTTTTTTTCTTTCAAATTCTTTTCCAAGTTTTATGTGTGCAGATACTGTTTTGGCAATAAGCAAAAGTCCGCATGTAGCACTGTCTAATCTATGGACTGGACGAAATGTTTTTAAAGCATCATTTTGTCCAGACCTATATAAATTATAAGGTAAAGCATTCTCAACAGTTCTGAAACGATTACCGCTTACAATAATTCCTCCTTGTTTATTAATCACAGCAATATGTTCGTCTTGGTAAACAATATTAAGCTCTATTTTATAAATTTTTGCTTGCTTTTGTGTATTTTCGTAAAGTTCAATTATATCTCCCGATTGTAAAAAAGTTCCTGTTTGTGCTTGTTTGTTGTTTACAAAAACTTCACCTCTTTTTATAGCTTTTTTTATGCCACTTTTTGTTGGAACAAGCGAGAATATATTTACTGCATAATTACTCAATCTTACCTTATTTATTTCTTGCTTAACAATATGTTTCTCCAAAACAATTTTTCCTTTTTGCATTTTATTCGAAGGAATTAATAGTTTCTGCAATAGCCTTACATTTTGTCAATATTGCTTCAATTTTATGTAATTTCAACATACTTGTGGCATCACATTTTGCATTATCAGTATCTGGGTGTGTTTCGATAAAAAGTCCATCTGCTCCTGATGCAATTGCCAAAAGACAAATTGTTTCTATCATTTCGCTGTCTCCACCAGTAATTCCTTTTATTAGGTTTGGTCGCTGAATAGAATGTGTACAGTCCACAACAACTGGATAACCAATTTTTTTCATCTTCGGCACCGAAGTAAAATCCACGACAAGCGAATTATATCCGAATGTTGTTCCTCGTTCTGTCAGCCATATATTATTATTACCAGTTATCGCAACTTTTTCGGCTGCAAAACGCATTGCCTCAGGCGACAGAAATTGTCCTTTTTTGATATTTACTCCTTTTCCAGTTCTTCCAGCCGCTTTAAGCAAAGCCGTCTGGCGACACAGAAAAGCTGGTATCTGAAGATAATCAACATATTGCGCAATACGCTCAGCTTCACAACTCTCATGAATATCCGTAATAACAGGCACATTGTACCGTTTTCTAATTTCGGATAATATATTCAATGCTTTATTTTCATCTATCCCAGTAAAACTTTTTAGACCAGTTCTATTTGCTTTTTTATACGAAGCTTTGAAGATAAAAGGAATATCAAGTTTTTCTGTAATTTTTTTCAATTTATCAGCCACCAAAAAAGGCATCTCTTCGTCTTCGATAACACAAGGTCCTGCGATTAAAAAAAAACTCATAAAATATTATTTATGTTTAATGAATAATTTGTAATTACTAATTGTCAATTTTTTCTTGATTTTTCACCAAGATATCCTCCATGATGTCTCATTGCATATTCTTTTTTTGTAAAATTTATTTTCTCCATCATTAGCACTATTAATATGTCTCCAATGACTGTCATTGTAGTTGTTGATGTTGTTGGGCTTAGACCAAGCAGACACACTTCTTTTGGATTTCCTGTGTATAATGTAATATCTGTTTCTTTCGTAAGTGGAGCATCAAGGTTACCTGTAATAAGTATTGTTTTAATATTTTTCTGGAATCTTTTTGCCAAATATAAAAGTTCTGTTATTTCTCTTGTTTTTCCAGAATTAGAAATAATAATAAGAACATCGTTTTCTTGTATTACCCCCAAATCGCCGTGTTGGGCATCGCTTGGGTGCAGGAATACAGCTGGCGAACCGGTCGAGCTAAATGTCGTAGCAATATTTAAAGCTATTTGTCCAGCCTTTCCCATTCCGCTTGTAACTATCTTTCCTTTTT
This sequence comes from Bacteroidales bacterium, assembly GCA_029934515.1. Taxonomy (GTDB): domain Bacteria; phylum Bacteroidota; class Bacteroidia; order Bacteroidales; family JAADGE01; genus JAOZMB01. Next base: position 16,925 of record JAOZMB010000070.1, read on the forward strand.
TTAGATGAATATTTTTGTAAATATGTTCAATAACATGTTCATATTTATTTGATAATGGAATATTTCTTAAAGCATCAATTTCTTTGTTTATTATTTCTTTTATTCTTGTTTTCATTATTATTTAATTTTGGGGTTGTGTTAATTAAGTAATGCTATTTTTTTATTATAATCTGCAATGAAATATT
>JAOZMB010000007.1 GCA_029934515.1 Bacteroidales bacterium
GTAAATTACGAATTATAAATTATGAATTGGTTTACACCTGATAATAAGTATTTTACAAAAAACAAATCATGAAGTTATTTTTTAACCATTACTTAGCAAATTATATAATATACAACAAGAAAATAATAATATTTTTTTCCTTGTTGTATATTATTTTTTAATTATAAAACTTATTTTTATATACTTTTAGTGCTTCTTCTATAATTTTAACTGAGCGTTCCAAGTCTTCTGTTTTAAGTACGTAAGCAATTCTTATTTCATTTTTTCCTTTTCCATGAGTTGAGTAAAATCCTGTCGCTGGCGCAAGCATTACAGTTTCGTTTTTGTATTCAAAATCGTTAAGTAGCCATACACAAAAATCTTCAGCATCTTCAACAGGTAATTTTACAACAGTGTAAAAAGCACCCTTAGGCATAGGAGCATATACACCATCGATTTTATTTAATGCTTTTATAATGTAATTTCTTCTTTTAATGTATTCATTATAAACTTTATCGAAATATTCTTTCCCGACCTTTAATGAAGCTTCTCCTGCAATTTGTCCCAAAAGAGGAGGGCTTAATCTTGCCTGAGCATATTTTAAAGCTGTTTCAATAACTGTTTTATTTCTGCTGACAAATGCGCCTATTCTAAGACCACATTCGCTGTATCTTTTTGAAACGGAGTCAAATAATATTGCATTTTTATCTAATCCTTTAAGCTGTAAAACAGAATAATGTTCGTTGCCATCGTAACAAAATTCCCTATAAACCTCATCCGTAAACAAAAACAAATTGTACTTAATAACAAGGTCTCTTAATTGTCTTAATTCTTCTTTTGAATATAAATATCCAGTAGGATTGTTTGGATTACAAATCAAAATAGCTTTTGTTTTGTTTGTTATAAGTTTTTCGAACTCGCTTATAGACGGCAAAGCAAAACCAGACTCGATATAAGAAGTAACAGGGACAATTTTAACTCCTGCCTGAACAGCAAAACCATTATAATTTGTATAAAAAGGTTCTGGAATTATCACCTCATCACCTGGATCCATTGTAACAAGAAAAGCAAATATAATCGCTTCCGATCCACCAGTTGTAACCAATATATTTTCAAAATTAATATCAATTCCTACATTCTTATAATAATCAGCAAGCCCTTTTCTATACGATTCATTTCCAGCTGAATGACTATAAGCGGCAATTTTAATATTCAAATTTTTGATTGCATCATAAGCAATATCAGGAGTATTAATATCTGGTTGTCCAATATTAAGATGATAAACTTTTGTACCTCTTTTCTTAGCCGCTTCTGCATAAGGTACTAATTTCCTTATAGGTGATGCAGGCATTATTGAACTTCTTTCTGATAATTTTAACATTTTATTATTATTTTTGATTTCAAACATGTGTAATAATATTTGAAAATTGTTTAATTTTCGTTATTTATATCTCCTTTTATTTTTAATACTACTGGTGAATTTTTTGCATTCGAATAAACAGTAACAGATTTTGTAAACTGTCCGTCTCTTCCTTTTGTATTAAATTTCACTTTAATTTCTCCTTTCTCATCTACTTTTATAGGTTCTTTTGGATATGCAGGCGTTGTACAGCCACAAGACGTTTTTATATTTGTTATAATCAAAGGTTCATCTCCCTCGTTTTTGAATATAAATATTGTATTAACATCTCCTCCACCCTCAATAACACCAAAATCATGAATAAGTTTGCTTTCAAATTTCATCTCCGATGTTCCTTTAATAATACTATTTTCGTTATCATTGTTCTTTTCTGAGCATTCGTAAAAAACAAAAATAATTAAAATAATAGATATAAAATATAATTTTTTCATTTTTAATATAATTTTTGGTTATCAAAATTATTGTTAAATTCTGTAATTTGTCGCATGTTGTACATTTGTCAAAAAATTATATATAACAACAGGAATACCTCATCTAAAAAATATTCCTGTGATTACTATTATACATGATTTATCTAATAATTTAACTTTTCAAAATTTCATTCTTAATTATCATTAATCACTGATTTTTTCCAACATAAGATAATATTCCCACAGCGCATGTTTTACTATCACCTTTATCTTTCTTAAAACGTATAGAAACATAATACATTCCCGACTTACGACAAACAAAATTAAAAATAGATCCTTTCGCTTTTATGGTTGAATTAAGTGGGTTTGTTTTTTCTGGATTTTGGCTGTCATAAAGTGTCAAAACAACTTTATCTTCGAACCCCTGAGGTGTGCACAGAATAAAACGATAAACAGTTCCGGCATTCAAAACTACTGTCCACTTTGTTCCTGATTCTTTATCCGGTTTAGTTTTTTTAAGTTTAGTATTAAAATCTCTTAAATATATCGCATTTTTTCCTTCCGTAGCACATCTATAAACCATTTGCTGTTTACACTGTGCTTTTACATCACTATTTTGTGCAAAAATTAATAATGAAGCCAAGAATATAATAATCGTTGTTTTTTTCATATTAGTATGAAATTAATTTGTTTCGTATTTTTATTATTAATTCTGAAATTTCCTTTAACTGCTCATCACTTACTGTTACCACCGTAAAATCACCTTGAACAGTAGTAGGTATTCCGTCTATCATAATTTCTTCTTTTTTTCCTTTTTCAATAGTAATTGTTACCTCTTCGTAAGCTTCTTCTATCTGCTCGAAGTCTCTTATTAGTTTTGCAAAATCTGGTTTTTTTTTGAAAAATTTTATAACATCCATCAGGTCTCTAAGTATAACTTTTTGCGAACCTATTCTTTCTTTTAAATCTTGTGTAGGTTTAAAGTTATTAACTTTGCATGCCAGATAAAGTCCTTCTAACCAAACTCCTGTTACCATCAATGCGCTTAGGTCGCTTCTGCTTGTTTCTCTAAGATTTTTGCTCATCCTGTTATAACTACTTACCGATAAAAACATTAGCGAATCAAGGTCTTCCCGATTTGTTGCAAGTCTTTTCAAAGTCTGGAAATCAAAAAACTGGTCTATATCCAAGTCATCAGATAACCTTTTTATAACTTTTAGATATTCAAGAATTGAATTTGTTTTCTTGTATATATTAAGGTATCCCAAATCGGAGCTATAAAATCCAAGTCCAAGCGCTTTTTTGAAATTTGTTTCATAATTATTTGCTACATTAGCAGGGACAATGTAATTTTTTGAAAAAGGAACATTCAAATTTTCAATAACAGCCGCCATCTCAACAGATGTTGAAAAACTTGATATAATTCTGTCTATTGGTCCGGTGTCAATTATTTCTGTTTCAAAAAGTTCATCTTCTGGGAAATAATCAATTTCATCTTCGTCATCAATTTCATTGCAATTACAGGTAAACAAAGCTGTAAGCAATATTATGTAAAATAATATTTTTTTTATCATAATGTATCTACTTTAAAAAATATTTCAAAAGTATAAAAAATAAATCAATAACAAAAAATGATTTATTTTACTGATTTTATTTTTTCTTGATTTTTATTTTTTTTGAATTATCAACTATTACTGCTATTTTTTTATTTTTTTTCAAAATATTAACTTCACCAAAGAAATTAGTAATTTTCTTTAAATGCTCAAAATATAATGGCGGGTACAAAAGTATTGATATTATCCAAATAATTACTATATTAACCCAATATGTACTATAATATTTTCCAAGAAAATATTTACCTGGAGCATAAAAATGACTTCTTATTCCAATAAATGATGAGTTATCTGGTTTAAGAAAAATTGGTTCTTCTTGTCTAATCAGTTTATTTTTGTAACGTAAAATTTTATTTTTTTCATATACATTTCGAACAATATCGTCAAGATGCTCGTTGTGATATTTATTTCGCATTCTCTTATAATTTCCTTTACGTCTTTCGTTTTGATAACGTTTCATATATTCAATTCGCTGATTTGCACGAGCATAAACAAGCAGATAAAACGATTTCCAAGCTTCAAAATGCTCTAACAACTTTTCACCTGTTTCATCTATATCATATTCTTTTAATGTAAGTTTATCAAACAATTTGTTATTTATAAACAACAAATCCTCATCTTTAACCTTAATTTTTTTATTTTTAGATTCAAAATATTTCTTAACTTTTTTGACTTCTTTATTTTCTTTTATAGCTTCATTTTTTAATAAAGCAAACTCTTCGAGTTTCTTTTTATTTAAAGAATCTTTGTTTGCATTTTTTTCTGTAAGTTCGTTTTCAATAATTTCTATCGCATCAAGCGATTCAATAAGTCTTGGGATATAATGAGTTTCTTTAAATGCTGCATTACTTTTTTGTTGTTCGTATTCAAAATACGGTTTTTTAAATTTATTTTCTTTGTATTGTTCCACAATAAGTGCCTCATAAGCCCAACGCGATACCATAAATTCAGCAATCAATGGCACTTTATCAACGCTTCCAAGTGTTCTATTAAGTTTATCAAAACTAAACATAGCCCCTCCAAGCGACATTAACGGTATCATTATAACTGGAATAAGTATATATATAGTAACCGCCGAATTAAATGTTGCAGAGATATTTAGACCTGTCATATTTGCAAAAACAAATGTAGAAAATAGAACCAGCCAATATTCCAAAAACATACCTTCTATTCCGAGTATCGAATTTCCTATAACAACAAATAATGCCGCCTGAATTGCAGAAATAGTAACAAGAATTACAACTTTTGACATCAGATATGACGACCTACTAAGATTAAGAAATTTTTCTCGTTTTAATATTTTACGGTCTCTAAAAATTTCTTCTGCACTTACTGTTAGACCAAGAAATAAAGCTACAACTATACTCATAAATATATACGGCGGTATATTTTCATTATCATAAAAAACATAAACCGAAGAAGTCGGGTCTGCTATGTATCTGACCAGAAATGCAAGTATAAATCCCAAAAGAGGTGCTTCCAGTAAAGTTAGCAGAATATATTGTTTGTTGCTTATTTTTGACAATACATCTCTGACTGTAAATATTCTGAATTGTTTGAACCAAGTCGGAATTTTTAAAGCGACTGGTGGGTCGTCTTTTATTATTTCAATATTTTCGGGTTGAATTTTTTCATGATAATATTTATTCCATTTTTCTGGTAATATTTTTCTTTTATCAGTATATTGACCGAATTCATCTACTATTTCTGATTCAATAATATCAAAAATCAGTTCTGGCGTAACATTTCCGCAAACCTGACATTCTCCTACGCCACTATTAATTTGATTATCAATAGTTTTAAAATAAACAATAGCTTCGACAGGATTTCCAAAATAAACCATATAACCACCTTGGTCGAGTATTATCATTCTGTCGAACATTTTATATATCTCCGATGACGGCTGATGTATCACAACAAAAATCAATTTGCCTTTTTGCGTAAGCTCGCTCAGTAATTCCATTACATTCTCGGAGTCTCTCGAAGATAGCCCCGATGTTGGTTCGTCAACAAATAGAATAGAAGGCTCTCTAATTAATTCTAATGCAATATTTAATCGTTTTCGTTGTCCACCGCTAATTGTTTTATTCATCGGGTTTCCAACTTTCAGATTAATTTTTTCAATTAATCCAAGATCTTTTAAAGTTTTATTTACAAGTTTAATAATTTCCTCATCTGATTTATCTTTAAAACACAATTTTGCGTTATAATAAAGATTTTGAAATACAGTAAGTTCTTCTATCAATAAGTCGTCCTGCGGAATATATCCAATTACACCTTCGAGTTCTTTTTGTTCTTTGTGCAGGTCTATTCCATTTATCAATAATCTTCCTTTTGAAGGTTTTGTTATACCCGATAGCATATTTACAAGAGTAGTTTTTCCTGAACCGCTTGCGCCCATTATACCTATTAATTTTCCATGATTTACCGAAAAATTAATATCTCTTATTCCAAGGTCTCCTGTTTTAAATTTATATTCAACATTTTCTACTGAAAACGATAGTTTTGAAAATTCAAGGTCTTCCAGATAACGAGCCGTAATATCACTGTAATATATTGGTTTTCCTTTTGGCAATTTAATAGTGCTTCCTGGTGCAAACAAATATATTCTATTATTATGTACTCCTGAGCTGTTCAAAAAAACGTCTTGTGTTCCTGTATATTTTAGGAAATATAGTTCTGCACTTTTTATTTGAAGCAGAATAATACTTCCATTTATTGTTTCAGATTTAATTTTTTTACAAGATTCTTTTATATCATCTTTATCATTTATTATTAAAATAGATTCCGAGTCTTGTTCTATATAATTTTCTTTAACAACAAAATTATCAATTTCATTAAATTCATTTTTTGACACATTAAATACATCTGCAACCGTATTTATTATTGCCATTCTTTGGTCTGTGAATTTTTTTTCTGCATTTATAAGTTCGAAGAGTCTTACAAGTACAATAACTTTTTGTTTATGGTTAAGTGTTCTATTAATTCTTCGACAGATTCCAAGTACTCTAACCGAATCACCTACTTTTGTTAGTGCGGATTTTCCTGTTCTTCTTTTTTTTGCTCTTTTTCTTTTTTTGTCTTCTAATTCAGCTTTTTGAGTAAATAGATCCATATACTCTTTAACCAACTCTTCACTGAGCTGAGAAGTCAAGAAGGTCTCAACATATTTAACTTCTTTGGTTTCTACCCCTTCGTCTTGCTTTGCAATTATTGCGAAAAGCTGCATAAGGGCTTTTAGTATCTCTTCACTCATTTTTTAAAATTCAAAAATTTAGTCAATACAATTAATCTAATTTACAACTATTTTTTGTTTCATTAATTTTAAGACTTTTACAAAAGTATATTTTATTTATCAAAAATCGTAAAAAAACATTTATCATTAACTTTAATTTCGTTAACTTAATACTAATAAATAAAATTATTTTCAAACAAATAACAATATTTAATATCAATATTCAAAACATCAACAACATCAAAAAAACTTTGCAAATGTATATACTAATAAATAATTAAATTTTTGTTATAATTGTTTATTTTCTATCAGGGGGATTTTTCATTCTATTTTCCCCCTAATTTTGTTTTATAATTATATCTGATATATTTTTACAATTAATCAATAGAATAGCTTACTTGTTCGAAAGGTATTTCTACTATATCTGCGTATTCTTCACCTGCTTCTTCCATATCTTCGTCATCGTCTGGGAAATGCCATCTTGCGAGAACATCTTTTCCGTCATCATACATATCTTCTAATTTTAACAAAATATCAAGAATAAGCTTCGATGATGCTGTATTGAAATATTCAAGTTTAAAATTAAAGATTGTTTTTTTCAGGGGTTCTTCAGCATAATCGTCCAGCCATTCAAGAATTGGGTCATAAAAAGCTACAACGTCTTCTGGTAATGATCTTCCTGAAATTTCAAGATGTGGGTTCGATTTATTTACATCTAATGTTACAGCAGGTGTATCATCAGTGCCTTGTATTTTTATTACTTGCATATTTTTATTATTTTTGTCTGGAAATAGTTGATGTTAATACAAAGAATGAATTTTTTTCATCTATTTCAAGAAATGAATATATTAATTTTTCGCCAGTTTTTCTGGCAATGTCAATAAAGCCAAGTCCTGCTCCTCCTTTTGGCGTTAGCCTTCCTTCTCTCATTTGTTGTTTATACAATTGTTTTAGTCCGTTTTTGTCAAGGTTATTAATGTTTTCAAGCATTTTCTTCAAGGATTGTACTTTCTCTCTTTTAATAATATTACCGGTTGTAATATTATATTCATTATCATCTTTACTTACAAGAAAAATTCCGCGTCCATCTTTTGAAGAGACTATATTATGTCTGTTCTCTGCATGTTTGCTAATATTTTGTAAACATTCAACCATAACGTGAAAGACCTTTTTTTGTACAGAGTTAGGGTCATTTTCTAATGACATATTATTTTCTGTCAAAGATGTAAAGGCTTTTGTAATTTGATGCGTGATCTCGCCTTCGTAGGCAAGGTTTATCTTATTCCTTTTCATCTTTACATAAAAATCATACACAAAGTCTAATGAGTTCTGTTTGTCAAATTTTTCTATCATAATTTAACATTATTGAAAGTTATTTAAAATTCTACACCAATTAATAATATATCGTCAATTTGTTTATATTTTCCTTTCCAACTAATATATTCGTTGTAAAAGAATTTATCAAATCTATCCATTGTATAATGTCCGTTTTTAAGGACTAGTTCTCTTAATCTTTTTGCTTGATATTTTCTTCCTGATTCGCCGCCTATTTGGTCTGGTAAACCGTCTGAGAAGAAAAATATTTTATCTTTATTTTCTATATTAATTTTATGAGTAACGAAGTCTGCTTCTTTTTTTCTTCTTCTTAAAGGGATACCTCCGACAGCTTTCAGATTACCTTTGTATTGTTTAAGATTTCCGTTTCTTATATGATATAAAGGTCTATGCGCTCCTGCAAATTCAAGTTCTCTTTTTTTCGGATTTATTTTACATAATGCAATATCCATGCCATCTCTTGCATTTGCATCAGGAGAGTCTTGTTTTAATGTTTTTCTTACTTGACTATGAAGCATATCCAAGACTTTACCTGCTGATAGTTCTTTCTCTCGGTCGACAATATTATTCAATATAAAAAAACCAATAAATGAGAGCAATGCTCCTGGCACACCGTGTCCTGTGCAATCAACTGCCGCAATATATACGTTGTCTCCTTTTACAAAAAACCAAGGGAAATCACCACTTACAACATCTCTTGGGATATGTAGGATAAATGATTTTGGTAAATACATTTTAATTACATCATTGCTTGGAATTATTGCTGTTTGTATTCTTTTAGCATAATTTATGCTTTCTGTGATACTTTTATTTTTTTGTTTAATTTCAAGTTCTATACGTTTTCTGTCTGTTACATCGTGTGCAACGAGTAGAATTGTTTCTAGTTCTTCTGTTTTATTAAATTCTGGGATTGCATTAAATTGAACTATTTTTTTTTCGATTCCTTGTTTGAATATAGTTTCTATATCAATTTTTTCGCCCGATTTTATTACTTCGTCTAATATTTCAATAAGAAAACGAGAGATATCTTCATTAATTTTAATATTTGCAATATTATTATTAACAATTTTATCTGGTGTTAGTCCAAGAAAATCTTCGACCATAGGATTTGCATAGTAAAATTTTCCTTCTGGTCCGACTCTAATAATCATATCAGGACTGTTCTCAGATAGTGCTTGCATTTCTCCGCTTAATCTTTGTGCTCTTTCGGCAATTTTTCTAACTGTTATATCACGAGTATTAAAAATAATTCCATTAATTGCGGAATTTTTCATCATATTTTTTCCTATTGTTTCGAGCCAGAGTAGTTCTTTATTTTTATTTTCGTATGAATATTCAAAAGTTTTAGTAATATTTGGGTTTTCAATCAATTTGTCAAAAGCTTCTTGTAGTATTGATTCTCCTCTGTCAAATCTGTTCTTACCAATCATTTCTTTTGCATCGAAACCAAGTATTCTTTTCACTGATGGACTGACATATTTTGCAAATCCGTTTTTATCGTAAATTGTAACAACTTCTGATGCATTTTCGAGCAATGCAAATAGTCTGTTTTGTCCTCTTGCTACTTCGTTCATTTTCTTAGCCAATTCTTTATTCGATTCTTCCAGTTCTATTTGTGTGCGCTTCATCTGGTTGGCATTTTTTTTCATTGCATCTTCGTTCTTTTGAAGTCTTTTTGTTAATTCCTGCGACTCTTCCAGCAGAGTTTTTGTTGTTGTATTTACTTTTAGATTAAATAAAGTTTGTCCTATAATTTCTGTAAGCTCTCTAAAAAGCGTTATCATTTGTCGCGGCATATTTTCTTTTAATGATGCTATTTCAATAACTCCTTGTAATTTTTCATCGCCTCCAATAAGTGGAGATACCAACATTGTACGTGGTTTTTTATCTCCAAGAATACCGGAACTTATTGTAATATAATCATTTGGAATTTCACGTCTATAAATATAAGCCATTTCGTAAGCAACCTGTCCTACAAGTCCTTGTCCTATATTAAATTCGTTGTACTCATATTTTTTTCTATTGTAAGCATAAGTTGTTACATTGCTGAGCTTGTTTGTTTTTTCATTAAAAATATAAAAAGCGCCTTGTATAGAATCGGTATAATTTATTAAACTAACAAGAGTTTCATAAGCAAGTTTTTCAATATTATCGTGTTTTCTTAGAATATCAGCAATAATTTCTTTTCCTTTTGCTATCCAATTTTGTTCTGTTTCTTTTTTGTATGTTTCGACAAGGTTATTACGCATTTTCAGTAGCGAATTACCGAGTTTATCATCTGGTTGTATATCTTTTTTGCTAACTAATAAATCTCCTTCTCCTATTCTTTTAGCAATTTCAGAATTTTTTTCTATTATTTCTTCTTTCTCGTAAATATCATCTTGAATCAGCTTCCACTTTTTGTTCATTGCTTTCAACAAAAAAAATACGCCGAGTCCAATTATAAGAGGAATTATTTCAATTATATATAATAATTTTTGTTCTTGATGCATCCTAACAAAATCGGAAAAATTAACCATATAATTCTCGGAAATAAAATTTACCAACCATACAGTAATTGGGAAAATAATACCGAAAATAATACCGAAAATCGTATATTTCTTTATTGGATATACAACAATTTTGTGTTTATTGTTCATTCTTTAATTTTGTTTATCAATAATCATAAATTTTATAAATAAATTTACTGTGACCTTAGCTTTCTTTTTTATTTCTATTCAAAAATTTTCATCATTTATATATTGCAAAATTAACATTTTTTTTTTATTATACATTATTTTTTGAATGTTTATTATCTTATTAATTAATCAAATAATTATCTAACAATCTAATAATCTAACAATTTAATTGAAAATCAACACGTTAAAAGAATATATATTAATTTGTTAGTTCTATAAAATATTGTTTTTTTTATAAAAAAAATCATTTTTTCAGTTTCTATTTTTCAGTTTTTCCAGTTCATTTTCAAGTTTTATATTTCGTTCCATCATTTTTTTCATATCTATTTTCATAAATTTTTCTTGTTCATTTAGTTTTTCGTTTTTATTCAATGCTTCTTCTAATAGTTTTTTGTTTATTTCTTCTTTTTTGATTCTAATTGTAATATCATTTCCAAGTAATAATATTCCAGTTATTCTTTTTTCGTTGTTTTTTACTGGAATAAATTGTGCCATCAACCAAAGTTTTTTATTATTTTTTGTAATCAATTTAAGATTTGTTTTAATAACTTTTCCAGCTGATACATTTCTAATAATTTCTTTAAACTCGCCGATTTTATTTTCTGACATAATAATAGAAAAATCTTTATTAATCAACTCATCATCATGATAATTTGTTTTGTTTAAGAAAAAACTATTTACAGAACTAATTCTACCTTTTCGATTTAGTTCAGCTTTTAATAATGTTTTATCTACGGCATTTATTAATTTTGATATTTCTATTTCATTTTTTTCTGCAATTTCTTGTGCTTTTTTTAGTTCGTTAATTTTTATTCTCAATTTGGAATCTTGCAAGGCAAGTTCCTTAGATTTTGTTCGAGATTCTATTAACAATTCTGCTGTTTTTTGACTAATTTTTGTTGTTTTAATTGTAGATGAGATATTTTCGGCAATATTTTCAACAAAATTAATTTCATTTTTCGTAAATTCATATAAAGAAGCAATTTCAATAACACCCAGAAGTTCTGTATTTGTTTTCAGTGGAACGATAATCAAACTTCTCGGCGACGATTCTCCAAGACCAGATTCAATTTCCATATATTCTTTTGGTACTTTATTTAACCATATAGTATTTTTTTCTAATGCACACATTCCGAGCAGTCCTTCGCCAATCAATATTTTCTTTTTCTTGTATTTTTTGCGGTCATAAGCGAATATAGATATTAATTCCAAAAAGATATCGTCTTCATTTTTATTATTTATAATAAATATACCGCCCTGACTCGAATTTAAATATTTTACAAGGTTCTTGATTATTGCATCAGTAAGCGATTTAAGATTTGTTGTTGAGCTTCTTAAAATTTCATTAAACTTCTCAATACCATTTACAGTCCACTGACGTATTTTTTCTTCTTCTATTCTATGTTTTTCGTCTTCTGCATTTTTACGTAAAATATCTCTAAGGTTTATCAAACCAGTCTCTATTGGATTATTTTTATTGAAATTAATAAATTCTGCTTCGAAATCATTTTCTTTTATTTTGTTAATAAAACTAACAGTTTCTGTAAGTTTTGATGTAAGTTTTTCTATTTCTATAATAATATGCTCAAACTCTTTTGGGTTCTTTTTTAGAACAAATTTTTCATGTTTACTTTTATTTATTCTCTTAATTTGTAATCCAATTAAGTTAATTGGTTGAATTACAATATTATATATAAAATAAACCAAAAATATAGATATAAAAATATAAATAATTATTGATAATATAAAAATAATATTTTGATAATTCGACAATATTTTTTTTTGATTCGCTAAATAACTAATTATTGTTGTATTTGCATCAAACAATAATTTATGATTACTTTTTATGTAATCAATTGACATAACTGTATTTGGATTGTTTATTTTCTTAACTTTTATAATTTCTTTTTTTTGCTCGTTTATAATTGTATCCATAGGAATTTTCAGAAAAGAGTGTATAGGTTCTTTTATAATTTTGTTTACTTCGTCCTTATATTTTTCCCATAAATGTTCAGTTACTTTTACTTTATTACTTAATTCTTTTTCTGGTTCAGGTAATATTATTCCTTTTGTGTATTCAGGTGGAATACCGCCATTATTAAGAACAGGCAATGTAAAATCATATAAACTGACTGCATTTGTTAGTTCTTCTCTAACTTCTTTTTCATTATCAAATATCTGTCCAGAATATAAAGTTATTTTAGTAATTATTAATTTATTTCTTTCTATAATTTTAATTATATGAACGAGTGTAGTCTTATTTTTCATTATTTTATTGTTCAAAAAATAAGATAAGCTACTAATAAATATTATTAATAATAATAATGAAATTATCTTAAACAATATTGAATGGTTCTTTAACATGGTTCTTTTATATTAAATATTTTTTCGCAAACTAAATTGTTGCAATACGTTTATCTTTTTGTGTTCTTAATTCTATATAATCATTTGATATGTAAAAAGCAAACAAATTTGCAAGCCTTACAGCTATATCCTGATGTTTAAATGTTCCGTTATTATTTTGTTCTGTAATAAAAGCATACAAACCTATTTTATTAATTTTTGTCATATAATTAAAATTATTTTTTCCAGACAAAATTATTGCTCTTACTGATGCTTTTAGGTCTCCTGAGAACATTAATCCTGCACGGTCAGCCGTAAATTGCATAATTCTTGAAACAGCAAGTAGTTCATGTTTTTTATCTTTTTTTGTTCGTTTATTAGCTATTTTCTGATAAAATTTATCAAGCATTAATGCACTTCCAAGAATATTTCCTCCAGCTGATAGTTTTTCAACATTAACTAATAATTTTGATAATCCTTGAAGTTTTGATACATTTCTTATTGATTTTCCTATTACACCCGCAACAGGGACGATACCCAAAAGAGTGTCGAGTAACAAATATCCTTTATCTGCGGCACCTCGCCAGACATCATTTGAAGTAATTCGAGAATGATTAAAATAAATATGTGCCGCTTCTTCACCTATCGCAAATCTTAACTCTGGACTCGTCATAAAAAAATCAGAAGTTTTATTTATGTGTTCCGAACCAATAATAATAAATGGTGGTTCGCCTTCGTAACCTCTAATTCCAACACTTTTTTCGCCTCTTGCAAAGTAAATCTCTAAGTTGTCAATTCCAAAAGCTTTTTTTATTTCTTTTAAATCTTTATAAATATTGTTATGTTCTTCTGGCGAAAGTTTTTCTGAGAACATTTTTACTGTAGAATAATCTTCTTTTTTAATTTTTGAAATCCATCTCTGAAAAGGATAAAAACCTCCATGTTTTTGTGTTGCTGGATGTCTCAGGTTGTTTTCTATATTTTTTTTGCTTAGTTCTTCAAATTTAATATCATTTATCTTTTTTTCTTCTCTTTTTATGTTTCCTTTTGATAATAAATCTAATAATATCGAAGCATTTATTGTTAGTTCGTTTTCGGAATTTTCTTTTAAAGCTATCAATCTTTTTTTGTTTAAAGGTTGCAATTGTGCTGTTTTCAATATATATTCCTTAGCTTTTTCATTATCATTTGCATCTATCAGCAAATCAAGAACAGATATTTTTAATAACTGCCCGCTGGAAGCACTTGTCAAATTTGTTCTGTCCGATGGCAACAAATCCAAAACAGATTCATCTGGAAGTTTTTTAATTAATCTGTTAAGTATTTTTATTGCACTTTTATCCTCTTTACAATCAATCAGATATTTACAATAATTTATTTCAAATAATGTTCTATTTATAGAGTCTTTATTTTTTTTCAAAAACTCGTCTCTTACTTCTTCATAAAATAAATTAAGACCATCTTTTTGTTCTTTTGTTTTAGCTATATTGTTCATTAATTGCAATATAAGAGCTTTATCTGTATGCGAGATGTTCCATTTTTTGCTTAATGTTTTTAAATGTTCTTTTGTTCTTTCTGCATTCATTATTTCTGTCAATGTTTTCGTAGCTTCACTTTGTTCGAAATCTTCTATCTTTTTTTCTCTCAGGTCAATATAATATTTGCATAATTTATCATAAGGATTTTCTTCTTCTGCAATCAATATTTTTAATATTTTTAACGAATATTCTACTTTACCATTTATATAATTTAATCTTGATAATTCTCTGAGTCTTTCGTTCTGCTCTAACAAAACAGCACTTTCTATTTCAGAAAAAAGTTTTGAATTAGAACGTTCTGACATACATCTTACTGTACCCATTCTTATTTCATTTCTAATAATATTTCTTTTTACATCAAATTCTTTACCAGAAATCTTTTTAAATAAAATTATTTCACCTTTTTCATCAAAACCAGCAATAAGAATATTTATATTTGTCATTATAAAAATAAGGTCTAAATTTTTTTCGGAATCTTCAAGTTCCTCGTAACCTTTCAATGACATTATATTAAGTTTGGCAAGCATAATTTCATCTTTCTCACACACAGAATAAAACCAAATTTTTTGATAAAATGGTATCGTTTGAATATATCTATTATTATAAATAATTTTACGAGGTTTATTAACCGTTAATATTTCTTGTAATATATTTTTTTGGATATACGTCGTAATTTCTTCTTTATAAGAATTGTTAAACCACGATGTAAAACTAATTGCTTCTTTCTCAAATGGATTTTTACTCCATGATACTGGTTTTAACAAGTACATTATTTCTTGTTCAAACTGCATCATAAACAGATTAAATTCACCTCCGACTCCAAAAGTTTTTTTTATTCCTTTTGCTCTTCCGTATTCAATCTTATACATATTTTTTTCGATAATTGAAGTCTTCGTTTTCAGAGATAACTCATCTTGCATATATTTCTTTAAGTTCTCAGTAAACTGTTCGATATTAAAATTATCTGGCAAATACAGTATCTTTCCGTTTTTTAATATAAACTCGTATAAGTTAAATTCTTCATCATTTAGAATTTCCTTTTTTTCGCTTATTTTCTGAATTAACTCGTTTTTTTTATCTATTATATTTCCAAAAAAGTTTTTCATTTTTTTATTTAATATTTTTGTTTGTGAATATTTTTATTATTTATGATACTATAAAATTATTTTTCAGTATCATTTTTAATATTTGTAATTTTAGGCAATTTCCATTTTTCATATCCTATTTTTCTACTTTCTGCTTTTCTTACTGCCGAACGAGCTTTATGTTTATCGTAAACCATTGCAACTGTCATTATTACACTTGATGATATTATTATAAAAAGCAAAATTCCAGAGTCAAAATTTTTATTTTCTGTTTGATGAGGAATTGCATAAAATAGAAGTATTGTAATCAGTCCACGTGGTGCGATAAAAAGTTGCGGAAATATATCTTTTCTTATAAATATTTTCAAAATCAAAAATCTTATTAAATATATTGATAAAAGAATTAAACCGCTAATCGTTACAACTTCAATACTTTTTATAGAACTTATACTTATTGTTATTCCAAATACCACAAAAAAGAAAGTCCTTACAACAAATGAAGTTTCTCCTGTTATTACGTGTAAACCATCGTAAATGAGTTTTGCTTTTTCTGGGTTTAGATATTTTCCTATTCTTCCCTGAAAGAACAATTTCATGTTCGCAATAATCAATCCAAAAATTAGTATAATTATCAATGATGAGAAGTGCATTTTTTTGCCTATCGCATACAATAAAAGTAAAGATGATATTAATAAAAATAATTTAATCTGACTTTTGATATTCTGAAAGACAAGTATTAAAATATATCCAGAAACCAAAGATATAATAATTGTTATTCCAAAATTTGCAAAGAACATCATTGTGCTACCACTTTCACCATCTTCGCTTGTTATTTGTGCCGTAAGAAAATAAAAAATTAATATTCCAAGTATATCAGAGAACGTACTTTCATAAATATGGAACTCTTTTTTTTTGCCAGAGAATCCAGCAACACTTGGTATTATGATTGCACTTGATAATATTGATATTGGAGTTGCATATATCCATGCACTTAATCTTGTCATATCTTTTATAAAATATAATAAAATTTCAGATGCAGCATAAATTGAAACAAGTAATCCGATAAGAGCTATTGAGAATGCTTTTAGTATTGGCACTAATTTTTCTTTTTCAAGTTCAAGTTCAAGTGCGGCTTCAAGCACAATCATTATAAGTCCTACAATACCGAGCATTTCAAGAATAGGAAAAAAATCTATACTCGGAATGTTCATATATTGCATTCCTATTTTTATGGCAAGTCCAGTAAAAATTAACATCAAAACAGAAGGAACATTTGTTTTTTGTGAAATTGCATTGTAAAAAAAAGACAATATCACTATAATTGATGCTCCTATTATTAAATCGTAAGACGATAATATGTTCATTTTTTTATATTAAATTATATTTTTTTTTGTATTCAGTAATTTTGATTATCTGCTATATTTAAGAAATATAAAAGAGATAAATTAATTTTTAGATTTCAAAATTGAAATTTTTATATCCTGTTTTTGTATAAGTTTGACAACAGCATTAATATCAGAGTTCTCGTGCAATAGTATTTTTGCAGTGATTTTTTCTTGTGACTCATCTGGCAAAATCTCTGGAACAAAAGAATGGTCTGTGTATGGCATTGTTATCATAATGTCGTATATTGTTGATTTTAATTCATTAAAATTTTCTACATTTTTTGCATTTATTTCTATAAAACTAAACTTTGCATTATTATCTTTTTCTGGTAATGTAAATCCAGTTTTAAGAAGTTTTGTGTAATTTACATAAATTCTGTCATAATCTGCGATGATTATTAATCCAAGCCTATTACGTTTTATTACTCTTCCGTGTCTTTTTTTAAATATAATTTTTTCGCCGTATTTTATAAAACTTCTGAACAGAATAATTCTTCCACTTAAATAGCTTCTTACCCAAGGGAAAAAAATTATAAGCAAAACAATCGCTACGGCAGAGTAATATATAGGATTGAGCATTATTAATTTTCCTGTAATATGCACTAAAATAACTGGTTCGAAAATAATTTCAAATTTTAAGAACACAGTCTGCAAAGGTAAATATCTGCCAGACCTGAGAGTAATATTTTCTGTTCTCTTTCGTGTCCATTCAACTATCAACCAAGATATTACAGAAATTATTGCATGAAATATAAAATTGCTAATACTTATGGTTTTTAAAATAGGAAGCTCCATCTTGTCAGATTATTAATAGAATCACACGTTTTTTATATTTGCAAATGTATAAAACTTTTGTTAAATAAAAAAATAACAGTTTATAAAATTCTAAGTGTAAATTACAAAACAAAGAATTAATTACAAATTGTAAAAAAAAATTGTGCTAAAAAACTAAAAATTATTATTCGTTTGCCAAATCTAATTTTATTAGGTGTTACTTGGAATCAAATAATAGGAACATGGAAGAACGCAGATTATACGGATTTTCACGGATTTATAAATATCAGTCTCTTTTTATTATTTCAAATTTTCTTATTAATTTTTCTCCATTTTCGTCTACCATTGTAAGTGTGTGTTCTCCTGGTTCTGGTCTGAGTTCTATTTTATGAATGTCGGCAGTTTCCCCGATAAGTTTTTTGTCTATGTACCAAAAAATCGTAGAACTTTTTTTGCGATGCGTAGCTTCAAAAACCGTTCTTCCCATTGTTCCGTCAAGTTCAAGCGGAACAAATATTTTTGAATTATAAAAAGGATAAATCAACTCCATATTTTTTACATTACTCTCTTCCGTTTGCATACAATCTGAACGTACTGGAGGTAGATATTTATAAGTTGCATTTTTTGTTTTGTAATAATTCTCAACAGTCGGTGGCAATATAAACCAAGCCTTTGAAACAATATTATCAATATCTTCGCAATCAGCATTTACACGATATTTTTCATTTTTGTCAAGATGAATAATTTTGTGATACGGACACACAGAGAGACCTTTTTCCGTTTTTGGCACCCAAGTTTTTCTTACATCAACACAAATATCATTTGAAGGATATCCACTCATATTGCATATTTCAATTTCTGTCATATCTGATTTAGGATGTTTAAACCATGCTGGCGCATCTGGTAATATATTAAAAATATCAAATAAAATAGGTGCCGCCGCTTTTATTCCTATCAGAGCAGGACGACCCTCTCCATCAGCATTTCCTGCCCAAACAGCAACAACATATTTTGGAGTTATTCCAATTGCCCAAGCATCACGAAAACCAAAACTTGTTCCTGTTTTCCAAGCAATTAGTTCTGATGATTCAAAATATCGCCAGTTATTATCATTATCAGGACGTTCTACATCAAGCATTGCATAAAAAGTAAGCCACAACGCAGAAGCACTAAGAACTGAATTTTTTTCTAAATCTACCCAAGGCACTTCATCTGCTTCTTTAAAATTATTATTAAAATAAAAATTTGGTTTTTTATAATCATTCTTATCATAACGTTCGCCGTTGTCATAGAAATTATTTAGAGAACGAGCCATCGAAGCATAAATGCCAGACAGCTCCCACAAAGAAGTCTCACAACCACCAAGAATAAGCGACAAACCATAGTGTGAAGGAGGATTATGCAAACTCGACATTCCTATGCGTTCCAGATTATTATAAAAACGTTCTACACCATATTTTCGCAACATACGTACAGCCGGAATATTTAAAGAACGTGCCAAAGCAAAATGAGCTGGAACAGCTCCATCATACCCACGACCATAATTTTTGGGGGTATAATTTCCTATTCGTGTAGGAATATCGTAAACCAAAACATCAGGCAAAATATCACCAGAAGTAAGCATGGAAGCATACAAAAACGGTTTCAGAATACTACCAGTACTTCGTTCCGCTGTTATCATATCAACATGATTTCCATTAATATTATCAGTAAAATCAGATATATTTCCAGTATATGTAACTACATTTCCAGTCTTTACATCAACAACAATTGCGGCAGCATTATTAATATAATTTGCTGATAATCGGCGATTGTGTTTTTTTATTATTTGATTTACGTGAACCTGTATATCTGATGATATTGTTGTTTTAACAATTCCAGATTTTTTGTTTTTTAGATTTATTCGTGCAAGCAAATGCGGAGCAATATTTGGAAAAGAATTTGGCTTTTCTGGTATTGGTTCTTCGAGTGCAAGCTCATAAGTTTCTTTATCAATTATTTCTTCTTCACAAAGTTTTTTTAATAATCTATTTCTTTTTTTCAATAATTTATTTCGATTTTTGCCCGGATAAATAAGAGACGGTGCGTTTGGTAAAACAGCAAGAGTTGCCGATTCTGCCCATGTTAGTTTATCTGTATAAGTTGCAAAATATCTCCATGCAGCTGCATCAATTCCAACAACATTACCTCCAAATGGCGCATGTGAAGCATACATTGCAAGTATTTCTGGTTTTGAGTAAGAAAATTCCAAGCGAATAGCAAGTATTATTTCAATAATTTTTTCTGTAAATGTTCTTTTTTTACCTCTTCGAGAGAGTCTTATTACCTGCATTGTCAAAGTACTGCCTCCGCTTACAATTTTTCTGTTTTCAATATTTTGCTTCAAAGCACGAAAGAAAGCTGGCAAATCAAATCCCCAATGATATTCAAAACGTTTGTCTTCAAAAGTAATTATTGATTTTTCGAACTTTGCAGATACTTTATCATTTACAGGAAATCTATACTGACCATCGGCTGCAATATGAGCGCCAAGTAGCTTGTTATTTTTATCAATTATAACAGTACAGAAAGGATCTTTAAATAGTTCTGACGGTTGTATAAACCAAAATATTATTAACAAAACAGCAATTAACGAATATATTATATATTTTTTGTAATTATTCATTTTAAAATAAAAAAGGAATATAAAATAGTTAATTATGAACGAGCATTATTTTTCCACTTATCCATTGTTTTCCTAATGGATATCTTATTAAATATATTCCTGAGGCATATTGACTTATGTCAGCTCTAACAATTTCATCAGAACTAATATTTTTAATTATTTTTAGAGCTTTACCACTTAAATCGCTAATATACAGTTCTTTAATATATTTATTAGAAACGATATTAATAATTCCAGTTGTAGGGTTTGGATAGAATTTCCATTTAAGTTCAACAGAATCTTTCAAATTATTTGGTTCTGTAGGGTTTTTGTTTTCGATATCTAAGGAGTCTATATTGTTTTTTATAATAACAAAAGAATCAGGAAGATTAACACCTAAATCGGCAATTTGTTGTTTTTTATCTGGCATGTATGTATAAGATTTTATTATTCTTACCAACAAATTATTTAATATTTCAACCTTATAATTATCTGTACTCGGTTCGATATGAGAATTACCAATAGAGCTGTAATTATTTAAAAATGTGTAAGTTCCGTTTGTAGCCAATGCAAGACATCTCATCAAATATTCAGTACTTTTATCTATACCGCTTCCCGTTATTGGTACTATTCTAATTCCTTTTTCAGCTGCCTGCGAAGCAAGTTCTATCATTTTTTCTCTAATTCTTGGTGTGTTGTGTGGTGGCGCATCGAGAACCAAAAATAATATTTTTGTACGTGTATTTTTGTTCCAGTTTAATTTGTTTATTGCAGTATCCAATGCCGCTTCGACAGCTTCAGGAAAATCGCCTCCTCCTCTGGCACTATTTTGGTTCGTATAAGCTGTAGATTCCGACAAAATATTAGTAAAATCTTGTTTTTTTACTAAATATGCATCTCCTCTGTCACGATAAAAAATATTTGCAAAACGAAAATTTAATGTACTACTAAATGCTTTTGATTTGTATATAACATCATTTAAATCAAATTTTAAATAATCAATCTCATCCTGCATACTTCCTGTTGCATCTACAACTATCGCAATATCAACATCTTGAGTTTGTTCGTATTCTGTATCGAATATTATTGTATTTATTCCGTCATCAATTTTTTTTACATTATTAATTATTTTTGTTTCACCATTAAAGTTTATTTTTATTGAAATATCTTTATCATTTTTTATTGTATCTGGTTTTAAATTACCCCACAACTCTGCTTTGCCTGTATTGTCAGTTCTGCTTGTATAAACAACTTTTCCATCTGATATAATTTCGATTTTTGCATTTGCAATAGGCAAGTTAATTTTATCTTTTAACTGAACTGTATATCTTTTCGTAGGCGCAAAGTTCCAACTATCTTGTATTGTTTTTAGTTCACCGTTTGACAGGTCATTCCATAGTTCCCACTTACTGAAATCGTTAATTTCTCCAGCTGTTAGTTTTCCGAAACCTACACTGTCTTCTTTTGGTTTTCCTCCCCACATATTTGATATTGATATATTTTTATCTGGTTTATCATATCGCCGTTTTGGTTCTGAAATTTCATCTTCTATATATTCTAAATCATCATCAATTGAATATACAACTCTGGATTCTTTATCCATATCTATTTCTGTCTCTTCTGAATCTTCCATTCTATATCTCAAAGCACGAGAATGACGTTTCGTTGAACTTAAAGATAAAACTCCAACATATTTACTTTCTTCATCTATCGTCATATTGAAATCATTTTTTTCATCTTTACGAACGACAATTTCTTTTGTAATTTTTTTGTAGCCAGCATAAACAATTTCGCAATGATACGAACCGGTATCTAATTTCACCTTAAAGTCTCCATTTATATCTGTCAGTACATTAGCAACAAGTTTGCCGTCTTTATAGATATTTACATTTGCATATCCCAAGTCTTCACTTGAATACGACTGTACATTTCCAGAAAAAGATTGACCGAAAACAGTTAAAGAATATATGCAAAAAACAATAATTGTCAGGTGTTTAAGAAAATTTTTAATAGTCATAATTTATTTATTTTAATTGATTGTTTTTAATTCAAATTGTTTAATTTATAATTATCAACAGCTTTTCTTACTGAGCCGTGCAGTAGTAAAAGTCTTTTGGCTGTTTCATGTGTGATGGATAGTTCTTCTGCTGTCATTTTTGTTCCTCTTTCTACGAGTTTATTATTTGTAAGTTGCATATCAACCATACGATTTCCTTTTACTCTTCCGAGTTTAATCATTAAACTTGTTGTTATCATGTTAAGTACGAGTTTTTGTGCTGTTCCTGCTTTCATTCTTGTGCTTCCAGTAACAAACTCTGGACCTGTTATTGTTTCGATAGCTATTTGTGCTATTTTTGATATTTTCTGTTTTGGATTACATGTTATTCCGGCTGTTAATATTCCGTTACGTCGCGCATGGTCGAGTCCGCCGACGACATAAGGAGTCGTTCCAGATGATGCAATTCCAACAACTGCATCGTTCTCATTTATTCCAAACTGTTTTAATTCTTTCCATGATTCGTTATAATCGTCTTCAGCAGATTCAACAGCTTTTCGTATTGCCGAATCTCCTCCTGCGATTAAGCCAATAACTATGCCATGCGGAATGCCGTATGTAGGCGGAATTTCGGAGGCATCAATAATTCCAAGCCTTCCACTTGTTCCTGCTCCAAGATAAAATAATCTACCACCTTTTTTCATTCTTGGAATTAATTTTTCTACTAAAAGTTCTATCTTTGGAATTACTTTTTCAACAGCATGATGAACCAATGCATCTTCTTTGTTTATATTTGTTAAAATTTCATTAACACTCATCTTTTCCAAATCATTATATTTTGACGGTAACTCGGTAACTTTCATATATTTTAGTTGTTAGTTGTTAGTTGTTAGTTTTTAGTTTTTAGTTGTTAGTTGTTAGTTGTTAGTAAATTACGAATTAGTTTACACCTGATAATAAGTATTTTACAAAAAACAAATCAAAAAGTTATTTTTTAACAATTACTTAGTTTCTATTTGTTAGTTTTAAGACTAAAAATTTTTAATTAATTTCTTTAAATTTAAAATGAAAATCTACTAATGCTTCAATTGGTTTTTTTATAATTAAATTTACATTTATATTTTTTTGTCTTGTAACTTCTTTTAATATATTACTAAAATAATATGCAATAGAACCAACAAAGTTTACAGGTATATTTTTATAATTTTCATATTTAACTATATTATAATCAATAAATTCGTTGAACGATTTTACAATTAATTTACGTATATATTGGTGTTTTATATTTTCATACAAAAAAATAGAAAAACTTGATAGATATCTGTTCGGGAATGGTTGTTTGTAAACTGCTTCCAGTAAATTTTCTTTTTTTAATTTATATTTATTTTTAAATTTAATATTTAAATCTTCTGGAAGATTTCGTTTAAAATAATCTGTTAAAAGTTCTCTGCCAAGTACACTTCCTGCTCCTTTATCATCAAGTACATAACCAAGCGACAAAACATTATCAGTTATTTTTTGTCCATCGAATAAACATGAATTAGAACCTGTACCAAGAATACATACAATACCCAGTTTATTATTGCATGTTGCACGTGCTGCTGCAAGTAAATCGCTATTTATTGATATTTTTGTATCTATCAAAAAAAAATTATTAAAAACAGATAACATTTTTTTTTTAGATATTTTATTGTTACATCCAGCTCCATAAAAAAAAACTTTTTTTATATTCTTAGCATTTTCAAAGATGAAATCATTATTTAAATTTTCACTTATTTCATCTTTGCTCTGTAATATAGGATTAATTCCTTCTGACCTAAATTTAATAATTTTGCCAACTTGGTTGATTAATCGCCAATCTGTTTTTGTTGAACCACTGTCCGCTATTAAAATCATAAATTAAAATTATATTCGTATATTTATAGTAATATTGATTTTAAGTTTATTATTGATAATAATCAATATGTTATATGTCTTATAACGACAAAGATATAAAAAAAATTATAAAACAACTACATGAAATAAATAGAAAAAGAATTAAATTTACTATTGGTTACCTACAAAGTAGGTAACTACACGGTACTATACTAATTATTTTCAATAATAATAAATTATTTGCAATAATATGAAATATTATTAATTTTGTGCAATATTTTGATAAAAAATATGATAAACATATCAAAATATTTAAGTGCTGAAAATCAATGAATTACTATTTTGAAAATATTGAATTTTAATGATTTTAAAAACATAACATATAATATAAACTAACAAATAGAAAATAGAAACTAATAACTAACAACTAATAACTAACAACTAATTTTCTATGATAAAAACGGGAATAGACATTGGCTCAACTACGGCAAAAGCTGTTATTATTGATACCGAAGATAAAATAATTTTTTCGGAATACAAACGACACAATACTCGTATATATGATACAGTTGCCGAAATACTTAAAAATGCCATTAAAAAAATAGGCAATTTCAAAACAAAAATTTCAATAACTGGTTCGGCAGGTATGGGAATATCCGAAAAATCTGGATTACCTTTTATTCAGGAAGTTATAGCCGCAACAGAACTTGTAAAGAAGAAATATCGACAAGTAAAAACACTTATTGATATTGGAGGCGAGGACTCAAAAATGATATTTTTTCACGAAGATAAAATCCCAGATATTAGAATGAACGGTAGTTGTGCAGGAGGTACGGGAGCTTTTATCGACCAGACAGCATCACTGCTTAATGTTTCACTACAAGAGTTTAACGAACTCTCAAAAGGATATTCAAAAATATATCCAATAGCTTCCAGATGTGGTGTTTTTGCAAAAACTGATATTCAAAATTTGTTGAGCAGAAAGATAGCAAAAGAAGATATAGCGGCATCGGTTTTTCATGCAGTTGTTGTACAGACGATGAACACACTTGCGAGAGGAAGCGAAATAGTACCAAAAATAATGTTCACAGGAGGCCCATTTACTTTTATGTCAGAATTGTTAAAAACATTTTTAAAAGACTTAGGACTGTCGAAAGAAGATATTGTGATTTCCGAAAATCCAGCACTTATGCCAGCATACGGAGCTGCAATAAATAATGAGAATTTGCAACAACCAATCAATGCAAAAAATCTATTACAAAAAATTAATGATGCAAGCAAAAAATCAAGTAAAAAATCGAATGGATTAAAAGCTTTATTTCAATCAAAAAAAGATTTTTTGGAATGGAAAAAAGAAAAAGTTAAAACAAAAGTTCCACGTACTCCGCTTGACGAGTACAAAGATAAAACTACTTTTCTTGGCATTGATTCTGGTTCCACAACAACAAAAATTTCATTAATTGGAACAAATAACGAATTACTATTTAATTTTTATGCAAACAATAACGGAAATCCAATAGAAACAGTAAAAAAAGGATTGACCAATTTGGAATATAAAATTTCTAATTCAAAACGAAAAAATGAAATTTTAATAGAAAGAACAGCCGTAACTGGATATGGCGAAGACTTAATAAAAGCGGCTTTTGGTATAGATACTGGAATAGTTGAAACGATTGCTCACTACGAGGCAGCAAAATATTTCAATAAAGATGTATCGTTTATAATGGACATTGGCGGACAGGATATGAAAGCAATTTTCATTAAAAATGGTGCCGTAGAACGAATAGAACTTAATGAAGCATGCTCGGCTGGATGCGGTTCGTTTATTGAAACTTTCGGAAAATCGATGGGACATAAAGTTGCTGATTTTGCTGATATTGCATGCAACTCGCAAGCACCATGCGACTTGGGAACAAGATGCACTGTTTTTATGAACTCAAAAGTAAAACAGTCACTTCGCGAAAACGCAAGCGTAAATGATATTGCTGGCGGACTGTCAATTTCGGTTATAAAAAATGCGCTTTATAAAGTCCTTAAAATAAAAGACATAAAAGTGCTGGGCGAAAATGTTGTCGTACAAGGAGGAACATTCAAAAATGCTTCTGTTCAAAAGGCGCTGGAAGACCATATAGGAAAAAAAGTTATTTGTACAGATATTCCAGAACAAATGGGAGCATACGGTGCGGCACGAGTAGCGAGAACTGAATATCTTAAAAATCAAAAAAATAATGTAGCATTGCGTCCTGGACGAGCAGAAGATTATAAACGGATAAGCAATTCTTCATTTATTGGTCTCGATAAACTTGACAGTCTGGACAATTTTAAAACAAAACAAATAATCTGCAAAGGTTGTGAAAATTTATGCACAGTTACACGTTTTACTTTTATTAATAACTCTCAAAATAAAGAAAAACAGAAAAGAAAGAACAGTATTTTTTATTCTGGAAATAAATGCGAAAAAATATTTTCCAATAAAGGAACGCAGACAGAACAAGGCATTAATTTTTATGATGAGAAAATTAATTTTATATTTAACAGACCGCATAAAGCTCAGATTGTGAACAAAAATATTAAGATAAAAAAAATTGGAATTCCTCGTGTTTTGAATATTTTTGAGAACTTTCCTTTTTGGAATACATTATTTATTAACTGCGGAATTGAAGTCGAACTATCATCGCCTTCTACTGTTTCGCTTTACGAAAAAGGAAAAGGTACAGTGATGTCTGATAGTATTTGTTTTCCTGCAAAAATCGTTCACGGACACATTTATGATTTGTGCCAAAGAGATGTAGACCGTATTTTTTATCCTACTGTTATATACGAAACCAACGAATACGAGAAGTCTGATAATAATTTTAATTGTCCTATTGTGAGCAGTTATTCGGAGGTTATCAAAAGTTCTATGAACCCAGAAAGAAATTATAATATTCCTGTTAACTCGCCAGTTGTTAATTTAAATAATAAAAAATTATTAGAAAAAGCATGTTATTCTTATCTTAAAAAACTTGGCGTTGGACGTGGGATTTTTAAATCTGCTTTTGAGAAAGCTAATAAAGAATATAAAAATTATAAAAATAAGATTTCAGAACGAGGAGCAGAAATTATTGCTAACTCCTTGAAACACAAAAGAATGCTGGTTGTTCTTGCGGGACGACCTTATCATGCCGACCCTTTGATAAACCATAAAACCCCAAATATACTTACTGGTTTCGGTGTAGATGTGGTGACGGAAGACGTTGTGCCTTTACCAAAAAAACAGGATATTAGCAATTTGCATGTTATTTCGCAATGGTCGTTTCCGAACAGAATTTACAGTGCCGCCCAGTGGGTTGCCGAGCAGGACGATAATATTCAGTTTGTTCTATTAAATTCATTTGGTTGTGGACCAGATTCTTTGGTTATTGATGAGTGTGTTGATATTCTGGAAGCTGGTGGAAAAAATTTCACTTTGATAAGAGTTGATGAAATAACAAGTACTGGCTCGGTTAGATTGCGACTTCGTTCTATGCTTGAGGCTCTAAAAATCAGAGATAACAGCTTCAAATATACAGGGAAAGAAAGAATTTCAACAGCAGTTTTTGGAAAGAAAGACAAAGAAAGAATAATTATTGCGCCGTATTTTGCTGATTTTTATTCTAATTTTATACCTATTTTGTTTCAGATTGCTGGCTACAAATTAAAGGTCTTACCCAAACCAACAAAGCAATCTGTTCAGTATGGTTTGCGGTATGCGAATAATGAAATTTGTTATCCAGCTACTGTTATTGTTGGTGATATTTTAAAATTTCTTCACGAGGGTGAATACGACAGCGACCAGATTGCTATTGCCATAACGCAGACTGGTGGTCAGTGCAGGGCTTCTTCTTATTTATCTTTAATAAAAAAAGGAATGATTGCTTCTGGTTATGCAAATATTCCAGTTGTTTCGATAGGAACTGCTGGGAAGACTCTTAATCCACAGCCGGGTTTTGAAGTAGATTGGAAAAAACTTTTGCCAATAACATTTGTAGTAATAATTTTTGCTGATTCGTTGCAAAAGCTTTTTTATTCAACAGTTGTTAGAGAAATAAATAAAGGCGATAGCCGTAAACTTGTTGAAATTTATGAAGAAAATGCCAAACAACTTGCTCTTCGTCAGGATATAAATGGTTTATACAATTTGATTAAAAAAGCGGTTTCGGATTTTAATCAAGTTAAAGTTAATGACAAATTTTATCCAAAGATAGGTCTTGTTGGCGAAATTTATATTAAATATAATTCTTTTGGTCATCAATTTATTGTCGATTGGCTTATCGAGCATGGTGTTGAAGTTATTGTTCCTCCTCTTTTGAGTTTTTTTACTCAGGAGTTTGTAAATATTAAGGCAAACAAAAAAAATAATCTTTTCAAAGCCGAGATATCTGATATTTATTTATTGTTTCTCGAACAGCTTGCCAATAAACATATCAGAAGGACAAATCGTATTTTAAAGAAATTTCGTTATTATTCACCTTTTCACAATATACGTCATGTAGCAAAAAAGGCATCAGAGATAATCAATCTTGCGAATCAGTTCGGCGAAGGTTGGCTTATTCCAGCAGAGATTTCATCTTTTTCTGAGCAGGGCATTGATAATGTTGTCTGTGTTCAGCCTTTTGGTTGCATTGCCAATCATATAGTTTCAAAAGGAGTAGAGAAGAAAATGAAAGAAATGTTTCCTAAATTAAATCTTTTATTCCTCGACTTCGATGACGGCACAAGCGAAGTAAATGTTCTAAATAGACTGCATTTTATGATTAGAAATGTTAGTAATTAAATTATAAAATTTGGCAAGTTGCAAATATTTTTTTTCGGAACTTGCCAAACTTTTTAAATCTAATATTTATGATATTTCTGCAAAATGTTT
Organism: Bacteroidales bacterium; assembly: GCA_029934515.1. Lineage (GTDB taxonomy): Bacteria > Bacteroidota > Bacteroidia > Bacteroidales > JAADGE01 > JAOZMB01. Next base: position 29,196 of record JAOZMB010000007.1, read on the forward strand.
TTATCTGGTTTTTTTGTTATAAATTAATTTTACAATAGAATTTTTTCTGTATTCAGCCTTATATGTTAATTTTCCGTATCTGTCATATATTGTCATAAGTCCGTTTTTTTTCCCTTCGTAATAATTTGTTATTGATTTTAATTTTCCTGTTTCATGCCATATTTTAACTTTACCGTGTCTCCTTCCGTTTTTGTATTCTTCCATATATACTGGCATTCTATTTCTTGTTTTTTTCCATACACCTGTTTTTTTACCTTCCGTAAAAAAACCAGATTCATCTACACTTCCGTCTGAATAATAAGTTTCATATCTGCCGTTTTTGATTCCTTCTTTGAATCCTTCTATTTTTTCTTTTATTCCTCTTTCGTTCCAATATATTGATAATCCGTTTTTTAAATTTTCTTTATAATTAATTTTATATTTTAATTTTCCGTTTTTATACCATTCTTCCCAGAGTTTATCCATTTTTCCGTTTACAAACGAGCCTTTTGTTTGTATGTTTCCGTTTTCGAAGTACGATATCCATTCTCCTTCTTCTTTATTATTTTTATATTTTCCTTTATAAAATATATTTCCATTTTCATAATAAACTATCCATTCTCCTTCTTTTTTATTATCAATAAAATTACCAGTTTTCCAAATTTGCTTCATAGGATACCAATAAGTCCATGTTCCGTTCATTTTTCCGTTTACATATTCACCTTGATTTCCTTTTATTGTATATTTTTTGCCATGTATTTCTGTTGTTTGCCAATAAGTCCATGTTCCGTGCATTACATCATTAACAAAATTTCCAGTAATATCAAGTTCTCCACTTCTTTTGTACCAATTTGCTTCTCCGTTTCTCATATTATTTTTGAAATTAATATCTGCATTTTTTTTGCCGTCCTCAAAAAAAGACGAATGCAAACCTTCTTTTTTACCATCTATATATCTTCCAGTTATATTTATATTTTCATTTTCGTACCAAAGTGTTCTGATGCTATCTCTTTTACCTTTTTTCAATTTTTCTTGCATCATTTTTTTGCCATTTGTATAATATTTAATATTTATACCGTTCTCGTAGTTCATTATTGATGCTTTGTTTCCATTTTCATATTTACTTATCCATCTTCCTGTTTTTATACCTTTTGCGTATGTTCCTTTTGATTGTTCAATTCCGTTTTCAAAATATCTTACCCAAACAGAATCTTTTAGTCCGTTAATGTATTTACCTTCTGAACTTATTTTTTTATTTTCATAAAAAGATTTAAAGTAACCATCACCGTTTAATATTAAAGTATCATTTGTAATATCAACAAACAACAAAAGTTTCTCTATATTATTGTTATATTCTTTGACAAATTTTGGTTTCATATCTGGATAAAAATATTTCCAAATACTATCTTTTTTACCATTCTTGTAATAACCATCAATTTTTAAAGTCCCGTTTCTATACCATTCCTTGAACGAGCCATGTTGTATTCCTTTAACAAAAAAAGCTTCGTTTTCTTTTTTTCCATTGATATAATAATATGTAAGACAGCCGTTTATTGTATCGAGGTAATATTCTGTTTCAAGAAATATTTTACCACTTTTTTTCCAAAATTTCCATAAATCGTGCTTCTTATTATTAATCATTATTCCTTCGCTTTTTTTATTTCCGTTCTTCCAAAAATCAGTATGTTTTTTTTGTCCAAATATAATTATTGGAATAAAAATAAAAATAAAAACTATGTGTTTCATAATATAAAAATTTGATTTTTTTTTACAAAAGTAATCAAAAAATTATATAAATATATAAAATTTTGGAAAACAGAAAAAAATAATATCAAATGTTATAATTTTTTTACTATCTTTGTTCTCACAATACAATATAAGTATTGTTTAAACAATATAGTTATAAAAATAAATTATTATTAAAATGTCGAATATAATAAATATAAAAAATAAAAAGGCAAGACGTGATTACGAACTAAGTGACAGGTTTGTCGCAGGAATTGAACTTTACGGAACTGAGATAAAATCTATTCGAGCAGGCAAAGCAAGCATAAATGATGGTTTTTGTTTTTTGAGACCAATGATTAGAAAAAATGATGTTATTGAAATTTGGGTAAAAATGCACATCGCTGAATATACACACAGCACATACAACAACCATGACCCAAAACGAGAAAGAAAACTATTGCTGACAAAACGGGAAATAAAAAAATTAGAAAAAAAAGTAAAAACAACAGCACTAACAATAGTGCCTACCAGACTTTTTATTAATAATAGAGGACTTGCGAAAGTTGAAATTGCAATAGCACGAGGGAAAAAACATCACGATAAACGCGAAGACCTAAAACAAAAAGCAGATAAAAGAGATATGGACAGAATAAAGAAAAATTTTAGATTTAAAAACTAATGACAATTAAACAAGATAAAAAAATAAAATTTGATATACCTTTTCCCCAAAAAAAAAGAACAAAATTTACATTTATAGATTTATTTGCTGGTATAGGTGGTTTCCGAATTGCGATGCAAAATCTTGGTGGCAAATGTGTTTTTTCATCTGAAATTGACAAATATGCATGTGTTACTTATGACAAAAATTTTGGTGAAGTTCCATTTGGTGATATAACAAAAATAGAAGCAAAAAAAATTCCAGAACATGATATTTTATGTGCTGGTTTTCCTTGTCAATCTTTTTCAATAGCTGGTCGGAGAAAAGGTTTTTATGAAACAAGAGGAACACTTTTTTTTGATATTGCAAGGATAATTAAAGAAAAACAACCCAAAGCTTTTTTTCTTGAAAATGTTAAAGGTTTACGAAATCATGACAAAGGAAAAACATTAAAAACAATACTTAAAACATTAGAAGAAGACCTAAATTATTTCGTTCCTGAGCCAGAAATAATTAATGCTAAAAATTTTGGAGTTCCACAGAATAGAGAAAGAATTTTTATTGTTGGTTTTAGTAGCGACCAGCGAATTGACAGTTTTGAATATCCAAAACCGATAAATAAAAAAATAACATTTGCAGATGTAAAAGAAAAAAATGTTGTATCTACAAAATATTATTTATCAACACAATATTTAAGCACAATGAAAGCTCATAAGAAGAGACACGAAGAGAAAGGAAACGGTTTCGGTTATGAAATAATTGATGATGATAAATGTGCAAATGCAATTGTTGTAGGTGGAATGGGAAGAGAACGTAATATAGTTATTGATTGTAGATTAACAGATTTTACACCTGTTACAAAAATTATAGGAAAAGTAAACCGTGAAGGATGGCGAAGAATGACACCAAGAGAATGGGCAAGGCTTCAAGGCTTCTCTGATGATTTTATTATTCCCGTTTCAGATGCACAAGCATATAAACAATTTGGAAATTCAGTAGCAATTCCTGCAATCCAAGCAACAGGGAAAAAAATAATCTCAAAAATAATCAAAAATGATAGAAGGAAATAAAGGAGAATGGAGTGAAATTTATACACTTTTTAAATTGCTGAGTGATGGAACTTTACATTCAGGAAATGCAGAGCTAAATAAAATAACAGAACTAATATACCCAATCATAAAAATATTAAGAATAGAAAAAATAGATTAATTTTATTGAATTTATAAACAGCTATCTATATTTGCTGAAAAAATGTTGTAAAACATTAAATTAGATTTTGTTCATAAAAAACTTGGAGAACAGTTAATATTTAACATTTTATTAAGATGTAATAGTTTTTATATTTAATATATTTTATTATTAATTTATTGATTTCTAATTATTTAACTTATTAATTCATTGATTTTTTAATTATTGAAATTTATCTTTCATTTTTAAAGCAATACGAATAATCTTTATTGATTAAATAAAATTATTCTGATATTAAAACATTTTAGTTGAATTTTTTGTTTTATAATTGATATAAATTTAAAAATAATTACATTTGTAAAAATTCTTTAAACAAAAAATTAAAACTATGGATTATAGAATTGAACATGATACTATGGGAGATGTAAAAGTTCCTTCTGATAAGTATTGGGGTGCGCAGACTCAACGTTCTGTAGAGAACTTCAAAATCGGGAACCCAGCTTCAATGCCGAAAGAAATTATAAGAGCATTTGGTTATCTTAAAAAGGCTGCCGCACAGACAAATAACGAACTCGGAGTGTTAAGTGATGAAAAGATGAAACTTATAGAACAAACATGTGATGAGATTATTGCTGGAGAACTTTATTGTCAATTTCCGTTAGTGATATGGCAGACTGGCTCAGGAACACAGTCAAATATGAACGTTAATGAAGTTATATCAAACAGGTCTCATGTATTGAATGGTGGCAAACTTGGAAAAGGTGATAAATTTATTCATCCAAATGATGATGTTAATAAATCACAATCATCAAACGATACTTTCCCTACAGCTATGCACATTTCGGCTTATAAAATGCTTATTGAGACCACAATACCGGGAATCGAAAAGTTGAGAGATACTCTTGATGCTAAAGCAAAAGCATTTAAAAATGTAGTTAAAATAGGAAGAACGCATTGGATGGATGCTACACCACTGACTGTTGGTCAAGAGTTTTCTGGTTATGTGTCTCAATTAAATTTTTCACTTAAAACAATAAAGAATACACTCGCTCATTTGTCTAATCTTGCACTTGGCGGAACAGCCGTAGGCACAGGAATAAACACACCAAAAGGATATTCTGAACTTGTAGCTAAAAAAATATCTGATTTAACTAATTTGCCATTTATTTCAGGAGAAAATAAATTCGAAGGACTTGCAGCACATGATGCAATCGTTGAGGCATCTGGAGCTTTAAAAACTACTGCCGTAAGTGTTATGAAAATAGCAAATGATATACGTGTAATGGCATCAGGCCCCAGAAGTGGAATCGGCGAAATGATAATCCCAGCAAACGAACCCGGTTCTTCAATTATGCCCGGAAAAGTAAATCCAACACAAGTAGAAGCAATTACAATGGTTTGTTCACAAATTATAGGTAACGATGCTGCAATTACAGTAGGAGGTATGCAGGGACATTTCGAACTTAATGTCTTCAAACCAATGATGATATATAATTTTTTGCAATCTGCACGTCTGCTTGGCGATGCTTGTGTTTCGTTTAACGACAAGCTTGCTGTTGGTATTGAGCCAAACTATATTGTAATAAAAGAGAACCTTGAAAATTCTCTTATGCTTGTAACTGCACTGAATACAAAAATAGGTTACGAAAAAGCAGCTAAAATTGCAAAAACTGCACACAAAGAAAACTCTTCTTTACGTGAAGCAGCAATAAAACTTGGTCTTTTAACAAACAAACAGTTCGACGAATGGGTACGTCCTGAAGATATGATAGGCGCTATGGAATAAATATTTGATTATGACTTTGACTATTCATAAATTACTGTCGGAGTGGCTTAAAACCACGCCGACAGTTTATATATACACAAAAGTTAATTACAAATTAAGTGTTTTTTTTCCTTCTTCCGTTATTAATGAAGGAGTCCATTCTGGTTCCCAAGTAAGTTCAACAGTTACTTCATAATCTTTCCAATTTGCTTTTACAACTGTCTCAACGTGCATAATAATTGCATCTCCAACTGGACATCCACGCGCTGATAAAGTCATCGTTACATGTATTTTTTTGTCGATTTCGTTATGATTAATATTATAAATCAACCCAAGATCAACAATATTTATCTCCACCTCTGGATCCATTACAGTCTTTATGTTTTCTAAAATCTTCTGCTCCGTTTTTGATAAATTCTCTAACATATTAGTTTTTAGTTTTTAATTTTTAATTTTTAGTTTTTAGTTGTTAGTTTTTTATGATATGTTATGTTTTTAACATAATCATAAAAATATGAACAATTTATTCATCGTTTTTTTCAAGTTTTTCTTTATGAAATATTATTTTAAATGTATTGTATCCGTATAAGCTAGCAGTTATCACAAAAGCCACTGCACTTATTTGAACAACCATTTCGATTTTTGTAATTATACCAATCAAAATTAATACAATAGCTACCACAAATGAATAATAATGTAAATTTGCTACTTTTTTTGAATATAAATCAGCTGGCATCGGGACTTTAAATTTACCCACTTTATTGCCATATTTTTTTAACCAAATTATAAATGGTAAAGTTTTGTACATCTGACCAAGTATTAATGAAGTAAGAAATCCAAGAATTAAACTTATTCCGTAAATTATATTAATACTAATATGTATTTTTTCTAAAAAATCTGGTTTTATTATTGACAAAAAACCAGAAATTATTGTTAAAAAAAGAAATAAAAATGCAACAACAGTAAGCTTCATACCTACGTCTAATTTCTTTCTTAATCGCATTTTATAGGCATCGTAGTTGTATTTCACAAAAAATAATATTCCTGAAATTATTGTCAAAGCAATAACAGTGAGTAAATATTTATTAGGAAAAAAATATAATGACACAGCTAATGCGAGATGTCCGAAATTTGTTAAAATATAAGAAATCCTGAGATAGTTTCGATTTAATTTGTGAGCAATAAAAAACATTGGTAAAAGTTTGCTACCAACACCAATTACAAGCATCATAAACCAACCTATAATTCCAGAATTTACATGTATTTTCAATAATTCAAGATTATTTTTGTCTATAAATTTATAAAAAACATTCAGAACAATTAATATTCCAAGCGAAACAGTAAAGAGCAACCAAAAAGCCGATGTAATTATAAAAGTATTTTCAATAGTTTTTTGTTTCGTTTTTTGTGCACTCATCAAGGCATTTACAACAAATAATATTACTGAAATAAAAATAGCCGTTCCTCCTATCTCCATGCTTAAATCGGTACTAATGTATGAATCCCAAAAACTCCAATATAAAAAAATTGTTCCTAAAATAAGAGAATATAAACTAATATGAGCCAGAATTTCGCTAAAAAGCCGTACCTCCATTACAACCGGAATTAGTTGATACAAAGCTCCGAATATTATCATTGTTATCCACCCAAGTATCAGAATATGTGCAACTCCAAGTATCCTCCCGCCTAAGTATGAGTTAATTATATCACCTGCCGTAAAAAACAGCAAAACAGATGCAACCAAAAATGCAATTGCACCGAAAGCATAATGCGGTAAAACGACATTAGGCGATGGTGCATTTTTTGTACTTAATCCTGCTTTCATTATTTTTTGTTTTTATAAATTATAAATTTAATATTACCATCATCAATTTCTTTCGATGCGTAAATGAAATTTCGAGTTTCCAATTCTGGCAAAAGATATTGCGGCAATTTTTTGTGGTGTACATACAAAGCCTCGTCATCGCTTATTTTTTCAACCTCCTGAAGAATTGTTACCATAGGAAGTGGCATCTCAAGTGGTCGCACATCAAGCTCGTTCATTTTACCTTTGAATTTTATTTCTAATTCCTCAAAACTAAGTTTAACAACTTCATTTACTTTATTCTTATCTTTTTTTGGAATTACTTTACCTTGTGTTAAATAAGTGTGTACAACATTCTCTTCCAAACGTTTCACTTCGTAAATATATCCTTTCTTTTGTAGTTTATTTAACAAAGGAACAGGTTCAAACGAATTAATAATTAATAATGTTTCTTCGTTTTTCATCGTTCTTAAAGAACTCATTATTGCATGATAAGGGTCTGTTCCTAAATTAAGAATAGGACGAACATCTAAAGTTATAACTTTTTTGTATTTCATTTTATTTATTTTTATATTATTTTTATTATCTGTTTTTTTGTTGTATTCTACTTCAAACCCAATTTCTTCTAATTTCTTAAGTATCTCATTACCAGTAGTTCTGCCGATTTTTGCTGCATCTTTAACACTAACTCTTGGTGCAAACAATTTTCGTAAAAAAGGATTTTTTAATTTCCTGAAGCTCTTGTTTATTGTTGCAATTACATCAATTGCATTTTTATTTTCCTTTATTATATTAGAAATTTTAGTATCTTTAGTAATTTTCATTTTTATTTAGATTAAATTAAAATAGAATGCAAATTTATATAAAATAATCAAAATCACAATACCTAAATATTGGTATTTTTTTTTTAACATACAACAAGCTTTTCAGGTTGTTGTCATCAGCGGAAAATTTACAGAATTTATTTTTATTAATAGTTTGTTTATTAATTTTCAAGTTTGCAAAATAGAAACAAAATATTTATTTTATTGTAATTAAATTAAATTATTTTACATTTGTACTTGTTTATATTACAAATATTATAATAATAAAATGTTTACAAGAAAAGACCAGCAACAATTCAAAGACAAATGTATAGAAATACAAACCGTTGAAAAACAGATAGAAAATTTCAAAAAAGGGTTTCCTTTTGCTAATATTATCGCTCCAGCGACCTACGAAAAAGGAATTGTTAAACTCAACAACGAGCAGATTTCTGAATACATAAAATTATACGAGAAAGCACTTACAACCGAAAAAATTGTAAAATTCGTTCCCGCTTCGGGGGCAGCAAGTCGTATGTTTAAGATATTATTTGAATTTATGAAGAATGACAATGGAAATGATAAACCACCAAAAGATACTGGGTTTAATTCTACTGGATTTTTCTTTAAAAATTTAAAAAACTTTGCTTTTTACAAGGATTTAAAAAGTATTTGCAAAAAAAATGGAATAAATATGGATAAAGATTTTGTGAAAATTTTGGAATACTTGCTGACTGATTCTGGACTAAATTACGGTAAACTGCCAAAGGGATTGTTAAAATTTCATAAATATTATGATAAATCGCGCACACCTGTGGAAGAGCATTTAACAGAGGGCGCAAATTATGGAAACTCCAGCGGTGAGGTTTATATTCATTTCACTGTTTCGGCGGAACATAAAACAATTTTTGAAGAGCATATAAAAAATATTTTACCAGAATATGAAAATAAATTCAATGTAAAATTTGATATTTCTTATTCAGAACAAAAACCATCTACTGACACTATCGCAGTGGACATGCAAAACCGTCCTTTCAGACACGATGGTTCAATTCTTTTTCGACCAGGTGGTCACGGTGCTTTGATAGAGAACCTTAACGATATTGAGGCAGATATTATTTTCATAAAAAATATAGATAATGTTGTCCCAGACAGATTGAAAGCCGATACATACATGTATAAAAAAGCACTTGCTGGTTTGCTTATTAACAAGCGAAATAAAATTTATGATTATATCAAAAAATTAAAAAAGTCTTGCGATAAAGACCAGTTGGACGAAGTTTTTTTGTTCTTAAAAAAATCTTTTCAATTTGAACCAGATAATAATTTTTTGCGAAAAAAAAATTGTGAAAAGAGAGATTATTTGTTAGCAAAGCTCAACCGTCCACTTAGAGTTTGTGGAATGGTAAGAAATGAAGGCGAACCAGGTGGAGGCCCTTTTATAGTAAAAAAAGAGAGTGGTTCGGAATCGTTGCAAATTATAGAAAGTGCACAGATTGAACCCGAAAATCCAGAAAAAATCGATATTATAAAAAAAGCTACTCACTTCAATCCAGTTGATTTAATTACAGCCGTAAAAGACTATAAAGGCAATAGTTTTAATTTGAATGATTTTATTGACCGTGAAACTGGTTTTATTGCTTACAAATCAAAAGACGGGAAAGAACTAAAAGCACAGGAATTACCCGGATTATGGAACGGTGCAATGTCTGAATGGAACACAATATTTGTTGAAGTACCGATAACAACATTTAATCCAGTAAAAATTATTAACGATTTACTAAGACCACAACATACATTTACGAAGTAATATATCAGAAGAATAAAATTATATATTTTTATAACAAATAGACATAAGGCATACGCATCAAAATATTTAAGTGCTGAAAATCAAGGAATTACTATTTTCAAAATATTGAATTTTAATTGTTTTAAAACATAACAAATAACATTAATATGATTTGTTTTTGATGTGTCTGCCCTATTGTTTTATTGAAATTTTTGATTATTTAAGATTTTTATACCATTTAGTAAATTTATTATTAATAATATCAGAATAAAGTTTTTCGTCTTTAATTTTTTCTATATCATCGTACCAAAAGAAATCTGAATTGTTTGTTGTTAAGTTTTCTAATATACCATACGAACTCCTACCTATTCCTACGAATTGCCAAAAAATTTGTTTATCAATATTATTTTTCAGTAAAAATTCGATGGAATCTTCTCCCTTGTCGTCCATCACTCCACCATCACTAATAAAAATAATGTAAACTGGTATTTTCGTTTTATCTTCTTCGTAATATTTTTTTATAACATCTCTCATTACAACAGTTTCTTTATTCCAACCAGAGATTTTATTATTAAACTTTTGCATTACTTCTCGTTCTATATATGTTTTGTATCCTTTTTCGTTTGCTTGTGGAAGTCTGTATGATACCGAATCAAAAGCCCAAACGTCTAATTTTTTTTCATTGTTAAGTTCAAAAGCAATAGGAAGAGTTTTATTTAAAATTTTTTGCACTTGTCCTGTACTATATTCTGCACTCATAGAGCCTGTTTTGTCTAATACCAATGCAACTCGTGCCTTTATTTTTTTTAATTTTTTATTTTTAAAAAGATTTTTAATTATATTAACTCGCTCAAATATTTTTGTTTTACCTTTTATTATAATTGAATATTCGTTTTGTTTATGTTTAGGAATTATAACTAAATTTTTTGTTATAATATTTTCATCTTCAATAGTTAGTTTAATTTCTTCTCCTAATAAAACATTATTTAATTCTATCTGTCCGTTGGAATTAGACTTTAATGCTTTAATATTTTCTTGGTATTTTACAGTTACTGGAATATTAGTACAAATTTTTCCTGTTTTATCTTTAATAATAATTACTATGTCAGTAGCGCGATCTATTTCAAGAAGATACCTACTTTCTTCATAAATTCTAAAAGTATTTATTTTTACATCTTTTGTTTTATGAAAATAATTGGCATCAATTAAAGTTCCTTCTTTTATTGAATTAATAATAATAATACCTTTATCATCAGAGATATTTGAAATTTTTTTATTATTAAATTCAAAATCAATAATAATATTTTTTGCAGGCAAATTATTATTTTTGCATCTTACATCAAAAATAACTTTTACATATTTTGGCACTATTCGTTTTAAAATACCTCTTTTTATTTTTGAGTTATCTAAAATATGTCCCCACAGAATAATTACAAGCTTATCATTATTTTTTGAATAATAAATACACGATTTATCTGGTATTTCCATACAATTTTTTATTAGCTTTGCAAGCCTGTAATTTTTATCTTTAAAATCAGAAATAAAATTATTTAAAAGATTTATTTTAGTCTCAATTTTATTCTTAATAATACTTTGTTCTTTGTTTGAACAATCTGTAAATTTTATATATTTACTTTTATCATTTATTAACCATTTAGTTTGATTTTTTCTTAATTTTAAAGGTTCCGCAAAAAAATCATACAGCTTATCTTTGTATAATAATTTTTTCAATTGATCATATACTAAACGAGCATCTGAATTAATGATGTAACGAGTATCGAAATCTGTTGTTCTATCTAGGATTTGTTTATTATTCATATCTAAAAAAGTAAATAAAAGAAATAAATTACTGACATTAAGCACTTTATAATTTTTATAATCATATTATTCATTTTCAGTATTAGACAAATTAATACGCTCTTCATATAATTCTTCTGCAAGATCTAAAAAATTATAATCTTCTATTCCTTCTTCTGTCGCTTTCATATCACCCGAATCTACACTTCCACCTTTTTTCATTACCAAATGATAACTTGAAATTATATAATGTTTTAATTCTTTAGCAAGAATTAAATTTGTTATTTTATTTGAAATAAAATCGCTATGGGTTGTTAGTATTATTTTGATATTAAGATTTATCAATTTAGCAAAAAAATCAATTAGTCTTACTTGAATTTTAGGGTGTAAATGAGCTTCTGGTTCTTCTATAAAAATTAATTTTTTTGATTTAATATTTTGTTTTTGTTGCCGAGAAAATATATTCAGAAAATCAAAAGTCTCATTTTTTTCATTTTTTTCATTTATTACATATTTCAAATAAGCAACAATAGGTGATATTTCGGAAACCATTGAAGATGTCTCTGATAAATCAAGTGTCAATTTTGATTTTTTATCAATATACTCAATTTTTTTTGTTTCATTATTAAAAATAACTTTACCTTTAAGTATTTCGTTTTCTATTGCTGATGCTATTGCTGAATATTTATCTTTTGATTTTGTAAGTTTTATTGTAGATAGTTTGAGAAAATAATCAGAAACAGGTTCTGATAGTGCAGGAATATCTATTTGACTATTTACAAGATGTCTTATTTGCGATAATTTTGCAAAAACTGAGCTAAAAATATTCATTGCTTGATAAAGTCCTGAACGAGATGCAGGCAAAAAATAAATTTCATCAATTTGTTGTCGCAGATTATTTATTGATAATTGTGCTTGACTATATATAACTTGAATTATTTCTGATTGAAGTTTTTCTTTATTAAACCCTGATTTATTAACATATATAACATTTTTATCTTCTTTTTCAACAGTTTTCCGATTTGTACTGATTATCCTTATTGATGTTTTTCTAACAAATTGTAAACTGCTTATAAATAGTTCATTATTTTTTGATAACTTAATTGTGAATTGAAATTCAGAAAGCAATATTTTTATTGAAAAATCATTTGTATTTAGTTTGTTTTTAAGGTTCTCAAAATTTGAAAATGAATTCTTAAAACTTTTTGTAATCTCTGGAAGATATGATTCTTTTATTGTTGAAATTAAAATATTTTCAGATATTTTATTGATTGAAAACTCTCTATTTTTTTGTTCTCTTATTTTATTTTCAATATTTAAAATTAATTTTTCAACATCTTGTGATTTCTCTTTATTCTCACCTATTAAGAATTTGAATATTAAAAAAGATTCTAAACGTATTGGTTCAATTACTAAATATTTTAAAAGAATATAAATAGCACTTATTGCATACGATTTTCCAATATTATTTTTCCCATATATAATATGAAAATCTTTATTAATATCAAAATCAAATTTTTTTATAGGGCCTAAATTTTCTATAATAATTTTCATTTTATTTCAGATATTTTTATACAACAACAGTTATCTCATTACAATGTCTGTGTTTGTTGCACCTTTTTGGTTGATATTTTTCTTGCAAAATTATATTTTTTTCTTTAATAAAAAAAAGTAACTACACAGGACGATACTATTTATTATTAAAAATATGAAATTATTTGCAATAATATTAAATATTATTAACTTTGTGCCATGATTTTGATAAAAAAAGTATATAATAATATTAAATATTATTTTGTTCTACAAAAGAAATATGTAGAATTAGAATCTAATTATGCTAAATTATTAAAAGAAAATTCTGAATTACAAAAACAATTATTTGACTTAGAAAAAAAGATAGAAATATTATCTGTCAAAAAAGATAATCACAATAGTTCTCTTTTCCACTCTAATGATATTGTTAAAAAGAATAAAAGTCTTCGCAAAAAAATTAATCTTTTCCCAGATAGTCAGAAAGGACATAAAGGTTATACTTTAAAATTATCAAACAATTAAATTTTTTATTTATGAAAATATATTTATTATCTTTTGTATTATTTTTTACAAATTTTATGTATGCTCAGGAAGTGGATAAAGATTACGGTAACGTAAGCGGAAATTTTGAAATAAATATGCAAACCTACAAGAAAGATACAATTATTGGTGCTCCTGATGTTCCAGAGAAGATGAGAGCTAATGCTTATGCAAATATCAATTATACGAAAGGAAAATTTTCGGCGGGAGTTAGATATGAAGCATATCTTAATACTCTGCTCGGTTACAGCGAAGAATATAATGGTCAAGGAATTGCATACAGATACGCATCATACAAAGCAAATGAATTGGAATTTACAGTTGGAAACTTCTACGAACAATTCGGAAACGGGCTTATATTGCGTGCCTATGAAGACAAAGCACTCGGATATGATAACGCTCTGGACGGCGTAAGATTAAGATATAAACCAATTGACGGAATAAAAATTACTGGTTTTATTGGAAAACAAAAAAAATATTTTGAGTACGGAACTGGAATTGTGCGAGGTCTGGATACAGAAATTTCTTTTAATAATTTATTTAAAAAACTATCAGATAAAAAAACAAAGGTTAATATAGGAGGAAGTTTTGTAAGTAAATATCAGGAAAATCTTAGTCCGGTTTATAATTTGCCAGAAAATGTTGGAGCTTATTCTGGACGATTTACAATTGCAAGGTCTGGTTTTAATATATCATCTGAATTTGTACATAAAATAAACGACCCTTCGTCTGATAATAATCTTATTTTCAAGGACGGCAACGCACTGATGATAAATGCTTCGTGGTCGAAAAAAGGAATAGGTTTTTTGTTTGGTCTATTGCGATTAGACAATATGAGCTTCCGTTCTGATAGATATGCAATAATAAATGATTTACATATTAATTATCTTCCAGCTATTGCAAAAACACATACTTATGCCTTTGCGGCAATGTATCCATTTGCAACTCAACCAAATGGACAGATTGGAATGAATGCTGAATTTTTTTATAAATTTAAAAGAAACAGTGCAATAGGAGGAAAATATGGCACAAGTTTAAGTATTAATTTTTCGCAGATAAACAGTATTAAAACAGAAGCAATTGTAGCAGATACGTCTGTTAATATTTTAAACCTCGACGGCTATACTTCGGATTTTTTTGCGATAGGAGACAGATTATATTTTAGAGATTTTAATATTGAAATACAAAAAAAAATCAGTCGTAGTTTTAAATTTTCATTAACATATATGCTCGCATCATATAACAAAGATGTAATTCAGGGTTTGAGTGGTTATGGTACAATAAAATCTAATATCGGTATAATTGATATAACTTACAAATTATCATCAAAACATGCTATCCGGTTCGAAAGCGAAGCATTGTTTACAGAAGGAGACAAAAAAAATTGGGCTATGATTATGCTTGAATATAGTTATTCTCCGCATTGGTTTATAGCTGTTTATGACCAATATAATTATGGCAATCCAGATGATGATTATAAAATACATTATTTTAATATAACTGCTGGTTATACAAAAGGAACAAACAGAATACAACTCGCCTACGGCAAACAACGAGAAGGAATTTTATGTGTTGGTGGTGTTTGTAGGAATGTTCCTGCATCTAACGGCTTTACTTTAAGTATAACAAGCTCATTCTAAAAACAAATTTTAAATTAAACAAATGAAAATATTAAAAATATTACCAATTATTTTATTGTTTGTTTCTATTTTTTCGTGTGATGAAATAGATAACCCACTGAAAGAGAGAACAAATACATGTGGTGAAGATGATATTAATCCGATAAGGAAAATTCTTGTGGAAGATTATACTGGACATACATGCGGGAATTGTCCGAAGGCATCTCGAATTTTACATGAAATTAAAAATGATTATTGCGAACATATTATTCCGTTGGCTATTCATGTAGGTTCTTTTGCTGTTCCCGACTCGGCACACGGATATCTGGCAGATTATAGAACAGAGACTGGAACAGAATTAAGCGAACATTTTGAAATATCTGCACTGCCTAACGGAACAGTAAATAGAATTGAATTTAATGAAAAAATTGTACTTGGGAAAAATGAGTGGCGACAGGCTGTTGATGTTTTGTTTGCATTGCCTCCCGATTTGACAATAAAAATAGAAAGCGCTTACAACGAAACAACAAAAGAAATTAGTATTAAAGTAACTTCTGAAAGCAGAACAATAATACAAGAAGATATTAATCTTACTGTTTATTTGGCAGAAAATAATATAATATCTCCTCAAAAAGATTATGAAATACCATCGCCATCTTATGTGGAAAACTATGTTCACAATCATTTACTAAGGACAGCTGTTACAAATACATTTGGAGAAAAAATAGCATCATCGCTTGTTGCAGGAGACGTTGTTATAAAAAATTATACAATAACAGCAAATGAAGAATGGATACCAGCGAACTGCGAAATAATTGCTTTTGTTAGCAAAACACAAACAAAAGAAATTATACAAGCTGAATCAGAATATATTACAATTGTTAAATAAATTCTCGGTTATTTATAACTTTGCTCTATATATAAATTATTTCTTAACATCTATTTAGAGCAAACAAATTACTATTTTGAAAATAGTGAATTTTAATCGTTCTAACAAATAGAAACTAACCACTAACCACTAACCACTCTTAACATCTGTTAATATTTGTTTTATATTAAATATTGTATAACAAATATAAAGAGTCATAATTGTTATGATAAAAGATTTAATATTTGTTTTATCAAAATATAAAATAATACCAGAATAAATTATATAAGTAAACAACTTAATAATAAACCCAAGCATAAAAGCTGTGTTAAACTTGATTGGTGTTTTTTTATCAGCTTTAAGCATTATTGAATGTACAATTATTGAAACAGTTATAAAAATAATAAAAATAAAAGGAAATGTTTTGAAATAATATTGTTGAATAACTGTTGAAAAAAGAACTGTACCAACAATTGCAAGTAATACTGTAAAAGTAATAATTTTTGGAATGTATTTTTTTAATCTTGTATCCATGTTTCTATAAATTAAGAATTATTTATAATAATAAATTTTACTAATTTTTTGAACTTTATTTCGTCAGATGTACTTATGTTAATTTTTATTTTCAAAAAAAAAATTTGTTTATAAAAATAAAAGATTACACTTTTGCCGTTCCAAATAAAGAATGGAGCCTTTAGTTCAGTTGGTTTAGAACGCTTGCTTGACAGGCAAGAGGTCGGCGGTTCGAATCCGCCAAGGCTCACTTTTTATTCTTCTCATTTTTGTGTGAATTATATATTAAATTTTTAACGATTTAACAATAATTTCAGCAATATCCATCACTTGAATATCATTTTCTTTATCTTTCATTTTTATTCCATCTGTTATCATTGTCATGCACATCGGACATGCTGTTGCAATAATATCTGGTTTTGTTTCTAATGCTTCTTCTGTTTTCATTTCATAAATTTCGGAATCACCTTTTTCAGATTCTTTAAACATTTGTGTCCCTCCTGCTCCACAACACAACGAACTACTTTTGCAATGTTTCATATCCTTAAAATTATTGCTTAATCGTTTCAGTACAAAACGAGGAGCTTCGTATTCTCCGTTTCCTCTTCCAAGATAACAAGGGTCATGAAATGTTATATTCTTTTGAGCAAAAATATTAATATCAATTTCTAATTTTCCTTTCTTAATAAGTTCCGAAATTAATTGTGTGTGATGTATTACTTCATAATTTCCGTTGAGTTCGCAATATTCATTTTTTAATGTATTAAAATCATGTGGGTCGCATGTTACTATTTTTTTTACACCGTATTTGTTCATTATTTCAATATTCATCATCGCCTGCATCTGAAATAAGAACTCGTTTCCTGCACGTTTTGCATTATCTCCGGAATCACTTTCTTCTGTCCCAAGAACGGCATAATCAATTCCACAGTGTTCAAGAATTTTCACAAAATTTTGTGAAATTCTAATTCCTCCTTCATCATAACAACCAGTCGAACCAACCCAAAAAAGATATTCAGCAACTCGTCCTTTCGCAAATTTATCTGCCGCAAGAGGTACGTTTATTTCAGTTTTTTTGTCATCGTTGAGATACAATTTATCTGCCCATTTTAATCTGTCTGCTGTTGAGTATTTCCATGGCGCTCCGTTATTTTCGATATTAGTTGACATTGCATTTATCAGCGAAGGTGCCGCCGATTCTTCCATGAAAATATATCTTCTCATTTCTAAAATCATCGAAGGCTGGTCGATATTTATAGGACATTCCTGTGCGCAAGCATTGCAAGTTGTACAAGCCCAAATTTCTTCATAAGTTGTATAATCACTATATAATGATTTTCCGTCATCATAAGATTTTCCTTCCTTTATAATCATATCAGCTTTTTCTTCCATCCTTCTA
This sequence comes from Bacteroidales bacterium, assembly GCA_029934515.1. Lineage (GTDB taxonomy): Bacteria > Bacteroidota > Bacteroidia > Bacteroidales > JAADGE01 > JAOZMB01. The sequence continues at coordinate 47,179 of JAOZMB010000007.1, forward strand.
CGATAATCTAATACAATCTTGCGTGGCGACAATTTTTTCCCAGTTTTATTTGCTGGACAAACCGATGTACATCTTCCGCATTGTGTACATGCAAGCGCGTCTATATAATTTTTCCAAGTCCCGTCTTCTACGTCTTTCATTCCGAAACGTTCAATTTCTATGTCATCGTCCATCGGAGGTGGTTCGGCGTTTGGGTCGAGCATTAATTTTACTTCTGTTGTTACACTTTCCAATTTGTTCATTTTTGTAAGAGGTTCAGTTCTCGAAAAATATACATTAGGAGCCGACATAAAAACATGAAAATGTTTCGAATAAGGTAGATAATTTGCAAAAAAGAAAATAAAAATAATATGAAACCACCAATTTATTAGTTCAAAACTGTGTGCTGACTCTGCTGGAATAAATTTTGCCAAAAAAGAACTTATCGGAAAAATACCTTCGCTACCTGAGTTTGCAATATAACCAGCATTCATTCCAAGCAAAGTTATCATAAGTATCATAATGATTAACAAAGCTATCGATGCGTCTTTATGGTCTTTGTGTCTTAATTCATTACCAGAGAATCTTTTTATTTTCATAAAATTTCGTCTTATAAAAAAGACAATAACAAAAATAAGAATCATAAAACCAGCAATATCGCCAGCAGCCATAATAAAATCGTAAATATAACCAAGAAATCCAAATATACGGTCATTTGATGTGTCTGAATCGAAAGGCAAACCCAGAATTCCATCTACCAACATTTCGCCAGAACCAAAAAGAATAAATAAAAAACCCCAAAATAATAAAGCGTGCATTAAACCTATTATTGGAAATCTTAAAATCTTATTCTGTCCAAAAACAACTTTCAAAGTCATCTTTATTCTCTCTGCTGTGTTTGAAATAGAATACGGTTTTTTCAAAATATTGATAATTTTGAAGACTTTTGAAAAACTCCAAAACAGTATTCCAAAAGATAAAATTGTAACAGAAATAAAAATAATTTGTAACATATAGATGAGTTTAATTTTATAATTAAAATATAAATATCATTGTCATATTTTAAATGTCTATCAAAAAAAATTTTACAAAGATATTATTTTAAATATTGATAATAAAATAAATAAAAAAGAATATATCAATATATTTTTATATTTTTGGCAAATTTTTATATTTTTATATTTTTATTTTTATAAATAATCTAATATTGTACAAGTATGTTTTCAGAAATAATTACAATCGGCGATGAATTATTGATAGGTCAAACTATTGATACTAACTCAGCTTGGATAGCAAAACAATTAAATAATATTGGCATCAGCGTAAGACAAATAACTTCGATTGCCGACAGTAAAGAACATATTTTTGAGACACTTGATAGTGCGATTAAATCTTCGGAACTTGTTCTAATTACTGGTGGACTTGGTCCAACAGATGATGATATTACAAAAAAAACTCTCACTGAATATTTTGATACAGAGCTTATTACAAATTTAGATGTGTTAAAAGATGTGAAAAATTTTATTGAAAAACGAAGTCTTAAATATAACAAACGTAACATAGAGCAAGCAAAAGTTCCAAAAAATTGTAATGTAATTCGTAACGAAAACGGAACTGCTGCTGGAATGTGGTTCTCAAAAAATGATACTGTAATAATTTCAATGCCGGCTGTTCCTTTTGAAATGAAAGCAATGATGACCGAAAAAATAATACCATTGTTAGAGCAACATTTTAACACTTCGAATGTGATTCACAAGACTATTCAAACATTTGGTATATCAGAGTCTTCGCTTGCCGAACAACTTTCGCAGTGGAAAGAACAATTGCCGAAGAGTTTAAAATTAGCATATTTGCCTTCACCAGAACGAATGCAACTGAGGTTAAGTTGTGTTTCGGAAAATAAAAATGATGGAAAAAAAAATATTGATAATGAAATTGAAAAATTAAAAAAAATTATAGGTGAAGCAATTTTTGGATACGGCAATGTTTTTTTGCATGAAGCTATTGGTGATATTCTGATAGATAAACAAGAAACTCTTGCTGTAGCGGAAAGCTGTACGGGTGGTAATATATCTCGACTTATAACATCTGTTTCTGGAAGTTCAAAATACTTTATTGGTGGTGTTGTTGCTTATTCAAATGATATTAAAGAACAAATTCTTGGTGTTAAAAAAGATACATTAATAAAACACGGAGCCGTTAGTAAACAGACAGTTATAGAAATGGCAAACGGAATAAGGAGACTTTACGGCAGTGATTATGCAATATCTGTTTCGGGGATTGCTGGACCAGGAGGTAGCAGGGACGGTAAACCAGTAGGCACGACTTGGATAGCGGTTGCGTATGCGGAAAAAACAGTTGCAAAAAAATATATATTCGGAAAACAGAGGGATATAAATATTCGTATAGCGAGTTCGAAAGCACTTGATATGTTGAGAAGATTGATGATTTAATTTTCTCAACATTAAATATTATTACAAATTCTCAACATTCAAACCAGCCTCGTTCATGTTATCAGCTATCGAAATAAAACCGTGATTTTTCATTATTATAAATTTTTCGTTTTCAATGATTTCCATTACAGCATCAATTAATGTAGTTGTTCCGTATGGTAATTCTTTTGATGTTGTTGGAATATTTTTTTCTTTTCCGATTGATAATATTTTAGAAGAATGTCCGTGAAAAACGGCATTTATTTTATGGAATTTTTTGTAAATTGCATAATGCAAAAGAGTTTCAGATGATGGTTTTTTCGTTCCACGTGCTACTACTTTGTTGTTTTTTATGTTGCATTTTTTTACCAAAACAAAATCTTTATCTGTCATTCTATTGTTCAATTCCGTACCGCTTGCTGTTATAATAAATTCATCAGAGCCTTTTGTTGTTCTGAAACTTAAATTTCCTGCAAATCCACCTGAACTTTGCGGAGCTAAATTATTTTTGTAAAAATTATCACACCAAGATTTCAATAATTGCAAATCCTTATGATAAGGAATTTTATTAATATCTTGTTCGAGTTCAAATTTTACTCCTTTATAAATTTCAGCCATTATTATAATATTAAAATTTCTAATAATTTATCTACCACTTCTCCGCATATATTCTTCTGGATTGCTTCTATAATTTGAAGGGTCAACAAGGTATTTACTCATTTCAAGAGTTTTTTTATAGTTATCAGATTGTTTTTTTTCTATTTCGTCATAGTTCTCTGGTAGTCCGTTTTTATACTTAATAATTTGTTTTTTTCCTTTTGTCGAAAAATATTTCCATTCTTTCTCTGGTTTGTCATCTTTGTAAAAACCGATAACTTCCACACCACCGTTAGAATAATATCTTATCATTGTTCCGTTCAGTTTACCGTTTACAATTTTTGCTTTTAGTCTGAGATTTCCATTTTTATAATATTTTTTCCATTCTCCATGTTCTACACCGTTCACCCAATATTTTTCATCATAAATTTTGCCGTCTTTGTAATAAATTTGTTGCTTTCCGTGTAACAGATTTTTTTTGTAATGTTCTTTTCTTATAATTGTTTTATTTTCAAGTTGATTTCCGTGTAATAGGTCTTTTTTGTGATGTTTTTTACTTATATTTTTATTATCTTCAAAATATATCCAAACACTGTCTTTTTCTTTTCCTTTATAGAAACCTTTTGCAATTTCTTTACCAGCATTATCATACAGACTTGCTCGCGCATAACCAGTTTCATCATAGTTAAGCAAAACACTAATTCTTCCGCTTTCATTATAACGTATGTATTCTCCGATAGGTTTATTGTCCTTAAAAAAAACCTCGTATGCAACTTTTCCGTTTTTATATATTTTAGTCCATTTTCCTTGTTTAAGTCCATTTTCATCTGTTACGTTTATTTTTCCGCTTTTAATATCTGCTACAATTTTTGAACTAATACTTGGTTTTTTCATACATAATTCGCGATATTGCTGTGTTGTATCTTTATATATTCTCACAAGATATTGATAATAAGTTTTAGAATTTTTGCCTTTATCGTATAAAGAATCTGCAACTATTTTTAATGTATTTTGCATTTTATTACTTATCTCTTCAAATTTTTTATGAATATCTCCAGACTTGTCATATTTTACACCTTTTTGTATAGCTTTGGCTGCCGATTTTAATAAACTGTTCTTTTTCTTATCACTTGAATTTAGATAAATATTAAAATAAGAAAAACCAGAATAAAAATACAGCACTGGATTTTTTTTATTCTTTTCTAAATATTTTTCAGCTTTGTTTTTACAATTTTGCCAGTCTTCTTCCATGTATAAACTTTCAATCTTTTTTATCTTTCTGTCCTGCGAATATACGTTGTAAGATATTACAAAAATTAAGATTATTGGAACTAAATTTTTCATTGGATATTAATTATAGTTAAAAAATTCTGATTATAAAGTTTTTGGTAAATAGACAGTGTTTATAAAACCTTTAAGAAAATAATAGATTTAATATACCATTTTGTAGTTACTGTTTTTTGAATTTTATCAAAGTTGAACAACTATAAACCGAGTATGTTTTTTATGTAATCTTTGGTCTTACTGGTGATATTAGTAATCTCATCAATTTTCTTTTTAT